>DASUIC010000150.1:0-5029 GCA_036273215.1 Sphingomicrobium sp.
CTCACTCGCAGTCCGCGCATTTGCCGCGGACTTCGATCACCGGCCGCGGCGCCGAGAAACCGGCGCTCCGCGCCGCCTCGCGCACTTCGTCGGCCACGCTGTCGTTGTCGATGTGCACCGTCTGCCCGCAACTGTCGCAGATCAGGAAGATGCAGTCGTGGAGGCACTGCGGGTGCTGGTTGGCGATGTACGCATTGGCGCTTTCGACCCGCCGGGCGAGGTTCGCTCCGACGAACAGGTCGAGAATCCGATAGACGCTGTTCGCGGCCACGCGCCGGCCCTGCGCTTTCGACACCGCTTCCGCGACATCATAGGCGCTCGCCGGCTTGTCGAAGCTGGCGAGCGCGTCGAACACCGACGCGCGCATGTCGGTCCATTGTTCGCCCTGGCGGGTCAGCCGCGTGCGCGCCGCGCTCTTGAGCGACTCGCCCTCGTGAAGCTGATGGTCGTGGCGCGTCATTCTGGTCTGTTCCGAAATAGACTCCGCCCACTGGGCGAGCAAGCAATCAGAAGCTGTTCTCGGTCGCGAGCACGTTGAGGCGATGGCCGAGCGCGAGGATGCCCACTCCAGCGACGGTGAACAGCGGCTCCAGCCCACCCTCGGGCAGGGTCAGGGCGTAGGCCATGGTCGTCAGCCCGCACATTCCCACGGCAAGCGGAAGAAGGAAACGATGGTGCAGGACTCCGCGGCCCAGCGCGATCGCTCCGACGATGATCGCCAGAGTCAACCCGACCTCATGGAAGATCGGTTTGCCGAGGAATCCGCCGGCCGAGGCGAGCAGGCCGAGGAGCACGGCAGTCGCCGCGCAATGGACGAGGCAAAGACCCGAAATGCCCATGGCGAGCCGGTCCAGCCGGCCGGTCGAAATCGTCTGCTCGGTCATGTGAGCCGGCATATAGTCGCGAAGCGCCAGAGTGACAATATAACATGAGCGGTACGACAAGCCTTGCCCCGCAGGCCGCCGCACGCGAATAGGCGCTCACCCGATGGACACCGTAGCACTGAACTCAGCCGCCGCTCGCGGCGCGCGCCAGACACGCCCGCTGGCACTCTCCAACCTTCTCTTTGTCACCGCCGCCCTCATCTTCGCCATGGTGGTGATTGGCGGCATCACCCGCCTCACCGAAAGCGGTCTCTCGATCACCCAATGGAATGTGGTCAGCGGCGCCGTCCCGCCGCTCAGCCATGCCGACTGGGCGCACAAGTTCGCGCTTTACCAGCAGACGCCGCAATATCTCGAGGTCGCAGGCCCCGCCGGGATGACGCTGTCGGGCTTCAAGTTCATTTTCCTGTGGGAATGGGCGCACAGGCTGCTCGCGCGCATTATCGGCCTGGTCTTCTTCGTGGGAGTCGGCTGGTTCGCGGTAAAGCGCCAGATTCCCGAAGGTTATGGCTGGCGGCTGGTCGCCCTCTTCGTTCTCGGCGGCCTCCAGGGAGCGGTCGGCTGGTTCATGGTCATGTCGGGCCTGGAGGGCTCACGCACCGAGGTCAGTCCTTACAGGCTCTCGGCGCACCTGCTGTTCGCCTTGTTCCTGATGAGCGCCCTCGTCTGGACCGCGCTGGATCTTCGTCGGCTGGGAGCGAATGGCGAGCGCCCGGCGCGGCTGACCGGATGGGGAGTGTTCGCGCTCGTCATCCTGTCCGTCCAGCTGATGCTCGGCGCGTGGGTGGCGGGCTTCCGCGCAGGCTACGTATCCAACACCTGGCCCGCGATGGGCGGGCATTTCTTCCCGCGGGGAGTCGATTGGTCCCACGGAGTCGGATTCGCGATGACCCACGACCCTTTCCTCTTGAACTTCATGCATCGCTGGTGGGCATGGGTCGTCGTGGCCGTGCTCGTTCTCTTCGCTCGGCAGGTGCGCAAAGTCCCGCAAGCGCGTCGCGCGTCCATTGCCATCCATTCCGCGTTCGGAACGCAGATCATCCTCGGCATCCTGACCATCCTCTCCGGTGTGGCGATCTGGCTGGCCGTGCTGCACCAGGCGAATGGCGCATTGCTCGTCGCCGCGACGGTGTGGGGCGCGCATGAGCTCGGGCGAGCGCGCGCATGAGCGTCGTCTCTGTCTATGCCGTCTTCGCCAACGCCGAGGAGGCGGAGCGGATCGGCCGGGCGGTGGTGGAAGAGCGGCTCGCCGCCTGCATCAACATCCTCGGGGCCACCCGTTCGATCTATCATTGGCAGGGAAAGGTAGAGGCAGCGGAAGAGATCGCGGCGATCTTCAAGACCTCCGACGGTGCCGTCGACTCTCTGATCGCATGCATCGCCGGCCTCCACAGCTATGAAGTGCCGTGCGTCGTCAGCTGGCCGGTCGATCGCATCCTCGCGAGCTACTCGCGGTGGGTCGAAGAGAGCGTCGGGTGAATGATGCCGGTATGCGGAGCTAGCCGCCGTTCGCCTTGCCGAGCTTGTACGGGATTTCATCGAGCCTTCGCCTGAGCTCCTCGATGTTCGCGGCGTCCTTGTCATCCTCCGCATTATAGCGGGACTCGATCTCAAGCTCCTCGGGGGTCTGCTCGCGGAAATAGCTGATCGTCAGGCGGCGGCCGAATACCTCGTCGCCGCGGATCTTCATTTCGGCCTGATGCTCCGGCGGAAGATTGTCGCGGATCGTCTCGAGATAGCGGATCAGGTCATCGAGCGAGGTGTATTCGCTGATGTCGATGAAATCCTTGACGCGTCTCGGCACTTGGGCGTTGCTCTCCGGCGAACTCGAACAGGCGTGGTGCGAAGCTGGGTCGGCGACGCCAGCGGCACTAAGCCGCATCCCCACCTCACGCAACGCGCAAGCCCAATGAATTTTCCGCCGGAGCGACGACCCGCGCCGCCGAACGGTTCAGGTGCGGGTGACAGGCCCCTGCTGCCGCGCCGCAGCGGGTCCGCACTGCCCGCTGACGCTCGACGTCACCTTGGGCGGCTTGCCCACGCCTTGCGACACAACCTCGGTCGAGCGGGTGCAGGTCGCCCCGCCATTGCTGACGGAGACCACCGTGGTGCTGGTCTGGCCCGCGGGCAGGTTGCTGTAGGAGGCGATGTAGGGAGCAGCGACTCCGGGATGGGCGCTCATCTGCTGCGCCTGGCGCATCATCTGCTGGGTCCGCTGGTTCATTTCCTGAATCATTCGGTCGAACCCGGCGAAGGACGGGAACGGCATCCCCCAATCGTCTTGCCCGTAAGCGAGCGGCCGCGGGTCGATGCTGACCTTTGGCGCGACATTGCCGACGTAGGAGATGTGCGCGACCGAGCCGTCGGGCAGCGGCACGTCCATGTTGTGGGTCTTCGAAGGTGCCGCGGCTGCGGCCGCGCCGGCAAGCGCAACGGCGGCGGCGCCGAGGGCGATTGCGCGAATGGTCTTCACGAACGGATCCTCCAGTCAAGTTGTTGTGTCCGAGGAACAAAAAACTATGGCGCGATCCTGAACGCCAGATTGCTGTTCCTCAGACTTGACCTAAATCAGTTCGCATATGCGTCGGCCGGCGCTGCCGTGACGCGCAATGCGCCAAGGGCCGCGCCGGCCGAATTGCTGATCAAACCTGGGAGCCGGGCGTCAAATGACGCCGAGAAGCCACAGGATCAGGATCAGGATGAGGATTCCGCCGAGACCGATATACATACATTCCTCCCATATCTGTTTCGGGAGAGAACCGGCTGCAGAGCACTTCCGTTCCAACCGTTGCGCCGCCGTTCCAGCTGTGCCGCAGGTACTATTTTACCTCTGCTCAACAGCCCGGATTTGCTTGACTTTCAGGCCCCCGCACGCAAATAGCGCGGCGACGGCGGCGCTCCAATGTGCCGCTTTTCTCGTTTCGAAGAGAGGTTCTCAGCCATGAAGGCGCTGATGAAGACGACGCGGTCGGCAAAACCGGCCGAGGTCGAGAAGAAATGGCACCTGATCGATGCCGACGGGCTGGTCGTCGGCCGAACCGCGACGATCATCGCCAACATCCTTCGCGGCAAGCACAAGCCGAGCTACACGCCGCACGTCGACTGCGGCGACCATGTCGTGGTGATCAACGCCGACAAGATCCGCTTCACCGGCCGCAAGCTCGAGAAGAAGATCTATTACAAGCACACGGGCTTTGCTGGCGGGATCAAGGAGGTAACCGCGGGCAAGGTGCTCGAGGGCCGCTTCCCCGAGCGCGTGCTGGAAAAGGCGGTCGAGCGAATGGTCCCGCGCGGACCGCTCGGCCGCGAGCAGATGCGCGCGCTGCACCTGTACAACGGCGCCGAGCACCCGCACGGCGGTCAGAACCCTCAAGTCCTCGACGTCGCGTCGATGAACCGCAAGAACAAGGTGGGCGCATAAGATGGCCGAGAAGAAATCCGACAAGAAGTCGCTCTCCGACCTCGGCGAGCTGACCAGCCCCAAGCCCGAGGCCCCCGCGGTTGCCGAGAGCGATGTCGCAGCTGCGCCGACAGAAGCGGGTGAGGCGGCTCCCGCCGGCGACGATCAGGGTGCATCGACCCAGGGTCCGCAAATCCAGGCAGTGCTTCGCGAGCAGCAGCTGGACAAATATGGTCGCGCGTATGCGACCGGACGGCGCAAGGACGCGGTCGCGCGCGTCTGGCTCAAACCGGGCTCGGGCAAGATCGTCATCAACGGGCGCGAGCAGGAAGTCTATTTCGCGCGTCCGACGCTTCGCCTGATCATCAACCAGGTGTTCGATGTGACCGACCGCCGCGGCCAGTACGACGTCGAAGCGACGGTCAAGGGCGGCGGCTTGTCGGGCCAGGCGGGCGCGGTGCGTCACGGCATCTCGACCGCGCTGAGCCGGTACGAGCCGGCGCTTCGCACCACGGTGAAGCGCGAAGGCTTCCTGACCCGCGACCCGCGCGTGGTCGAGCGCAAGAAGTACGGTCGGGCCAAGGCACGCAGGTCGTTCCAGTTCTCGAAGCGCTAAGCCGCGTTTGGTAATCCTCTCCATCGCAGCAGCGATGGGGAGGGCCACCGCAGCGCGTCGGCGCTGTGATGGAGGGGTCATGCACTGGCGCAAGCTCCCTTCTGTGCATCCACCACATCGCGTGCATGC
>DASUIC010000151.1:0-17616 GCA_036273215.1 Sphingomicrobium sp.
CAAATGAAAAACATGCTTGGCGATATCCAGTCCGATCGTGGTAATCTGCTCCATGGACGTCTCCCTCAGGTGAAGTAACGACACCTCACCTTGGCACATCAATGCCGTCGGGGGGCGTCCACCCCATCACCCATTGCGGACGTTACTCTAGACGATCGGCCGCCTCTTCTTCCCCTCCCTGCCAGGGAGGGGGAGCTGCGGGCTATTCCCCCGCCGGAGCGTCGCCGCTGGCCTTCTTCTTTGCGTCGGCAGGTTTCGCTTTGGCTTTGGGCTTGACCTTCGCGGCCTTGGGCGGCGCCGGGACGATCTCGAAGCTCGGCGCATTGTCCTTGATCCGGACCTTGACCTCGCCGCCGTTGACGAGCTTGCCGAACAGCAGCTCCTCGGCGAGCGGCTGCTTGATCTTCTCCTGGACCAGCCGGCCCATCGGCCGGGCGCCGTAGAGCTTGTCATAGCCCTTACCGACGATCCACTGCCGCGCCTCGTCGTCGAGCTCGATGTGGACGTTGCGGTCGGCCAGCTGAAGCTCGAGCTGGAGGATGAACTTGTCGACCACGCGCGCGACCACCGCCGGCGGCAGGTAGCTGAACGGAACGATCGCATCGAGCCGGTTACGGAACTCGGGCGTGAACATCTTCTTGACCGCGTCCTCCTGCGCGTCCTCGCGCGTCGCGGCGCCGAAGCCGATGCTCTCGCGCGCCATGTCGGCCGCGCCGGCGTTGGTCGTCATGATCAGGATGCAGTTCCGGAAATCGACCGTCTTGCCGTGGTGGTCGGTGAGCTTTCCGTGATCCATGACCTGCAAAAGGATGTTGAACAGATCCGGGTGCGCCTTCTCGATCTCGTCGAGCAGCAAGACGCTGTGCGGGTGCTGGTCGACGGCGTCGGTGAGGAGCCCGCCCTGGTCGTAGCCGACATAACCCGGAGGCGCGCCGATCAGCCGGCTGACCGCGTGGCGCTCCATATATTCGGACATGTCGAAGCGCTGAAGCGGGATACCCATGATCATCGCCAGCTGCCGGGCGACCTCGGTCTTGCCGACGCCGGTGGGGCCGGAAAAGAGATAGTTGCCGATCGGCTTGTCGGGGTCGCGGAGGCCCGCGCGGCTGAGCTTGATCGCCGAAGCGAGCTTCTCGATGGCGAGGTCCTGGCCGAAGACGACGCGCTTCAGGTCTGCCTCAAGGTGCTCGAGCACCTGCTTGTCGTCGGCGCTGACCGACTTGGGCGGAATTCGCGCCATGGTCGCGACCACCGCCTCGATCTCCTTGGGCGTGATCACCTTCTTGCGGCGGCTCGGCGGCACCAGCATTTGCATCGCGCCGACCTCGTCGATCACGTCGATCGCCTTGTCGGGCAGCTTGCGATCGTGGATGTAGCGGGCCGAGAGCTCGACCGCGCTCTTCACCGCGTCGGGCGTGTAGCGGACGTTATGGTGCAGCTCGAACGAGGAACGAAGCCCGGCGATGATCTTGATCGTGTCCTCGACCGTCGGCTCGTTGACGTCGATCTTCTGGAACCGGCGCAGAAGCGCGCGGTCCTTCTCGAAATGGTTGCGGAACTCCTTGTAGGTAGTCGAGCCGATGCAGCGGATCGCGCCGTTCGACAGCGCCGGCTTCAACAGGTTCGACGCGTCCATCGCGCCGCCCGAGGTCGCTCCGGCTCCGATCACCGTGTGGATCTCGTCGATGAAGAGGATCGCGCTGGGCATCTTCTCGAGCTCGGAGACGACCGACTTCAAGCGCTCCTCGAAATCGCCGCGGTAGCGGGTGCCGGCGAGCAAAGCGCCCATGTCGAGCGCGTAGATCGTGGCGCCCTTCAGAACCTCGGGGACATTGCCTTCGACGATCTTGCGCGCGAGGCCCTCGGCGATCGCGGTCTTCCCGACGCCGGGGTCGCCGACATAGAGCGGGTTGTTCTTCGACCGGCGGCACAGGATCTGCACCGTCCGATCAACCTCGGGCATGCGGCCGATCAGCGGATCGACCTTGCCGTTGCGCGCCTTCTCGTTGAGGTCGACGGTGAACTGCTTGAGCGCGGATTCCTTCTTTCCGCTCTCCTTCTCGCTCTTCTCCTCGGCGCCTTCGGGCGGGCGGGTCTCCGCCGAGCTTTCGCCCTTGCCGACGCCGTGGCTGATGTAGGTGACCGCATCGAGCCGGCTCATGTCCTGCTGCTGGAGGAAGTAGACGGCATAGCTCTCGCGCTCGGAGAAGAGCGCGACGAGCACGTTGGCGCCGGTGACTTCGTCGCGGCCGGAGGACTGGACGTGGAGGATCGCTCGCTGGACGACGCGTTGGAAGCCGCTGGTCGGAGTCGGGTCGGTCGCGCTGTCGGCGACCAGCGCCCCAAGCTCATTGTCGAGATATTGCTTCACCGAGGCGCGCAACTCGTCGCGGCTGACTCCGCAGGCGGCCATCACCTTCGACGCATGCTCGTCGTCGATCAGCGCGATCAAAAGGTGCTCGAGAGTCGCATACTCGTGCCGGCGCTTGCTTGCCTCCCCCAGGGCATTGTGGAGGGTTTGTTCGAGTTCGCGAGCGAAACTGGGCATTTAGACGATCACTCCCCGCCCTCTGGGGACCAGCGGGCTTTGTGAAATCAATGTCATACGCAAGAGCGCGGCAATCAAGAGGCCCGTTCCGGCTTTTCCCCAGATTATCGCGCCGGAGATGTGCGACTGGTGAACTAGGACTTCTTGAACAGCTCTTCCGCAGCCGAACGGTGCGTCTGCGCTCGCTGCATATGGGCTTCGACGCGGGCGATCTCCGCCCTCAGCGCCTCGACGCGCTCCTTCAGCTCCTCGATCGAGAGGGGATCGAGGTCCTGCTTGGCGAGCGCGACCAGCGGGTCGTCGGGTTTGCTAGGGAAGAGCTCGTCGAGGTCCACGGGCAAAGCGTTGACCCGCGGCCGCGCGCTGTCAATAAGCGCACTCCGTGGCGGACGCGGTTCCTTCCTCGATGATGGCGGTGGTCGCTCCGCAGCCCGACGGAGCCGAGGAGCTAGCGCTGGTCGAACGGCCGGTGCCGCGGCCCGGCCGCGACGAGGTGCTGGTCAAGGTCGCTGCCGCGGGCGTGAACCGCCCCGACATCCTGCAACGCCGCGGTCTCTATCCCCCGCCGCCCGGAGCGCCCGACATCCTCGGCCTCGAGCTTGCAGGGGAGGTGGTCGAAGCGGGAGCGGGCGCGGAAGAGTTGATCGGCCAGAAGGTCTGCGCGCTCGTAGCCGGCGGCGGCTACGCCGAATATTGCGTTGGGTCGGTCGGCACGTGCCTCATGGTTCCTGGCGCCATCTCGCTGACTGAAGCGGCGGCGATGCCCGAGACCTTGTTCACCGTCTGGATCAACCTGTTCGAACGCGGCTTCGCGGCCGATGGCGATTGGGTGCTGGTGCATGGCGGGACGAGTGGGATCGGCACCATGGCGATCGCGCTCGGCAAGCTGTTCGGCCTCAAGGTGATCGTCACCTGCGGAACCGACGAGAAGTGCGCGCGCGCGCTCGACCTCGGCGCTGAAGCGGCGATCAATTATCGCGCTCAGGACTTCGTCGAGCCGGTGCGCAGGCTGACCGGAAACAAGGGCGTCGACGTGGTCCTCGACATGGTCGGCGGCGATTATCTGCCGCGCAATCTCGCCGCTCTTGCCGACGATGGCAGGCACGTATCGATTGCGACGCAGCGCGGCGCCAAGGCCGAGATCTCGATCGCCGACGTGATGCGGCGGCGGATGACGCTCACGGGATCGACGCTCCGAGCGCGCTCGATCGAGTTCAAGACGATGGTCGCCGATGAAATCGCGAAGACCGTCTGGCCCTATGTCGAAGGGGGGCGGCTGAAACCGGTGATCGACAGCACCTTCCCGCTGACGGAAGCGGCGGCTGGGCACGCCCGGATGGAAGCCGGCGAGCATGTCGGCAAGATCGTGCTGGAGGTCGGTTCATGACCGACAAGCTCGTGCTCCACGAATATGCGGCGTCGGGCAATTGCTACAAGGTGCGCCTGGCCGCCGCGCTGGTCGGAGTGCCGCTTGAGCGGCGCGAATACGACATCATGAAAGGCGAGACCCGGACGCCCGAGTTCCTCGCCACCATCAACGCGAACGGGCGGATCCCCGTGCTCCAGGTCGGCGACCGCTTCATCCCGGAGAGCAACGCCGCCTCTTATTATGTCGCGGACGGATCGAGCCTGATCCCGACCGACCCATTCGACCATGCCGACATGCTTCGCTGGCTGTTCTGGGAGCAGTATAATCACGAGCCCAACATCGCGACCCTCCGCTTCTGGATGCACGAAATCGGGGTCGACCGGCTGAATGACACACAGCGGCACCAGATGGTCACCAAGCGCCAAGGCGGAAATGCCGCGCTGAAGCTGATGGACGATCATCTGAACGACCGCGACTGGCTGGTCGGAGAGGGCCTCAGCCTCGCCGACGTCTGCCTGTTTGCCTACACCCATGTGGCCGACGAGGCGGAGTTCGACCTCGAGCTCTATCCCAACGTGATCCGCTGGATGGAGCAGATCATGACTCTGCCGCAATTCCTGCCGATGGAGGCTTGAGAAGGCTTGCCCGGTTTCCCCGGCGGGACTACATCGCCCGCCAAGCCGGCCGCTCCCAAAAAGGGGCGGCCCATTTTGTTTGTAAGATACGGAGACATTGCAGTGGCCCAGCCCCTGATGCCCCACGCGACCGCCGCGTGGCTGGTCGACAATAGTTCGCTGACGTTCGATCAGATCGCCGAATTCTGCGGGCTCCATATCCTCGAGGTCCAGGCGATCGCCGACGATACCGCCGCGACCAAGCTGACTGGCCGCGACCCAATCCGCGCCGGCGAGCTGACCCATGAGGAAATCGAGAAGGGGCAGAACGACCCCGACTATCGGTTGCAGATGTGGAAGGCGCCCGAGGCGGTACGGCGCACGCGCGGACCGCGCTACACGCCGGTCAGCAAGCGGCAGGACAAGCCCGACGGAATCGCCTGGATCATTAAGAACCACCCGGAGGTCAGCGATGGCCAGATCAGCCGTCTGATCGGGACCACCCGGACGACGATTGCAGCGATCCGCGACCGAAGCCATTGGAATATGGCGAATATCACGCCGAAGGATCCCGTGACTCTCGGCCTGACGACTCAGCGCGAGCTCGACGCAGCCGTCGCCAAGGCGGCGAAGGCAGCCGGCGTCGCGGCACCGGTCGACACCCGCTTCGAAGGCGACCGCGAAGCGCTGATCGAAGAGCTCCGCAGGGAGCGCGAGCGTCACGCTCGCGAAGCCGAGGCGGCGCTCGCCGGCGCGGGCGACGAAGCGCTCAGGGACGAGATCGTCCCCGGCATCCGCGATCCGTTCACCAACCGGCCGATTGAATAGCGGCAGTTGATTCGCCGCACCGCGAGGCTCAAGAGTCCCGCTTATGGCCACAGCAGCCGATGTCACCCAGCTGAGCTTCGAGGATGCGCTGAAACGCCTCGAGGAGATCGTGCGCACCCTCGAGAAGGGCGAAGCGCCGCTCGACCGTTCTATCGAGCTTTATCAGGAGGGCGACAGGCTGAAACGCCATTGCGAGGCGCGTCTCAAGGACGCGCAAGCGCGGATCGAGCAGATCGCCTTCGCAAGTGACGGAAAGCCGTCCGGCCTCAAGCCGTTCGATGCCGATTGAAACCATCGACCGGCTAGCCGCCGAGCTGGAGACCGAGGCGCGGCGGGTCTCCGCGGAGGTGGACGGCTTTTTCGGCAGGGTGCTCGCGCCGACCGGCGACGGCCGCGAGCAGCTGTTCGAAGCCATGCGCCATGCGGCGATCGGCGGGGGCAAGCGGCTCCGTCCGCTGCTGACCATTGCCGCTTCGCGGCTGTTCGCGGTCGATCCGCAGCGCGCGCTTCGAGTCGGCTGCGCGATCGAGGCGATCCACGTCTATTCGCTGGTGCACGATGATTTGCCGTGCATGGACAATGCCGATTTGAGGCGCGGAAAGGCGACCGTGCACAAGGCATTTGGAGAGGCCGAGGCGGTGCTGGCCGGCGACAGCCTCCATGCGCTCGCGTTCGAGATCCTCGCGCAGCCAGCGACCCACGACGACCCGTGGGTGCGCTCCGATCTGGTGCTGGAATTGGCGAGAGCGGCGGGCCCCGCAGGAATGGCGGGCGGGCAGATGTTGGACCTCGCCGCGGAGGGAAGGCAGCTCGATCTCCCGGCAATCACCCGGCTTCAGCAGCTCAAGACCGGAGCGTTGATCGAATATGCGGTCGAGGCGGCCTGCATCATGGTCAAGCTGCCGATCGAGGCGCGAACGCCATATCGCGGCTATGCGCGGAACATCGGCCTCGCCTTCCAGATCGCCGACGACCTGATCGACCACAGCGGCGATGAGACTGCGGCGGGCAAGCCGACGCGAAAGGATGCCAATGCGGGCAAGGCGACGTTCGTGTCGCTGCTCGGCGCCGATCGTGCCCGGCAGCAGGCCGCGGTCCTCGTCAGCCAGGCAATCGAGCATCTTTCCGGCCATGGCCGCGAAGCCGATTTGCTTCGCGCGATCGCCCGTTTCGCGATAGAACGCGATCATTAGGCGAGGGGGGCACGCTTGAAGGTCGCAGTCTATCCGGGAACGTTCGACCCCATCACGCTCGGGCACCTCGACATCATTCGGCGCGGCGCTCACCTGGTCGACAAGCTGGTCATTGGAGTGACGACAAACCCGTCGAAGGAGCCGATGTTCACGGTCGCCGAACGGCTGGAGATGGTCCGCCGCGAGACCGCGGACATTCCCGGCCAGATCGCCGTGGTCGAGTTCGATTCGCTGTTGATGGAATTCGCCGAGGAGCAGGGCGCCACCGCGATTCTCCGGGGGCTAAGGGCGGTCGCCGACTTCGAATATGAGTTCCAGATGGCGGGCATGAATCAGCAGCTGAACGACACTATCGAAACCGTCTTCCTCATGGCCGATGTGTCGCTCCAGCCGATCGCGTCCAAGCTGGTAAAGGAAATCGCGCGCTACGGCGGGTCGATCGACAAGTTCGTGACTCCGGCGGTCGCCGCGGACGTACGCCGGCACTTGAACGGCGGTTCACGCTGAAGTCAGCGATTGCGCGGCACCACGCACTGGGGAATTCGGGGAGGAACATGTTCGCTAAAGTCTTGTTCGCAGCGCCGTTGATGGCGCTTCTGATCGCGGCCGCTCCTGCGCCGGTGCCAGCGCCAGCGCCAGCGCCGAGCATTGAGCCGCCGGCGCAGGTCGTCGCAAACCCCGCGAACCACTGGTTCCTCGAGTTATCCAGCGGCGGCAAAATCGAGATTCTGCTGAGGCCCGATCTCGCGCCCAACCACGTCAAGCAGTTCCAGACGTTGATCCGCCGCGGCTTCTACAACGGCCTGACCTTCCACCGCGTGATCCCCGGCTTCATGGCGCAGGGGGGCGACCCCAAGGGCACCGGCGAGGGCGGGTCCGACCTGCCCAACATCAAGGCCGAATTCACCTCCGTGCCGTTCCTTCGAGGAACGGTCGGCGCAGCCCGGACCGAGGACCCCGATACGGCCAACAGCCAGTTCTTCATCATGTTCGTGCCCAATTCCAGTTTGGACGGCAATTACACCGTCATCGGCCGGGTGATCTCCGGAATGGACTCGGTCGACAGCATCGCTCCGGGCGAGCCGCCGACGGAGCCGACAAAAATTGTGAAGGCTTACCTGGGCGGCTAAGCGGCGACGGCCATGCGCGTCGCGGATTTCGACTTCGATCTTCCCGCCGGGCGAATCGCGCTGAGGCCGGCCCGGCCGCGCGACAGTGCCCGGCTGCTGTTTGTCCATGCGACGGAGATTTCCGACCATCAGGTGCTCGATCTTCCGAATCTGCTGAAGTCCGGCGACGTGCTCGTTTTCAACGACACCAAGGTCATTCCGGCGCAGCTCGAGGGCAGGCGTGGAGACGCGAGCATCGGCGCGACATTGCACAAGCGCGAAGGACCGCGCGAATGGCAGGCCTTTCTTCGCAATGCAAAACGGGTCCGCGCCGGCGAGACGATCGACTTCGGCGAAGATGTGGCTGCCTCGGTGATCAACAAGAGCGAGAACGGGTCGGCGCTGCTCCACTTTCACGGTGCGGAGCCCGTCGAGCTGCTGCTCGAACGCGCGGGGCGAATGCCGTTGCCGCCCTATATCGCATCGCGACGACCGATCGATGATGCCGATCGCGAAGACTATCAGACGATGTTCGCTCGGGAGGAGGGCGCGGTCGCCTCCCCCACCGCCGCACTGCATTTCACGCCGCGACTCCTGGACGCGCTCGATGCCCGTGGGATTGGCCGTGAGACACTCACGCTTCACGTCGGCGCCGGCACGTTCCTTCCGGTCAAGAGCGAGCGCATCGCCGAGCACAAGATGCACTCCGAATGGGGGCGGATCGACGCTGCGACGGCCGAGCGGCTCAATCGTGTGCGTGCTTCAGGCGGCCGCCTGATCGCGGTCGGCACGACGAGCCTGAGGCTCCTCGAGAGCGCGGCTGACGAGCGGGGGACCATCGGCGAGTTCGAGGACGAGACCGACATCTTCATCACGCCCGGCTTCCGCTTCCGGGCAATCGACGGGCTGATCACCAACTTCCACCTGCCGCGTTCGACACTGTTCATGCTGGTCAGCGCGCTGATGGGCCTTGAGGTGATGAAAGCGGCCTACGTCCATGCGATCGAGGCGGGCTACCGCTTCTATTCCTATGGAGACGCGAGCCTTCTCGTGCCTGAATGACGACCTTCACTCCGCCGCGGTGAGGCTCGGGCGCAGCCGAGCGGAGGAATTTCGCGACTTGGTCCCCTCGGCTTCGGGGCTAAGCTGGAGCCAGTGGCCCAGATCGCGTCCGGTCAGGGACTCGAGCCGTTCGATGTCGCCGCTGAACTGTTCGCGGATTTGCTGCTGGACCTTGATCGGGATCGATTGCCGCTGCGCGGGGATGCGGTTCCAGTGCAGAAGGCGCTTGCGAAGGCTGAAGACGGCATTGAGCGCGGCCCCGTCGGAGTGCTCGCCGCCGAGCTCGCGCTCGCGCTTCCGCTGGTAGGGACCGGCGAGATATTTGCGCACCGGTTTGGGCGGCCGCTTCAAGAGCCGCTGCAGCCAGATCGAGCGCACGTCATGGCTCCGCCGCCGCGGAGTCAGCTCGATTGTCTGTTCGAGGGGAGTCAGGCCGAGGAAATCGGCGAGCTGGCGATATTGGCCGAGTGGATCGGCGGCGAGGTCGTCGAACAAAAGCACGAGACACCGCTCACGCCCAACCGTCGCGAACAGGCGCTCGAGATAGGTCGAGTAGCGGGCCGCCTCGTCGTAGCGCAGCCAGCGCGGCTCGATGCACTTTCGGGGAATCCGCTTTCCCGCAGCCCGATCAGGAGCCGCGGTCCAGGCGTCTTCGAACCGGGTCAGGGTCTCGTCCCCCAGGAAAAGCAGCCGCTTATGGAGCGATGGCAGCATGTCCATGGGGTCGCGAAGCGTGATCACGAAACGCGAGTCCGGCCACAGCCTAAGTACGGGCTCGAGCTGCTCGGGCGCATAGAGGTAGGATACCGAGCAGTCGGCCGCAGTGTGGGCGCTGCCGTGACAATGGGGGAAGTAACGCGCGAGATATTCCGATTCGACCGTCTCCACGAGCTCGGGAAAGCTCAGGCCGGTGAGGTCGTGCTGAGCGAAATAATGCGGCTCCTTCATCATCGGGAAGCAGACGTCCGGATGCGCCTTGAGGAAATTCGCCAGCGTAGTGGTCCCGCACCGGGGCGCGCCGACGATGAACGCAAACCTGGCGATGTCGTCGATCTGCGGCATCAAGTCCTAACCTCTAGCACATCGAATTGGCTCCGACATAATGCCCGGCGTCGCTCTCTCAAGCTGGAATTTGCGGCAAGCGGAAGAGCCGCTAAGCGGCGCGTATGACCCGATTTTCCTTTTCCATTGCTGCGGCGGACGGAGTCTGCCGAACCGGCGTGATTGCGATGGAACGAGGGAATATCCGCACTCCGGCCTTCATGCCGGTCGGGACAGCGGCGACGGTCAAGGCGATGCGGCCGGATGAAGTGCGCGCCAGCGGCGCCGACATCGTCCTCGGCAATACCTATCATCTGATGCTTCGCCCAGGCGCCGAGCGGGTTGCGAAGCTCGGCGGTCTGCACCGGTTCATGGGCTGGGAGCGGCCGATCCTGACCGACAGCGGCGGTTACCAGGTGATGAGCCTGTCCGAGCTCACGAAGACGACTGAAGAGGGCGTCCGCTTCAAGAGTCATCTCGACGGGTCGACGCATATGCTGACTCCAGAGCGGTCGATCGAGGTGCAGCGGGTGCTCGGCTCGGACATCGTGATGGCCTTCGACCAGCTGGTGCCGACGAAGTCGACGGTGGAGCAGCAGCGCGAGGCGATGGAGCGGTCGATGCGCTGGGCGAAGCGGAGCAGGGAGGAATTCGATCGCGGCGGCGAACATGCGGAGCGGTCGGCGATCTTCGGAATTCAGCAGGGCGCGCTCGACGAGGGGTTGCGGCGGGCTTCCGCCGAAGCGCTGATAGAGATCGGCTTCGACGGCTATGCTGTCGGCGGCCTCGCCGTTGGCGAGGGACAGGAGGCGATGCTCGGCTGCCTCGACTTCGCCGTCGAAATGCTGCCGCCCGACACGCCGCGCTACCTGATGGGCGTCGGCAAGCCGGACGACGTGGTCGAGGCGGTGACCCGCGGTATCGACATGTTCGACTGCGTTCTTCCTACGCGGTCCGGCCGCACCGGTCAGGCCTTCACTGCCGACGGCCCGCTCAACATGCGCAATGCGCGGTTCGCTGAGGACAGCGACCCGATCGAACCGGACTGTCCGTGCCCGGCCTGCACGCAATTCGAGCGCGCTTATGTGCACCATTTGGTCAAGTCAGGTGAGATCCTCGGCGCAATGCTGATCACCGAGCACAACCTCTGGTTTTACCAGCGGATGATGCAGGGGCTTCGGCACGCGATCGCCGGGCAGCGGCTGCAATCCTTCGCAAGCGAATTCCTCGAGCGCTACCGTCGAAGCTAAATCGCGTCGTCCTTCACGCTCTCGCTTTCGTCGACGGGTTCCAGCTTGTCCTGGGTGCGAAGGTGGAAATCGCTCGAATCGTGGCGCTCGTGAAGCTGCTCGGCAGGATTGCCGGTCAGCTTGTTGACGATCCGCCCGCGCTTCACTGCCAGCCGCGCATCGATCTGCTTCGCCCAGCGCATCACGTGCTCATATTCGTGCGTGGCGAGGAACACGTCCGCGCCTTCGTAGCTGCGGCCGAGCGCGACTCCTCCGTACCAGGGCCAGATCGCCATATCTGCGATCGTGTAGTCGTCACCCGCGATATATTCGCTGTCAGAGAGCCGGCGGTTCAGGACATCGAACTGGCGCTTGGCTTCCATTGAATAGCGGTTGATCGGATATTCCATTTTCTCGGGCGCATAAGCGAAGAAATGGCCGAAGCCGCCGCCAAGGAACGGCGCCGCGCCCATCTGCCAGAAGAGCCATGACAGCGTCTCCGCGCGCTCTGGGCCTGACGGAGGCAGGAATTCGCCGAATCTCTCCGCGAGATAGACGAGGATCGCGCCGCTTTCGAACACGCGTATGGGTTTTGGACCGGTGCGGTCTACCAGCGCCGGGATTTTGGAATTGGGGTTCACGGCCACGAAGCCGCTTCCGAACTGGTCGCCGTCCCCGATGCGGATCGGCCAGGCATCATATTCCGCGCCGCTGTGGCCCTTCTCGAGCAGCTCTTCGAGCAGAATCGTGACCTTCTGCCCATTGGGGGTCGCCAATGAATAGAGCTGGAGCGGGTGCTTTCCGACCGGCAGCTGCTTCTCGTGGGTCGCGCCGGCGATAGGGCGATTGATGCTGGCGAACTGGCCGCCGCTCGGCTGCTCCCATCTCCACACTTTCGGCGGCAAGTATTCGGTCATGCTGCGGTCCCTTTTTGTCAGGGAGGGCAGCTAGGAACCGCGAGCGCGGCTTTCCAGTGTCAGGGATGTGCCTGGTCGGCGCTTATGGAGAGGAAGCTCGGCATCGGCCCGTTCCACTCGCTCTTGATATCTTCGACAGCAGGTTCGGACCGCTTCTCCGGCTTGGCTTCCGGCTCTTCTTTCTTCGGGCGCTTCGAGGGCCGCTTGTTGGAGTTGGGCGAAGGGTTTTCCGCCGGCGCGGGGGCTTTCTCGATCTCTGTCGGTTTACCGATCCGCTGGATCTTCTGACCGGTGAGCTTTTCGATCCTGTCGATCAGCTCCGAATCCGCAGGCGTGGCGAGCGTGATCGCGATTCCCTTTGCCCCCGCGCGGCCGGTCCGGCCGATGCGGTGCACATAATCGTCGGGCTGCCACGGGACATCATAGTTGATGACGTGGCTTACGCCTTTGACGTCGAGTCCACGCGCGGCGACGTCCGAGGCCACGAGGATGTTGATCTCGTCGCGCTTGAACCGGTCGAACTCGGCGATCCGGTCGGATTGGTCCATGTCGCCCTGGATCTGCCCCGCGCTGAACCCGGAGCGCCGGAGGCTCGAAGCGAGCTCTCGAACCGTCGTCTTGCGGTTGCAGAAGAGGATCGCATTCTTGAATTCGGCAGTGCGAAGGATGTCCTTTAGCGCATCCTTCTTCTTGTCCGCCCTGACTTGGACGAGCTGCTGGTCGATATTGATGTTCGCCGTCGCCGGGCGCGCGACTTCCACTCTTTTCGGCTCGTTGAGGAATTTCTGTGCGAGCTTCTGGATCGGCGGCGGCATGGTCGCCGAGAAGAGCAGGGTCTGGCGGTCTCTCGGGAGCTTGGAGCAGATTTCCTCGATGTCCGGGATGAAACCCATGTCGAGCATGCGGTCGGCTTCGTCGATGACCAGCAGCTTGCAGTCAGTCAGCATGATCTTGCCACGGCCAAACAGGTCCATCAGGCGCCCGGGCGTCGCGATCAGCACGTCGACGCCTTTCTCGAGCGCCTTGACCTGGTCGCCCATCTGAACGCCGCCGATCAGCAGCGCCATCGAGAGCGGGTGGTATTTGCCGTATTTCTCGAAATTGTCCGCTACCTGCATCGCCAGCTCGCGCGTCGGCTCCAGGATCAGCGACCGCGGCATTCGGGCGCGACTTCGGCCGTGATGCAGGATGTCGATCATCGGCAGGACGAAGCCCGCGGTCTTGCCGGTTCCTGTCTGCGCGATCCCGACCAGGTCCTTGCCCATCAGCACCGAAGGGATCGCCGCGCTCTGGATCGGGGTCGGCTCGCCATAGCCGCTGTCCGCAACCGCGCGGAGCAATTCTTCTGAAAGGCCGAGGTCGGCAAAAGACATTGAACAATCCGGGAAAAATGGAGCCGCGGCCTATTATGGCCGATGCGGCGATCGCCTTGACGGGGCTAGGCCCACGCCCGAACGCTTGTCAAGGAATGTGGGGCCTCGATGCCCTCATTCCAAGCGCGGCCGCGGCAGCTTCAGTTTCCTTCGATGTTACACATTTGTCATTCTCCCTCACGCGCGCCGACAGGTAAACGGAGCGCAGGTCAGGACATGCAGGACATTCACCCGCAGAGGCATCTTACCAGCGGAATCGTCTTCCTGATCCTGTGCATCGCGGTCGTGATCGCGGCGGCATTCGCGATCCGCTCGATCCGTGTCCAAAATCCCGCTTCACACCGCGCAAGGGCTCTGCTCAGCCTCGATGCAGCTCTGGATGCGACGCTCGAGCCGCTCGACCCGACCTCCGAGCGTCTGCTTGGCGGCGAGGGCCAGGCCGACGACATGGTCGTGACCAGCGTCGCGAGCGGCGGCCGTGCCTGGCGCGCCGGCATTCGCGTCGGCGACTTTGTCGAAGAAATCGGTGGCAAGGACCCGTCGGACTTCGACTCCGCAGTGGCTGTGCTTGGACCGGCGGCAACGACGGTGTTAATCAACCGTCACGGTCAGCACGCGGTCGTGCAGTTGCCGGCCCGCTCCGGCAACGGGTGACGGTCGCCAACCGGGGGAGCCGGTGAGCAAGAAGATTCTGGTTGTCGAGGACGACGCGACCACCGCGGACTATATCGTCAAAGGCCTCGAGCAGAACGGCTATGTGGTCGACACGGCTGGTGACGGTCGGGATGGACTGTTCCATGCGACTGACGGCACGTACGCGGCGATCGTGCTCGACCGAATGCTTCCGGGGATGGATGGCCTTGCAATGTTGAGTGCCGTTCGCGCGGCCGGGGTCGATACGCCCGTCATCATCCTGTCCGCGCTCGGCTCGACCGACGAGCGGGTGAAGGGGTTAAAGGCCGGGTCCGACGACTATCTCTCCAAGCCCTTCGCCTTTTCCGAGCTGCTCGCGCGCGTCGAGGCGCTTCAGCGTCGCGGAGCCGCCGGCGGCGGCTCGGTCGTGACCCGGCTCGCCTGCGCCGACCTCAGCATGGACCTTCTCTCGCGCCGCGTCGAACGCGGGGGCGAGCGCGTCGACCTCCAGCCGCGCGAGTTCCGGCTGCTCGAGCTGTTGCTTCGCAACGAAGGGCAGGTGGTGACCCGGACGATGATGCTCGAAGAGGTCTGGGATTATCATTTCGACCCCGGCACCAATGTCATCGACGTGCACATCAGCCGCTTGCGCAAGAAGATCGACGACAGGGGGCGGACGCCGCTTCTGCACACCGTGCGCGGCGTCGGATACATGCTGAGCGACGCAGCTTGACTGGCGCGCCCGCTTGACTGGCGCGCCCGCGCGAGTCCGCCTCGCGGCTCCGCTGCGCATTGCCTCCATCTCGCTGCTCTTCAGCCTGATCATCAGCGTCCCGGTGCTTCTGTTCATCTATCATCAGACCGACAGCCTGTTCGAACAGGGCATCCGAGACCGCATCGACGACCGCGAACAGGATCTGATGCAGGGCTATTCAAGCGCAGGAGTGCCCGGCCTGGTCGATGCGATCGACGAGGAGCTCAGCACAGGCGTTGCGCGCGCGGGCGCGGTGCTCCTGGTCGATCCGCGCGGGCGACGGCTCGCCGGCAACATTGCCGCCTGGCCTCCGATCCTGAGAGCGCCCAGCGATTGGGCCGAGATGCGCCTCTATCCCGAAGGACAGGCCAGGACCGAGCTGTTCGCCCTTCGAGCGGTTGCTCTACCCGCCGGCTACCGGTTGCTCCTGGGGACGAGCATCGAGGATCGCGAGCGGATGCGCGCGTCGCTGATCGAAGCGCTTTTGGGCGCGCTGCTGCTTGCCATCCCGCTCGGCCTCATCGGAGGATGGTTCGTGCTCAAGCTCACCGAACGCCGCGCCCGGGCGATTGGCAATGTCGCCGCGCGGATCGCCGGCGGGGACTTCAGCCACCGCCTCGACGAGCGGGTCGAGGATGCTGAGTTCGCGATGCTCGCGGGCGCGATCAACGCGATGCTCGAGCGGATCGAGGAGCTGGTCGAGCAGCTTCGGCTGGTGACCGATTCGCTTGCACACGATCTGCGCTCGCCGCTGACGAGGATGCGCGCCAACATGGAACGGGCCCTCGCTGCCGGCGACGGCAAGGCTCAGCAGCAGGCCCTCGATGCGGTCTCGCTCGATGTCGACGGCATGCTCCGGTTGATCTCGGCGACGTTGGAAATCAGCCGAACCGAGACGGGCGCCGGGCGTCAGGACTTCGAGGATTTCGACCTGCGCGCGCTTCTTTCGGACATTTGCGAGATCTACACGCCGCTCGCCGAGGAGCGGGGAAACGCAATCCGCATGGGGCAGCCGAAAAGCGTCGCCTATAACGGCAATCGGCAGTCGATCGGGCGAGCCGTCGCGAACCTGGTCGACAACGCCCTCAAATATGGAGCGGGGGACATCGAACTGGGGGTGAGCAACGCTGGCGATATGGTGGACCTGTGGGTTGCCGACCAGGGGCCGGGAATTCCGTCGGACCTTCGCGAGGATGCGGTCCGGAAGTATCGCCGCCTCGACGAATCCCGAACCACGGAGGGCAGCGGCCTCGGCCTCGCGCTCGCGCGTGCCGTCGCCCGGCTCCACGGGGGCGACATTCGCCTGGAGGACAATGGTCCGGGCTTGCGCGTGGTGCTGTCGCTGAGGCGCGATGGCGGTCACATTGCCCTTTTGTAACCGGCCGAACGGGTAAAGGTCAGGCGCCCGGCCCTAGACCGCGACCATCGGATGCGCGGACTGCCCGGATGTTCCTCCGATCTCTCCCCTCCCGCGCGAGGTGGTCCGCGCAGCCGATAACCTCCCGATCGGCCGAACTTCAGCGCTTGATGCGCGGCACCAGCTGACGGAATCGCTCGATCGTGCAGCTTCCCCCCATTCGCGAATGCACCGCGTCGCGACCCGCACAAATCCGGTCGTCTTGCGGCTGGAGATAGAAGCCGCCGTAGAAATCGAGGGCAGGGCAATCCTCGTCGAGCTCGGCGCGGACGCGAGTGCGCTTGTCGAGGATGAAGTCGACCTGGGCCGCGCTGAACAGCCGAGCGCCGCGGATCCCGTCCGTCGGGATGCATTTGGGCCCCTTGTGTTCGATCCATTCGATCTGCGGCAGGAATTGTCGCGGCTGAACGGGCACGCGAAGGATCACCTCGTCCTGGATGACCAGGCGGGTGACCGTCTGTTCGACGGCGCCGGGCTGCACGGCGAAAAGGCCGAGCAGAAGCGGCACGAAGCTCAGCAATGTCCCGGCAGTCACCTCGACCCCACTAAAGGTAGAGGCCGGATTCGCAGCGAAGCCTTGAATGTTCAATGAACTGACCGGCTTCGTCCTCCTCGCCGTCCCGATCGGCCGCTTGCCTATCTCCGCCAAGGTCAATAGATGCGCGCCTCGATTGCTTAACCGGCGGGTTCGCGAATGAGCGGAGCCGTAAGTCCGGTCCCCAGGAGACGATCTCAAGATGGCGACCGCCGCCCCGACCCAGAGCCTGCCGCTGTTTTATAGCGCGATCGAACCGCTGAACGTCACCCAGCATGGCAAGATGAAGGTTCGCACGGTGCTGCGCATGGCGCAGGTCGGCACCACCCACGCAATTCCGGTGACGGTCGACGAGTTCACGCTGGTGCAGCGATATTTCCCCATCGTCTTTTCGGTCGGCGACAATCCCATCCCGATCGCGCTGTTCGGGTTGAACGAGGGCGTCAACGTCTTCCTCGACGAGAACGGCCGACCGCTCGACAGCCACATCTATATCCCGGCCTATGTCCGGCGCTATCCATTCCTGCTCGCGCGTCTGAGGCCCGACAGTGACGAATTGTCGCTGTGCTTCGATCCGAGCGCCGACGCCGTCGGCGACTTCGAGGAAGGCGAGGCGCTGTTCGACGGCGACCAGCCGAGCGAGGCGACGAAAGCCATCCTCCAATTCTGCGAGCAGTTCGAAGCCGCGGGCCAGCGCACCGGAGCCTTCATGGAGGAGCTGACGAAGGCCGACCTCCTGATGGACGGCGAGGTCGCGATCCAGCCCGAAGGCGCTCAGCAGCCCTTCATCTACCGCGGCTTCCGAATGATCGACGAGGAGAAGCTGAGAAATTTGCGCGGCGACGAGCTGAGGAGGATGAACCAGAATGGCCTTCTTCCGCTCATCTACGCCCACCTCTTCTCACTCGCCCAGATGCGCGAAGTGTTCGGCCGCCAGATGCAGCAGGGCAAAGCGCCGGCGCAGGTGATGCAGCCGGCGGAAGCGGACGCTTAG
>DASUIC010000152.1:0-27540 GCA_036273215.1 Sphingomicrobium sp.
CCGATCGTCCGCGCCGAGCTCGACCCCGATCACAAGATCCCCGACAAGGACCGGTCGAACAACCTGTTCGCGGTGCGCTAGGCAGAATTCAGTTCGGAAGATTGGATTTTTCGAAGCAGGTCGGCGAAGCGCGCGTCGGACCGGATGGGATCGAACCAGGGCTGCCACCACAGTTCGCCAAGGCCGGGCTCCCGCATCGCCCAAGCGCGGTCCAGCTCTGCGAACGCCTCGTCCTTTCGTCCGAGCTGCGCGTCAATCTGCGCACAAGGATAATCCCCTCCGTCCCCGTACAACCGTTGCAACTCAGCCTTTTTGGCCAAGGCGCCGCCCACGTCGCCTGCTCTCGCGGAAAGTATGCCTTCGACGGCCAGGCGGATCTTGCTCGTTGGATCGGATCGGGCAAGCCACGGTCCCGCTTCCTTTTCGCGGTGCAGTTGTATGAGAATTTGAGCGTACAGCAGAGGCACCAGGTGCTCGGGCCATCGGCGCGCGATCTGCTCTTCCTCGGCGAGCGCCTCGGGATAGCGGTGGCCTACGTACAAGAGGAATGCTCTCAGCGAATGAGCAGTGCCGCTTAGCGGCTCGATGTGCCCCACCTTGTCTGCGATCCGCAGAGCCTGGGCCACCTGACCGCGAGAAGCGACGAAGTCAGCGTAAGCGGCCAATGACGTTGGATCGTCAGGAGCAAGCGAGAGGGCCTTTTCGAATTCCTTGCCTGCGGCATTCATCTGGAATCTCGCGCTATAGACGGCTGCTTTTGCAGCATGCGCGGTCGGAAGCCTCGGCGCTAATTCAAGCGCGCGGTCAGCAGCGAGATCGGCGCTTGCTCGATCCGCGTCAGCTTTAGACGCTCCGCTGGAGAAGCGGGCGGCCATGACAGTGAGAAGTCGCGCTTTCCGGGCATAGGCATCCGCATATGTTGGATCGAGCGCGATCGCCTGGTTGATCAGGCCGAGTCCGCGATCGAGACCCGCGCGCGAAAAGCCATCAATTTTCGCCGATTGAAGCAGAAGCCGCTGCGCTTGGGGGTTCTGAGTTCCTCCAACCGACAGTGCCGCACGCGCCGCCAGGCCAAGCGCGCCCTTCAGCGCGGTCGCGACGTTCGCGGCGATGTCGGTCTGAATCTTGATCGAGTCACCGGGCGAGCGGTCGTAGTCCTGCGACCAGCGGTCCGCGCCTGAACGGCCGTCGATCAGCTCGGCGGTGATCCGGATGGTCGACGGAGTTTCCCGGACGCTGCCCGTCAGAATGTTGGCGACTCCCAATTTGCTTGCGGCGGTCTTCGCGTCCTCGTTGCGGACTGCCTCCGATGACGAGCTTCCGATCACCGTGAGGCCGCCGAGCCGGGTCAGTGCGCTTCGGATCTCCTCGGCGACTCCGTCGGAGAAATAGGCCTGCTTCGGATCGCCACTGAGGTTGGCGAACGGCAGGACCGCGATGCTCTTCTCGGCCGACGCCGATGAGCGCCTGAGCAATTCCCAGCCGCCGACCGCTGCTACGGCCGCAACCGCGACGCCGCCGCCGATCAGCGCGGCTCTGCGGCTTACCGGCGCCCGCCGCTCCGTCGTCTCCTTCGATCCCGCTCCTGCAAGGCGGACTACGGCGCTTTGCACCGCTTGATATCGCGAGTCCGAGCACTCGCCTTTCCAGCCGCGGAGCGAGCTCGCCTGCTTCTCGCCGAAGCCAAGCGGCGGGTCGACCGCGTCGATCAGCACAGGGACATAGGCGCCCCGCCGCTGCGCACGGCTCGCTTCCTCGCGGACGAATCCGCCCTCCGACCCGACCGAGCGCTTGCTCCAGACGACGATGACGCAGCGGGCACTGTCGAGCTCGCGCTCGATCGTCTCGCGCCACGCGTCGCCGGCGCCGATCCGTTCGTCCCACCAGACCGAATAGCCGTCGGCCTGAAGGCACTGGACCAGCGGCCGGATTCGCCGCCGGTCTTCCGCCTTGTACGAAACGAAGACGTCCGCCATCCCTCGCCCCTGCGCCGCGGCGCAAGCTTATGGCCTATGCGATATGGGCGCAATCAGGTGTGGCGCTCTCGGCGCTCGCGCATAGAATCCGCGACGCGCATCTGTTAGCCCGCGCGCATGGCCTCCACCGCCGCCGCTTCCGCTCGCGAGATCCTGACCGGCCTCCACGAGATCATGGCCAAGCGCGGCTCGGCGCAGTCGAAGCTCGACAAGGTCGTCGACCTCATCGCCGAGGCGATGGGGAGCGACGTCTGCTCGATCTACCTCCTGCGCGACAATGTGCTCGAGCTGTTCGCCACTCACGGTCTGCGCAAAGAGGCCGTGCACGTCACCCGGCTCCGAATGGGCGAGGGCCTGATGGGCACGATCGCCGCCGAGGGACGAATCCTCAATCTTGGAGAAGCCGCCGAGCATCCGGCGTTCGCCTATCGCCCGGAAACCGGAGAGGAGCGCTTCCACAGCCTCGCCGCGGTTCCGATCGTCCGATTGGAAAGCCCGATCGGCGTGCTCGCCGTTCAGAACGCCGAACCGCGGCGCTACGAGGACGTCGAGATCGAGGCGCTCCAGACGGTCGCGATGGTCCTCTCCGAGATGATCGCGGGCGCTCGGCTCGTCGACGGCGCTCGCCGGAGTCGCCTGCGCAGCGCCGGGCCGCTTCGCCTCTCGGGCCTCAAGCTCGTGCTCGGAATGGCCAAGGGCGCCGCGGTCTTCCACGAGCCGCGGATCGTCGTCGAGCACACGGTCGCCGACGACATCGAGGCCGAACGCGAGCGAGTCTATTCGGCGTTCCGGAAGATGCGCGAGCAGATCGACAATATGGCGCGCGAGGCCGAGTTCGGGACCAGCGGCGAGCACAAGGAGATCCTCGAGACCTATCGCATGTTCGCTTATGACGAGGGATGGTCGCGCCGCATCAACGCCGCGATCGACAGCGGGCTCACCGCGGAAGCCGCGATCGAGCGAGTCCAGCAGCGCACGCGTTCGCGCATGCAGGAGATCGACGATCCGCTCCTCCAGGAGCGGATGCATGATCTCGAGGACCTGTCGAACCGGCTTTTGCGCATCGTGTCCGGCCGTATGGGGACGGCTGCCCAGACCGGCCTTCCGCAGGACGCGGTGCTGATCGCGCGTAACCTCGGGCCGGCCGAGCTGCTCGAATATGACCGCCGGCGCCTCAAGGCCGTGCTTCTCGAGGAAGGATCGCTGACGTCGCACATGACGATCGTCGCGCGCGCCATCGGCGTGCCGGTGATCGGCCGCCTCCACGACATCCGCCACAGCGTCGACGAAGCCGATCCGATCCTGGTCGACGGCGACAACGGAAGCATCATCATCCGCCCCAACCGCGCGCTGCTCGCCGGCTTCGAGCACCGCATGGCGTTGAGTCAAAAGCGGCGCGCGGAGTTTGCTGCTGTGCGCACGCTTCCGGCGCAGACCGTCGACGGAGTCCATGTGAGCGTGATGGTCAACGCCGGCCTTGCTGAGGACGCGGCCGCGCTGTCGATGACCGGAGCCGACGGAATCGGCCTGTTTCGCACCGAGTTCCAGTTCCTCGTCTCGGCGACCCTTCCAGGCCGCGAGCGCCAGCAGCGACTCTACACGAAAGTGCTCGAATTCGCTCGCGACAAGCCGGTCGTCTTCCGAACGGTCGACATCGGCGGCGACAAGGCGTTGCCCTATCTTTCCGACGATGCCGAGGAGCAGGCCGAAAACCCCGCCATGGGCTGGCGCGCGCTTCGCCTGTCGCTCGACCGCTCGACCCTGATGCGCGCGCAGGCGCGGGCACTGATCGAGGCCTCGGCCGGCAAGGTGCTGAGGGTGATGTTCCCGATGGTCTCGGAACCGTGGGAATATGAACATGCCCGCGGCCTGTTCGAGGAGCAGGTCGAGTGGGCGCGCAAGGGCCATCGCAAATTGCCCAAGCGAATCGAGTTCGGGGCGATGGTCGAGGTGCCGGGCCTGGTCGAGATGCTCGACCAGCTTCTGCCGCGGGTCGATTTCATTTCGATCGGGACCAACGACCTCACCCAGTTCCTGTTCGCCGCCGACCGTTCGGACCCGCGCCTTGCGCAGCGGTACGACTGGCTCAGCCCCGCGATCCTGCGGTTCCTCAAGCGGATCCTCGACGCCGCACGCGAAGCGAACGTGCCCGCGCGCATTTGCGGCGAGATGGCGGGACGGCCGCTGGAGGCGATGGCGCTGATCGGGATCGGGGCGGACGCCTTTTCGATCACTCCTGCCGGCGTCGGTCCAGTCAAGGCGATGGTTCGCTCGCTCGATGCGGGCGCGGCCCAGGCGAGGCTCGACCAACTGCTCGCGCGCCCGCCGAGGGACATGCGCAAGGCGCTGAGCGACTGGGCAAAGCGGCATTCGGTCACGATTGGCTAGCTTGCGGTTGACACCCGCCACCCAGGCCTCAAACAGGGCTCATGGCCAAGCGCGACGTTGAAGACGAGCCGGTGGGCGAAGATCCGGTCGAGGCGGAGACCCCGACCGTCGGTCAGCGGCTCCGCGCGGCGCGCGAGGAAAAGGGCCTCAGCCTCGAGGACATCGCCGCGCAGACCAGGATCCCGCAGCGGCATCTCGAAAGCATCGAGAACGCACAGTGGGAGAATCTCCCGGCGCCAACCTACACTACGGGGTTCGCCAAGAGTTATGCCGCCGCGGTCGGACTCGACCGGACCGAAATCGGCGACCAGCTGCGCGAGGAAATGGGCGGACAGCGCTTCTTCTCGTCCGAAGCGCAAGTGTTCGAGCCGGCCGACCCCGCCCGGACGATGCCGAAATGGTTGGTGCTGAGCGCCGCCGCCGCGGTGATCGTGCTGATCGTGGTGATGAGCTTGCTCAACAAGAGGGCGCTCGAGCAGCCCGGTCAGCCAGCGCCCGCGACTGTTGCAGCGACGGCCCCGGCCTCTCGTCCGACTGCACCACGGCCGGCACAGGCGCCTCCGTCTTCGGCCGCAACTCCGGCCGACAATGCGCCGGTGGTGCTCACCGCGACTGCCCCGGCCTGGATCCAGGTCAGCGACCAGGGCAAGACGCTGTTCGAGGGGATGATGAATCCCGGCCAAAGCTTTGCGGTGCCGCCGACCGCGCCCGCCCCCGAGCTCAAGGCCGGAAAGCCCGAGGCGCTCAGGATCACGGTCGGCTCGGCGGTCGCTCCGCCGGTCGGACCACCGGGCAAGGTCGCCTCGCACGTCAGCTTGAGGCCGGCCGATTTGATGCGCGGGCCCGCGCAGCCGGGCGCTCCGCCGGCGAGCGCGCCAGCAGCGGCGCCGCCGGCCCAGCCGGCGCAATAGGATTCATCCGCGGCTAAGCCGCAGAAGAGCAGAGTCGCGTCCTTATCGAAGCGTGGGGAGGGGTTTCTCGTGAAAGTCTTGCGTCCGATTACCGCACTCGCAGCCAGCGCCGCGGTCGTCCTGCTCGTGCCCGGCTCGAGCGCGTTCGCTCAGCGGCAGCAGGCGAGCCCCGAACAGCGGCTCGACCGGCTCGAGCGGCAGATGAACGAGCTCCAGCGGCACGTCTATCCCAAGGGCAGTCCTGCGGACACCGCGGGTTTTTCGGACGAACCGGCGGCAACCCAGTCGTCGGTCCTGTCGCTCAGCCAGCGCCTCGATTCGCTCGAGCGGCAGATGTCGGACATGCTTCGGTCGAACGAGGAGAACGGCAACCGCCTTCGGAGTATGGAGACCAATATCAACCAGATGCGCGCCGACGATCAGCAGCGCATCCAGGCACTCGAGCAGCGCATGGACGCCGCCGCCGCTGCGGCGACTCCGCCTGCAGCGGACGCGGGTGAGGCGGCGAGCGTCGCCGCTCCGGTCAAGTCTCCGGCGGCCAGGCCCAGTGGACCCAAGGGTCGCGCATCGATCTCCACATCGAAGACCAGCGCGGCAGCGGCCGCCAGTGACGAGCCTCAAACGGCGGACGCGTCGGCTCCCGACGACCCCGGTGAAGACGCCTACAGCAATGGCTTCCATCTGTGGGAGGCGGGCAAATATGACGAAGCGGTCAGCACGCTTCGCGACTTCGTCAAAGCCTACCCCAAGCACCGCCGGGTCAGCTACGCGAACAATCTCATCGGCCGAGCGCTCCTCGACAATGGGCAGCCGCGGCAGGCGGCCGAGGCGCTTCTCGCCAATTACCGCAGCAACCCCTCGGGCGAGCGAGCCCCCGACAGCCTCTATTATCTCGGCCAGGCGCTGATGAAGCTCGGCCAGACGACGCAGGCGTGCAAGGCCTATGCCGAGCTCGACGCCGTCTATGGAGCGAAGGTCAGGCCAGACCTCAAGAAGCTCGAGGCAGACGCGAAGAGCCAGGCGCAGTGCAGTTGAGGTTTTTCACCCCTTAGACAGCATCGGGCCATGTTGGCCGTGGCAAGCGCGCCATCCTGGGGCATGATCGGCTGACTGGAGGCGCTCGTGGAGACGCTTGAGGCGACTGAAACCCGGCTGGAACTTGCCCGCGAGACGATCGAGCGCTTCCGCCGCGACCTCGACGCGCTGGTCGGTCCCGAGGTTCCGATCGGCATTGCCGTTTCGGGCGGCCCCGACAGCCTCGCGCTTCTGCTGATGGCGGCGGAGGTGCGTCCGGGCAAGATTGAGGCGGCGACCGTCGATCATGCGCTCAGGCCCGAAAGCCGCTCGGAAGCGGAGATGGTGACACGTATCTGTGAGCAGATCGGAGTCCAGCACCGCATCCTGACCGCGAGCTGGGAGGAGAAGCCCGCGACCGCGATCCAGGAGCGGGCGCGCGCGATGCGCTATCGCCTGCTCGGCCAGTGGGCTGCCGAGCGCGGGTTGAAGGCGCTGCTCACTGCGCATCATCTCGACGATCAGGCCGAGACCCTGCTGATGCGCTTCGCTCGGGGCGCCGGCATCCGCGGCCTAGCCGGAATGCGCCGCATCGCGAGCACTCCGGGCGGGAGGATTGCCTTGCTTCGGCCGCTCCTCGGCTGGCGGCGCTCGGAGCTGGAGGCGGTCTGCGGCGCCTCGGGCTTCGAACCGGCGGAGGACCCGAGCAACGCGGACGAGCAATTCGAGCGAGTCCGGGTGCGCAAGGCGCTGCGGGAGATCGAGTGGCTCGATCCCGAAGCGATCGCCGCAAGCGCTGCGCACCTCGCCCAAGCCGAAACCGCGCTCCAGTGGGCGACCACGCAGGAGTGGGAGCGGTGGGTGACCGTAGGCGAGGGCACGATCGTCTATCGTCCGAGCGACGCGCCGCGCGAAATCCGCCGCCGGATCGTCCGCCGCGCAGTGATCGCACTCGCGACCGAGGGGCAGGGTAGCGAGCTTAGAGGCCGCGAGCTGAATCAGGTGCTCGCCGCGCTGCTTGCCGGAAGGAGCGCGACCCTGCGCGGAGTCCTGTGCCTCGGCGGCGCTGAATGGAGATTCACCCCCGCGCCGCCGCGCCGCAACTGATGCTTCAGCCGAGGTTGCGCCGGTCGAACGGCAGCAGCTCGCCCCACGCGCGCTCGGCCTGCGCCTCATCATAGGTCTGGCTCCCGGCCACGCTCCAGCCGTGGTTGGCGGGGTAGACCTCGACGGTCGCCGGCCGGTGCGCCGCCGCGAACGCCGCTTTCAGCGTGTCCGCTTCCTTGGGCATATGCTCGGCGTCGTTTTTTGCGATCAGCACGAGGAAGCTTGCGCGGGTCTTGGGGATCAGCAGGTGCGGGCTCGACGGCTTGTCGGTGACCAAGGCTCCCGGATGGAAGGTCGCCACCGCGCCGATCCGGTCCGGCCGGACCGCCGCCGTGTGGAACGAAATCGGCCCGCTCATGCAGAAGCCCTGGACGCCCATCTTCTTGCGCCGGTCGGTCTGCGGCTGCGCGTCGAGGAACGTCACGTAGGCCGCCGAATCGCGGTCGACCATCGGGTCGGTCAGCCCTTCGCGGAAGGCCATGATCTTTTGCATGTCGGCCTTGCTGTTGAAGTCGAACGGTCCCGAGACCACCGGCGCCTTCGCGGCGCGGTAATAAGGATTGACGACGAGCACGACATAGCCCTGCGCGGCCAGCCTCTTGCCCATTTCGCGGAACACGGGGCGAAGGCCGAGGATGTCCGGCCACATCAGAACGGCGGGCCATTTGCCCTTGCCCGCCGGAGTGAACAGCGCCGCGTCGGCATTGCCGTCAGCGGTCCTCACCAGCACGTCTTTCTCGGTGACCGGACGATCGCCCTTGTCCTCGGCGAACGCCGGCACGGCGATCCCACCCGCGGCAGCCACGGCGCTCATCGCGATCAGGACTGTCCTCCTCGTGAGCGAAGTGTCCGCGATGAAGCCCTGGTGATTACCGTCGCCGCACATGGTTGCCGCCTCCCGTTCGATCTGTTGGACGATGCTCCACCAAAACCGGTTCCCGCGCAATCGCGTGGCACAAGGCCGCGCCTCTCAGTTCATGTTCTTCGCGAGAAACGCAGTCATGTCGTCGAGCATCTGCGGTGAATATTCGTGGCCGATTCCGGGATAAAGCTTCATCTCCACCTTTGGCAGATACCGGGCGTACAGCATCTTCGTCACCTGCCAGCGCTCGAGCAGCGTCGATCCAAAGAAGGTGAAAATGATCTTGCGCGCCGGCTTGTCGAACGAGTCATTATAAGGAACCGAGTCATTGGTGTCCGCCGTTCCCATGAACAGGAACTGCGGCACCGCTGCCACCGCGGCGAGATCGAACGGGCGCCCCGTGACTTGCCTGAAGTCCGCGACTCCGACCGGGTAGGGGAGCGCGACTCCTTTCCATTCCGCGACTGGAGCGATCGCCCATCCGCCTGGCGAACCAAAGGCCGCCGCCCGGATTCGATCGGGATGCATGAACACGAAACGGCTGGTGAAACTGCCGCTCGCGGAGAAACCGAACATTAGCACCCGCCGATCGAGCGTCACACCGCTGAGCGCTTCCCGGTGGCGCGCGTCGTTGATCATTGCGATCAGTTGAAGGTCCGGTCTTCTGAGCCTCCGCTTGTGAGTCGTCATCGTGGTTCGCCCGAGGGCGTGCGTATAAACAAGATCGTCAGTCTGTGTCCGTGGGAACGCGGGCTCGAGCAGGTCGGCATTCAGGACGGTCGCGAGCCAGCGCCACTGGCGGATTTCTTCGAGTGCTTTCTGCTCCTGCTCGGAATCGTCGTCCGTCACCTCGCCCGAGTTGTTGGGGAGCACGATCAGGCGCGTTCGAATGTGCTTTGCCGGCTTACGCAGCTGTTCCGGGACGAACAGGTAATAAGGGGAAAAGAAGCCCTGCGCCGGCTTCGCTTCAAAGCGCCAGGCGCCAAGACGGATGTCCATCGTCTCGGGTCGCGGCTTGGCTTGAGGGGTAGAGGGAGGATTAGCTTTGGGCGCGGCAGCCGGCGCAGGCGGCTGCGTCTGGAAGATCGACGACAACAAGGCTGCGGCGATCAGCAATCGAGACATCATTTCCCCTCAGACACTCGCCGCCACGCGGATCAATTGGTGATGAGGTGCTCCTTCTCAGGACTCATTCGACCAACGGGCCGGCAATATCGGTGAACAGCAGTTCCCATTCATTCGAGCCGGATACGCTTTTCGGGCGCGCTCCTGTTGCGGCTTTATTGATATGCTGCCGGTGAAGTGCTGACTTGTCGGATCAGGAGGGATTCAAATGCGTCATTTGCGTTGGTTGTTCGCCGCCGCGGCGTTCGTCGCGATTTCACCGCCGGCGGTCATCGTCGCCCAGCCCGTTACCGCACCCGCCACTGCCAATGCCGAAGACGCGCGCCTCACCGCCTTCCTCGACAGGGAATTCATGGTGGACCTGAAATTCTCGCCGCAGCTCGCGACCCGGCTGGGCATCAAGCAGGGCGAGTACCGGCTCGACGACATCAGCGACGCCGCCCAGCTCCGGCACCTCGAATTCCGACGCGCCAGCGTCGCCCGAATGAAGGCCGAGTTCGACCGCTCCAAACTCTCGCCCAAGGACCAGACGAATTACGATATCTGGAACATCGAGCTTCAGCGGATGGACCTGCAATACAAATACCGCCGATACCAGCCGCCTTTCTATTCCTTCCTCTACTCGGCGCATTCCGAGCTTCCGAACTTCATGATCAACACGCACACCGTGCAGGACGCCGCCGACATGCGCGCCTACGATGCCCGGCTTCGGGCAATTCCGGCCGTGCTCGATACTGCGATTGCCGAAACGAGATTGTCGGATGCGCAAGGCATCCGCGCCCCGAAGTTCGAAATTTCGCGTGTGATCGACGGCAGCCGCAAGATCGTGAGCGGCGCTCCGTTCGAGCCTGGCAAGGATTCGCCGCTCTGGGCCGACGCCAAGAAGAAGGTCGGCAAGCTCGTCGCGGACGGCAAGGTCACGCAGGCGCAAGGCGACGCACTGCTCGCCGACACGCGCTCCTCGCTGCTCGCGATGAAGCCAGGTTACGAGCGCGTGATCGCCTGGGCCACGAGCGAGCTTCCGACGGCGCCGAGCGGCCGCGTCGGCGCGATCTCGCTTCCGGGCGGCGTCCAATGGTACGCAGCGGCGCTCAAGCTGAACACCACGCTCGACCTCACCGCGGCGCAGATCCACGCGACGGGCCTCAGCGAGTTGAAGCGGATCGAGGGCGAGCAGGATGCGCTCGCGCGCAAAGCGGGATTCAAGGACCGTTTCGCCTTCTACGCCGACCGGGCGAAGCGCTTTCCGGCGCAGCCGTGGACCGACCTCCTGCGCGCCGATTACCTGAAGCGCGCCAACGATATTATCGCGCACAACCGTTCGCTGCTCCCCACGCGCTTCTACAACCTGCCCAAATACCGGGTCGAAGTGGTGCGCGAACCGTCGTTCAGCGAAGTGCCCGGCGGCGCGGCGCACACTTCGCCGGCGAGTCCGGACGGCGTTCGCCCAGGACGGGTGTTCGTCCACCTGCTGGGCAAGACCGAGGACCCGGCGCTGCTCCCCGATCTCATGTGCCACGAGGGCATTCCCGGCCATGCGATGGCGGGCGACATTCAGGTGCGGCAGACCGGCACGCCGAGGTTCCGCAAGGCGACGCGCTACGTCTCCTTCAACGAGGGCTGGGCGCTCTATTCCGAGGAGCTGTGCAAGGAGATGGGCGCCTATCCCGACATCGCCGACGATTTCATGCACCTCGACCAGGAGCATTTCCGCGCCGCCCGGCTCGTCGTCGACACCGGCATCCACGCACTCGGTTGGAGCGAAGCCCAGGCGATCGACTATATGGAAAAGGTCGGCCGCCTCTCGCCCGACATGGCCAAGTCAGAGGTCGAGCGGTACATCACCCTTCCGGGGCAAGCGACCGGCTACAAGATCGGAATGCTGAAGATCATGGAGCTTCGCCATAAGGCCGAAGCCGCGCTGGGTCCAAAATTGGACGTGAAGGCGTTCGACGACCTGATCATCAGCGACGGCTCCGTCCCGCTGCCCGTGCTGGAACGCCGCGTGGACGAATGGATTGCGGCTCGGAAGTGAATCGACTTGTGCGGGTATCCAGGCGGGACGGACTAGAGTGAGAAGTCTCGCCGTCGCAATCTTATTTGCGCTGACATCCTCGTTCGCCGGTCCAAAGTCCGCACCTGAAGCCAATGCAGCTCACGCGGGCTCGGCGCCGCCGACGCCGCAATTCCGGCCCGACCCGATCGATCTGAACACGCCATACCGCGCGTCCGATTACGCCTTCATCGGCGATGCGGTGGGCGACAGCCGCGTCGTGAGCCTCGGCGAATCCATTCATGTGACCCGCGAAATGCCGTTCGTTCGACTCAACCTGCTCCGATATCTGCACGAGAACAAAGGCTTCGATACCATCGCGTTCGAAGGATCGCTGATCGACGCGTGGACCGCGGAGGAACATGCGTATCGCAGCCGCGAACCGCTGCCCAAGAAGGCTGCCACCTTGGATCTCGAAGCCCTCTTCGGCCTTTGGCAAACGCCCGAGATGCAGCAGGTCCTCGCCTACGCGCTCAGCACCCAAAACACTCCTCATCCGCTGTACGTGACGAGCTTCGACCTGCAGCCCGACTACGCGCACGCATACTCAGGCTCGGCCAGCGCCAGCCTCAAGGCATTCCTCGAAGCGCTGCGCTCCATCCGCAGCTCAGCGAATCCCAGGTGCGCCTCTGGACCCGCGAGCTCGGCCCCGCTCTCAGCTGCGATGTCATCCCGGCGAACGACGAGCCGGCGCGGGAGCTGGGGCAGTGGATCGATGCAAACGCGTCTTTGGCGGCGCCCAATCGGCCGGCGGTTCACGTTGCGATGCTTCGGCTCATTCCACTGATGGTTGACAACCGCTTGCAGGATTGCCGCGAAGTCGAGGCAGCCAAGGGTTTAAGCTACGCCACCTACATATATCAGGCCGATCGAGACGCATTCAATGCGCGCATGGTCGAAGCCATGATGAACGTCACCCCGCACCTGGTCTTGTGGGCGCATCACAGCCATCTCCACTACAACAGTCTGGGCGTGGAACCTCCGTCGATAGGGCAACGCTTGGGAGAAATTCGGCAACCAGATCTATACCGTTGGAGTGTTCGCTCTTGGTGGAACCGCGATGGACAGCACGCTTCCCGACAAAGCCTGGGGACCCTTCATCATACCGGCACTCGCAGCGCGCACGATCCGGTCGGATTCGCCATTTAGCGCGGAGCGGCGCCTGGCGCTCTGTCGGACAGGGATTTCTTCATCGATCTTCGTCATGCTCCGCCCGAATGGTCGCGGCCCGGTTACAGTCGGCTCGAAGTGGACGGAACAATGCCGACCGCGCTCTCGCGTGATTTCGACGGAGCGATCCTGCTGCATCGCGTCACGGGCGCGGATTTCACGTTCATTGCTCCCCCTGCCCGCCGTCTGATCCGTTGGACAGGATGGGTGCTGCGCAATTACGTGACCGCATCCCTGATCCTAGTCGCGATCATCGCTGCCCTGATGTTCGGCGTACGCGGGGCGTGGCGTGCATTAAGGCGGAAAGTGCGTTCGGTCCGACGTTCGACGTCAACGCCCTCCACGGCTTGATCATCGGCGACGGCTCCGCGATGCTGCCGGTGCTGAAACGCCAAATCGACGAATTGTTGCGTCGCGGAAATGGCCGCTCAGACTGCTTGCTACGCGAGTTCGCCGCCGTGCGTCCGTTCGTCGTTGCACGGGATATAGAGCTCGTTTCCGTCCGGGTCTTCGACGATCATCAGCGGATATCCCCACCAGCCGCTCTTCACCGCGACGCCCGCCTGATCCAATTCGGCGCGCACCGCCGCGACGTCGGGCGGATCGAGCGACAGAAAAATCAGTGCTGTGCCGTTCTTCTCCGGCCGCTGCGACGACAGGATCAGTTCGCATCCGGAGCGGTCCACCTGCGCGACGAACGGCTTGCCGTCCGGGTTCTCACCCCACGCCTTGGCGAAGCCGAGCTGCCCTACATAGAACGAGAGCGCGCGTTCGACGTCGCTGACGAACAGCACCGGGCGGGAATACCAGCGTCCCATGGCGATCTCCTGTTCGGGATCTAAGATATGAACTCTACAGACCGTCGCGCTTAGAGGCGTGGTCGGAGAGCGAGTCCACCGCCGGGACCCTCTCCGTGCCGCCAGAGGCCACAATCCGCTCGATTGCTTTCAATCGTTCTTCGACGCGCTCCATCGCAGTGCCACGTTCAGCCCGCTGTTCGGCGACGAGCCTCCCCAGTCTTTCCTTGTACCGGAGCCACCGCCGGAAGCCGACCCAGATCATCGCAAGGATTGCAATCCCGAACAGCGCCATCATCAGCAGCGTTTCCTGGTAGGCGAAGACTTCGACGGCGCCGTGATCCACATCGACCTCCTCAGCTGCACCAGCTGCCCGAACATAGCATGTGAATGGTGCTTTCGTGGAGCGACAGACCTGATCAGTTTCTCATGTTTGTGTCGGTGACGCAATACAGTAAGGCGGTCCTGTTCACCGCTTCCTAAGTTCGCATTGTTATTGGCCCGAATGAGCCTATTTTAGAGGCATGCGCGTTGGTGCGCTGAAGGCGGCGAGATGAACGACAAAGACAAGAAACCCGGCAATCCCTGGTCCAAGCATTTGCTCATCTGGGTCGGCGTTCTGTTCGCGCTCGTCCTCCTCGTCCAGATGATCGACGGCGGATCGCGCGCCAATACCGGTCAGCCGATGGCCTATTCCGAATTCGTCCGCCAGGTCGACGACGGCAACGTTCGTTCGGTGACGATGGCGACCAGCTCGACGGGCAATTCGGCGATCACCGGAAAGCTCGATTCAGGCGAGATTTTCCACACCACCGCGCCTGGCGACGCCAACGTCTCCGACAAGCTTCTCGCCAAGAGCGTCGCGGTCCAGGTCAAGGGCGACGAGGGTACCAGCATCTGGCTCTACATGCTCTACAACTCACTGCCGTTCCTGCTCATCCTCGGAGTCAGCTTCTTCGTCATGCGCCAGATGCAGAAGAACGCTGGCTCGGGCGCGATGGGCTTCGGCAAGAGCCGGGCACGGATGCTGACCGAGAAGCAGGGCCGGGTCACCTTCCAGGACGTCGCGGGGATCGACGAGGCTCGCGAAGAGCTCCAGGAGATCGTCGAGTACCTCAAAGACCCGGGCAAGTTCGCGCGCCTCGGCGGCAAGATTCCCAAGGGTGCCTTGCTCGTAGGGCCTCCCGGCACCGGCAAAACTCTTCTCGCCCGCGCCATCGCGGGTGAGGCGGGGGTCCCCTTCTTCACTATCTCCGGCTCGGACTTCGTCGAGATGTTCGTCGGCGTCGGCGCCAGCCGAGTCCGTGACATGTTCGACCAGGCGAAGAAGAGCGCGCCGTGCATCGTCTTCATCGACGAGATCGACGCCGTCGGCCGCCATCGTGGCGCCGGTCTCGGCAACGGCAACGACGAGCGGGAGCAGACCTTGAACCAGCTGCTGGTCGAGATGGACGGGTTCGAGGCGAACGAAGGCATCATCATTATCGCCGCCACCAACCGACCTGACGTGCTCGACCCCGCGCTCCTGCGGCCCGGCCGCTTCGACCGACAGGTGGTGGTCCCGCGCCCCGACATCGACGGCCGCGAGCAGATCCTCGGCGTGCACATGAAGAAAGTGCCGCTGGCGCCCGACGTCGACGCGCGCGTGATCGCGCGCGGAACGCCCGGTTTCTCGGGCGCAGACCTCGCGAACCTCGTCAACGAGGCCGCCTTGCTCGCCGCGCGCAAGGGCAAGCGCCTGGTCGCGATGCAGGAGTTCGAGGACGCCAAGGACAAGGTGCTGATGGGCACCGAGCGCAAGTCCATGGTCATGACCGAGGACGAGAAGCGCATGACCGCCTATCACGAGGCCGGCCATGCGATCGTCGCGCTCAACGAGCCCGCGTCCGACCCGATCCACAAGGCCACCATCATCCCGCGCGGGCGAGCGCTGGGCCTCGTCATGCGGCTGCCCGAGCGGGACAGCTATTCCTATCATCGTGACAAGATGTACGCGAACCTCGCCGTTTCGATGGGCGGACGCGTCGCCGAGGAGATGATCTTCGGCTACGACAAGGTCTCTTCGGGCGCTTCTTCCGATATCCAGTACGCGACGCAGCTCGCGCGCGACATGGTGACTCGCTGGGGCATGTCCGATGCGCTGGGTCCGCTGCAGTATGCCGAGCCCGAGGAGGAAGTGTTCCTCGGCTATTCGGTCAACCGCCAGCGACAGATGTCGAACGAGACGGCGCAGGCGATCGACGCCGAAATCCGCAAGGTGGTCGAGGACGGCTACAAGCGCGCACATACGGTGCTGACGGAGAACCGCGAGCAGCTCGAGAGCCTCGCCAAGGCGCTGCTCGAATATGAGACTTTGTCGGGCGACGAGATCAAGAAGGTGATCGCCGGGGAGCCGATCGATCGCGGCGGGGCTAAGGGCCCATCGATCCCGTCTGCCGGTTCGTCGATCCCGAAGGCCAAGAGACCGACGTCCGGCGCCATCGGCGGTCCCGCGACGGCCGGCGCCTGATCATCCTCTCCAGCGAGGAGCGAGGGCCGGGGTGAGGGAAAGCCAGTGCAAAAGCAGCTAGTAATGTTCGCGGCTGTCGCGGCCCTTTCGTCATCGGCGAACGCGATGCCGGTCTCGACCTTCCTTGCGAAGATGGACCAGCTCTCGAAAGAGGGCGCGATGGCGACCGCCACGTCGGACGCGGCCCTGCTCAAGACCGAGCTGCAGGACGATGCCGCGGCGCTCCGCGCGGAGCGGATCGCCGCGACCGCAGCGGGGAAGATACCGGCTTACTGCCCCGACGCGAATGCCCCCCAGCCGACGCTGGAAGACATTGTCGCTGGTCTCAGGGCAGTGCCCGAAGCAGAGCGCGGCAGGACCGAGGTCAAGGACGCGCTCCGGAGCTTCATGGCCAAGCGCTTCCCGTGCAAGGGCTAGGCTATTCGAAGGCGCCTATCGCGACTAGCAGGCTGCTGAACAATCCGATGGCGATGAAGGCGAAGATGGTGAGCAGCGACGCCCGCCAGAGCGCTCCGCCTTTGGTCAGCCCATAGGTGCCGCGAAGCTGCCGGTACATGTGGAACGGCGGCACGAAGAAGGCGAGGCCGGCAATGCTGTCGGATACCAGACCGACTATCGATGATGCCGCAAGCAGCAGCATCATGAAGCAGAGCGAATAAGTGACGAACACCGTGTGGTCGTAGAGCCTGAAGCGGCGGCTGAACGGGAACAGCAGCCACACGAACGGCACCGAGATGGGGATCAGCGCCCAGCTGAACTTATAGGCGTTGGTCTTGAGCTTGTAGAACAGTAGTTCCGGGTTTTCGGAGGCCTGCTTGAGCGGTTTCTTCAGCCATTTGAACAGATGATTGTTAAGGCCGACGTCCGCGGCGTCGACCTTGCCCGCCTTCACCGCCTGCAACGTGGAGACTTCGTCGTTGAGGCCGCTGATCTTTTCGTCGAGCTTTGCCGCATAGGGGCCGCTCGCCGACGCACGCATCCCTTGCAGTGTGGAGAGCTTTGCCTGATCGACCCGCAGTTCATCCGTCGCGCCGGCGATCGCGTTTGTCTTGCTGGTTGTCAGTCCGATCACCGCGAACATCAGGAACACGCAGAAAAGGAATAAGGCGATCGGCGAGACGAACCGCGCCCGCTGCCCGTCGATGTAGCGGCGCGTCAGCTCGCCGGGCCGCCAGACGAGCATCGGGATCGTGTGCCAGAGCTTGCCTTCGAGGTGGAACACGCCGTGCGCCAGGTCGTGGAAGAATGCGGTCAGCGTTCTGTGCACGTGCGCGCGCTGTCCGCATTCGTGGCAATAGGGGCCGGTCAGCTCGGCACCGCAGTTGAGGCAGCGTGCGTCGTGGCTGTTGTCCGCTCCGGCTTCGCCCGCCGATGGCTCGACCGCCCGGGCGAGCACGCCGCCGGTAATCGCGTCGCCGATCGCTTCGATGTTGCCGACCATGCGCCCTCCCTCGCCGCGACATTATGCTGTGCCGTAGTCGCATGCTAGCCATACGGGGATGGCTCGCGTCGGTCTCCTCGGCGGTTCGTTCAACCCGGCCCACCGCGGCCACCGCCGCATCAGCCTTGAGGCCATCCGCGCGCTCGCGCTGGACCAAGTCTGGTGGCTGGTCTCGCCGGGCAACCCGCTCAAGGATGGCGCATCGGACATGGCACCGTTCGAGGCCCGCTTCCACTCCGCCACCGAGGCGGCGAAACACGCGCCGATCCGCGTCAGCGATTTCGAGGCGCGGGAAAACACGCGCTACACCGTCGACACCATTGGACGATTGAAGGCCCGCTACCCCGCCGACGACTTCATCTGGCTCATCGGCAGCGACACGCTGCGAGATTTTCACAAATGGCGCGATTGGAGGGGGTTAGCACGCGAAGTGCCGATTGCGGTGATTCGCCGTCCCGGTTATGATCGCCAAGCCCACGCGGCCCGCGCGATGGGCTGGCTCAAGAGGTTCGTCCATCCTTCGAGCCAGGCGAGAGAGTGGACGCAGTGGAGTGCACCGGCGATCATTTTCCTTCGCCTGCCGCCCGACCGCACGTCCGCAACCGCCATCCGCGCGCAAGATCCCAGTTGGCATCGTCGAACCTCGTCCGCTCCGCGGCGGCGCTCGGCAATGGCCCTGTCCGCCAGGAGACCCCTTGACCGAAGATCAAGCTGACACAGCCGCCGCAGGCCGCGGCCCAATCGACGTCGAAGACCTCCACAGGCTCGTTCTTCAGTCGCTCGACGACGACCAGGCGCAGGAGGTCGTTTCCATTCCCCTCGGCGGCAAATCGAACATCGCAGATCATATGGTGATTGCCTCGGGCCGCTCGACCCGTCAGGTGGCGTCGATGGCCGTTAAGCTTGCCGACAAGATAAAAGAGCGATTTGGCAAGAACGTCAGGATCGAAGGGCTCCCGGGCGCGGACTGGGTGCTGATCGACGCCGATGATGTCATCGTCCACATTTTCCGTCCCGAAGTGAGAAATTTTTACAATTTGGAACGAATGTGGGCCTTTGGCGAAGATTCCAATGTAAACGCTGCACGCGGGTGAGGGCTATGCGATTCATTGCTGTTCTGTTTTCGCTTCTGGTATTTTCGGCGCAGCCGGCGTTCGCCGCCGCGTCCCCCGACCTGACCAACGTTGAGCAGCAGCTAAGCTCGCTTCTGGCCGACAAGTCGGCGGACGTCGGTGTCGCCGCGCTCGACCTCAACACCGGCGAGAGCATCAGCATCAAGGGCAACACGCCGTTCCCGATGGCGAGTACGGTCAAGTTGACGATCGCCGCGCTTTACATGTCCCAGGTCGATCACGGGCAGAAGACGCTCGACGACACGATCAACGGGCAGCCGGTGCGCAAGCTGATGGCGCGCATGCTCATCTACAGCGACAATCATGCCGCCGACATTCTCTTCGGCGACGTCGGAGGGCCGCACGCGGTCGAGAAGTTCCTCCAGGACCACGACATTCGTGGCGTCCACGTCGATCGGAACATCGCCGATCTGCTCGCGTCGCCCCGCGATCTGTTCGACCGCCGCGATTCCAGCACGCCGATTGCGATGGTCGACCTGCTCCGCCGGATCTACAAGGGTGAGCTGATCAAGCCCGAAAGCCGCAACTACATCCTCGACCTCATGGCCAAGTGCCAGACGGGCAAGAACCGGATGAAGTGGCTATTGCCGGCGGGCACTCCGGTCGAGCACAAGACCGGCACTCTGAACGGGCTTGCTGACGACGTGGGCTTCATCACCATGCCTGACGGCCACCGCATCGCGGTCGCCATCTTCGCCCGCGGCGGAAGCAATCGTCCGCAGACCATCGCAGAGGCTGCCCGAGCGATTTACGACGGCTTCAAGTCACTGGTGACCTGGCCGTTCCGTCCGGCACTCACCGCCCAATAGGTGCTGTTGCACATCGTCGCTCGAGGGAAAATCGGCCGCTCTCCTGAGGCCGAGCTCGTCGGCCGCTACCTGAAACGCATCGCGTGGCCCACCAAGGTAACCGAGCTTTCCGACCGCGCACCGATGCCTGCGGCTCCGGCGAATAGCGTCAGTGTCGTGCTGGACGAACGAGGGGCGTCTCTCTCTTCGACGGATCTGGCGAAGAAGCTCGGTCAGTGGCGGAACGACGGCAAGCGCGAGGCGCGTTTCCTGATCGGCGCCGCCGACGGGCACGACGAGGAGCAGCGGCGGAGCGCCGACCACCTCCTGTCGTTCGGGCCGGCGACCTGGCCGCACCTGCTGGTGAGGGCGATGCTCGCCGAACAGCTGTTCCGAGCAACATCGATTCTAGCCAGCCACCCTTATCACCGGGATGGCTAGCCCATGCGCCTGCGCTCCTCGGCCATTCTCCTTACTCCGCTTTTGCTCGCCGCAAGCGCGCCCGCTGCACAGGTGACTATGCCTGTCGACAACGCTCTTCGGCAGGCGCGAGCCGAGCAGGCGGCCGCCGAAGCTGCAACGGCCGAGCTGGAGCTGGCCGCATCTCGCGCCCACGATCAAGCCGCGCGTCTCAGCGCCGAAGAAGCTGCCGCCGAGCAGGGGATCGAGGCCGCCGAAGCGCGGATCACCGCGGCAGACATGCAGTTCCGCCTCGCGTCGGCCTATGTCGCCGCGCACCGGCAGCAACTCGCCCAGCAGCAGCAGCCGGTTTCATCTTTGCTCGCGGGATTGGCGACGATGGCCCGCCGCCCGCCGCTGATCGCCCTGGCCGACCAGGGAAGCGCCGACGACCTCGTGGATGTGCGCGTGCTTCTCGATTCGACGCTTCCGGTGATCCGAAACCGGACGAAGGCGCTCGCCGAGAACCTCGCTCAAGGGCGCCGGCTGCAACAGGACGCGCTTGCAGCCCGCGCGGAAATGGTCCGCAGCCGCCAGGAATTGACGCACCGGCAGCAGCAGTTCGCCGCGCTGGAGCAGCAAGCGACGCAGCGCGAGCTCGCGGCCGGCGGAAAGGCGCTCGGCACCAGCGACATCGCCATCGCGGCGGGCGAAGACATCCAGCATCTGCGGAGCGAGGAAGCGGGCAATCGCTCTGTACGCACCATCGCCGGGCAGCTAGCTCTGGATGCACCGGCGCCGGTGAGCCCGTTCCGACAAGACTCGAACCGTCAGGTCGCTCCGTTCGCCTACCAATTGTCCGCTGCTGCTCCGGTGACCGACGGCCTCGGCGCCATCGACGACAGCGGCGTGCGCTCGCGCGGCGTGACGCTTGCCACTCCGCGCGGTCTCGCGATCGCTGCGCCTGCAGACGGAACGGTGCTCTTCGCCGGCCCCTACCGCGATTATGATGGCGTGCTGATCATCGATCACGGGGGCGGGTGGAAGAGCCTGCTCGTCAACGTCGGATCCCAGCTGAAAGCCGGCGACAAGGTCCGGCTCGGCGATACCATCGGCCGGGCGCTCGGCCCGGTCGAGGTCGAGCTGTCCCAAAACGGGCAGCGATTCTCGCCAGCCCTCATCGCAGGTTCATCTGCAAGTCTGTCAAATAAAGGCAAATCCCGCTAAACGCGTCCACCGCCGATACAGGACTCGACCGATGAAATTGACCCGTAAGCTCGTGACCTCCGCCGCCCTCGCTGGCGCGCTTGCCCTGGTCCCGGTCACCGCCAGCAGCTACGCCGCTCCGGACCCGACCAATTACCAGGAGCTCGAGAAGTTCATGAGCGTCTACGAGCGGGTCAAGGCCAATTATGTCGAGCCAGTCGACGATCACACCCTGATCAAGGGCGCGATCGACGGGATGCTTGCGGCCCTCGACCCGCATTCGAGCTATGCCGACGGCGCCGACTTCGACCAGCTCAAGACCACCACCGACGGCAATTACGGCGGACTCGGCCTGACGGTCTCGATGGAAGACGGAGTAATCAAGGTCATCGCTCCGACCGAGGACACGCCCGCCTGGCGCGCCGGGATCAAGTCGGGCGACTACATCACCCACATCAACGGCGAGTTCCTGAACGGGATTACGCTCGACCAGGCGGTCGAGAAGATGAAGGGCGCGCCGGGAACGAGCGTCAAGTTGACGATCGTCCGGCCGGGCCGCGACAAGCCGCTCAACGTTACCCTCACCCGCGAGAAGATCGAGCTTCGGCCGGTCAAGTGGGAGATCAAGGACGGGATCGGCTATATCAACATCAACACCTTCACCGGCAACGTCGCGGACCAGACGAAGCAGGCCTTGCTGTCGATCGACAAGGCGACCGGCGGCCACCCGCTCGGCTACATCGTCGACTTGAGGTCCAATCCCGGCGGGCTGCTCGACCAGGCGGTCGACGTCGCCGACGACTTCCTCGACAGCGGCGAGATCGTCTCGCAGCGCGGCCGCGAGAAGGACGATATCGAGCGTTATTACGCCCGCCCCGGAGACATGGCGCACGGCCTTCCGGTGATCGTTTTGACCGACGCTGGCACGGCATCCGCTTCGGAGATCGTCGCCGGAGCGCTTCAGGACCACCGCCGTGCGCTGATCATGGGCGAGACCACCTTCGGCAAGGGCTCGGTCCAGACGGTCGTTCAGACCGGGCCGGACAGCGCGCTTCGCCTGACCACGGCGCGTTATTACACACCGTCGGGACGCTCGGTTCAGGCTGGCGGCATCGAGCCGGACATTGCCGTGCCCGATCTGTCGGACCCCGATTACAAGGACCGGATCGTGGTTCGCGAGGCCGATCTTCGCAAGCATCTGCTGGCGCAGACCAAGGTCGACGACAAATTGCTCGAAAGCGACGACACGCCCGATCCGCGCTTCACCGCCAAGGCCGACGATCTCAAGAAGCAGGGGATCAAGGATTTCCAGCTTTATTATGCGATCAACACGCTGAAGCGGCTTGCCGGAACGTCGGCGCCGGCGCTTGCCGGTGGCGGCGGCGCGTCGAAGAAGTCGCGCTAGGCGCTGCATGAACGAGGCGGTCGCCGACCGGGCTCCAACTGGCGCATCACTCTCCGCGCCAGCCGCTGCCCGGCTGATCGCCCTGCTCCTTCCAGCCGCGCTGCTGATCGGGGCATTCGGCTCGCAATATCTCGGCGGCCTGTATCCGTGCGAGATGTGCTGGTGGCAGCGCGAAGCGCATATGGTCGCGCTGGTCATTGCCGCGCTTTCCTTCACCGCGCCGGCGGGTTCGATCCGCGCACGCAACCTGGTTCTCCTCGCCGCGGCGGCAATTGCCGTTTCGGGCGCTATCGGCGTCTATCACGCGGGCGTCGAAGCGAAGATTTTCGAAGGGTTCACGCAGTGCACGGCGCTTTCGAGCGGCGGCACCACGGCCGAGCTTCTGCAGCGGATCACGCACGCGCCGCTGGTCCGCTGCGACGAGGTTCAGTTCCGTTTCCTCGGGATCTCGATGGCCGGATGGAACGCCATCATTTCGCTTTCCGGCGCGGTCGTCGTCCTGTTGCTCACCCTCAAGCCGAGGCGGGCGTGAGCGACTGGCGCCCCGGCCACAGGCGCGCCGACAGCGGTTCGATGCTGCGCGTCGATCAGGCTGGCGAATGTGGCGCCACCCGAATCTATGCGGGTCAGCTTGCTGTGCTCCGCCGCGATTGCGCGGAGGCCAAGCTGATCGCGCGCATGGCGGCGCAGGAGGAGCGGCATCGCGAGCGCTTCGACCGGCTCATGGCAGAGCGGCGGGTCCGGCCGACCGCGCTCCAGCCGCTGTGGAAGGTTGCGGGCTTCGCGCTCGGAGCGGCGACGGCGCTGATGAGCGAGAAAGCGGCGCTCGCCTGCACCGACGCGATCGAGACCGAGATCGACCGCCATTATTCGCGCCAGCTGGAAGAGCTCGGCGAGCAGGATCCCGAGCTCTCCTCGGACATCCGCGAGTTTCGCGCCGACGAGCTCGAGCATCGCGACACGGCGCGACAGGCCGGCGCTACGTCGGCGTTCGGCTATCCTTTGCTCAGTGCGGCGATCCGTGGCGGATGCAGGGCCGCAATTGCGCTCTCGAAACACATTTGAGGAACAAGAGGCCAAAGTGGCCGCTGTAGCCTTCGGAAGGATCATATGATCAAGCTCACGACCCTCCTCAGCGCGGCCGCAGTGGCGGTCGCCGGCGGCTATTCGGAGATGCCGACGCGGGCCGCCGCGCAGGCGCAACCGAACATCGCGGAGATCATCGTCTACGGGAACGACCCGTGCCCTCGTTCGACCGAAGATCAGGTGGTCGTCTGCGCCCGGCGTCCCGAGACAGAGCGTTACCGGATTCCACCGAAGATGCGCCAGAGCGGCACGCCGCAGCAGATGGAATCCTGGGCGGTGCGATCGAAGAGCCTGGAGACCGTCGGCGCAACGGGCATGAACAGCTGCTCACCGGTCGGCCCCGCGGGCTACACCGGCTGCCTGATGAAGGTCATCAAGGAAGCCAACGGGGAGCGCAAGCAGCAGGCGGACGAGGAAAACCCGCCGCAGTAAAGCGCCTTCACACCGGGTGAGTCACCTCCGCCTCGTGACCGGGCGCTATACCCGGTGCGTCGACATCGCTCTCGGCGGCGCTCAACAGCCGTCCGAAGGCCAGCTTCACGACCACGAAAATGACACCGGCGAGGATGATTGCAGCGACATGCAGTCCCCAGAAGTGGAGCGGCGGCATCGTATCGAGCAAGCCGCCGACCCAGCCGGTCAGCGTGTTCGCTCCGAACAGGAAGAGATAATAGATCCCGATCATCGTCGCACCGATCGCCCGCGGCGCAGCCCGCGAATAGAAGGCGAGGCTGACCGGAAAGACGTTGGCGAAGCCGATCGCATTAATCGAATGGACTGCGACGGCGACCCAAAGACTCACCTTCGTTCCGGTCGCCTGAGCATGCGCGGCGGCGAGCGCGAGCAGGACGAACGCGAGTGAGGAGACGAAGCAGCCGAGCGCGATCTTGGTGAGCTCGCCGGGCTCCTTCCGGACCGTTCCGTACCACCGCCAGAAGGCGACGCTTGCGATCAGGAAGAGGACGCTGACGGCGGCGTCCAAGGTCGCGAGGAACGTGGTCGGCATTCGGTGGCCGAACAGGTTGAAGTCGTACCAGCGGTCCGCCCAGATCAGATAGACGTTGTACAATTGCTGGTTGCCGATCGAGCCGATGGCGAGCACGGGTATGAGGACGAGCAGAAGGATCAGCACCTTCCAGTCGCGCCGCGACATCGGCGGACGCGGCTCGCCGGTTACCGCTTGTTTGTCGAGCTTGGGGTCGGGCGGAAGAAATTTGCGGCCGGAGAGATAGATCAGCAGGCCGATTACCATCCCGACGCCGGCGGCGCCGAATCCATAATGCCACCCGACGTCCTCGCCGAGATAGCCGCAGATCAGCGGGGCGACGATCACCCCCGCGTTGATCCCGATATAATAGACCTGGAACCCGTCGGCCGCGCGGTTGTCGCCCCGCGGATAGAGATAGCCGACCTGACTTGCGAGATTGCCTTTGAGGCACCCGACTCCGATCACCAGCAGAAGAAGCGCGATCAGGAATGAGAAGTCGAAGGCCATCAGGAAATGGCCCGCTGACATCAGCAGCGCGCCGATGGTTACGGTTCGGGTCTTGCCAAGCCACTTGTCGGCGATGAAGCCGCCGAGGATCGGGGTCAGGTAGACGACGCTCGTGTACAGCCCGAAGATGTGGGACGCGAGCATGTCGTTCGAGACGGCGGTGCCGTAGATGTAACTGAGCGCGTGGCGGAACGGCTCGAATCCGAGAATCCGACCGACGTGGGGTGGGAACAGCAGCTGCTTGACCAGATAGAGGACGAGCAGCACCTGCATGCCATAGTAAGAGAAACGCTCGAACGCCTCGGTGAAGGCGATGTAATAAAGGCCCGCGGGGTGGCCGAGGAACTGCGGCTGATCGTCCATGCTGGCGGTCGCCGGAAGCGATTCCATCTCCTCGATCGCCATGACCTACTCCTCAGGCACGCGTGTGTCGGTCAGCTGGTGAACGGCCGCTGACCTACCGTACGAGCGGCAGGAACACCGCGCTCGGCGTCGCTCCACCATGGAAAATGCTCTGCGTCGCCGCGCGATAATCGCCCGGCTTCGCGGTGAAGATGTTCGGCACGAACGTCTGCGGGTTGCGGTCGTAGAGCGGGAACAGGCTCGACTGCACCTGGACCATGATCCGGTGTCCGGGCAGGAACACATGATCCATGTTGGGCAGGTTCCACTTATATTCCGTCACCTTGCCGGGGGTGAGCGCGTGCGGCTGCGCGAAGCTGCCGACATAACGCCCGCGGAAAATGTCGATCCCGATCGGAAGCTCGAACCCGGACATGTTGAGCGGAGCGCCGACGGACTTCTCCGGCGTCTCGCTCGGATAGACGTCGATCAGCTTGACCACCCAGTCGCTGTCGGTCCCCGTCGTCGCCGCGAACAGATCGACCTCGGGCGGCCCCATCATGTGCACCGGCGCGGTCAATGGCGCGCTAGTGTAAGTAAGCACGTCCGGCCGCTCCTCGACGAAGCGCTGGTCGTGCACCAGCCAGCTTGTCCACTGGTCGGAATCGTTCATGTCGATCGGGCGCGGAATGAACGGGACGGGAGCCGCGGGATTGGAGACATAGTCGTCGTGCCCGGCCGCGGGCGGCCGTTCGAAACTCACCCCCTTGTCGTCGGTCAGATAGAGCGGGGTCGGCGTACCCATCGGCCAGCGCGGGCTCCCCTCCCATTTGTCGAGGCCGGTCGCGTAGGTGAGCGCCGCCGGCGCGTGCGGGTCGGGAGCGCCCTTCAGATAATGGTCGAGGAACGGCTTGAGCCAGCCGGCGCGCCACTGGTCGGCGGTGTCGCCGGCGAAGCTAAGGTCGCCGAGACGCGAGCCATAATGATTGGCGCCGGAGTGCCGCCACGGGCCGATCACGATGTGAAGCAGGTCGGTGCCTTCATACTTGGCCTTCAGCGCGCGATAGACTGCCGGAGCGCCGTAGCTGTCCTCCTGGTCCCATTCGCCGAGCTCGAGCATCGTCGGCACCGTCAGTGGGTGCGCCGCCATGATCCTGTCGACCGCCTGAAGCGACCAGAAATCGGTATAGGCGGGATTCTGGAAAAGCTTCTGAATGAAAGGGATGTTTTCGAGGCCGTATTTGCGTGCGAAGTCGGCGGTCGACCCGGCGTCGAGGAAGAGCGAATAATCGTCGCCCGTACCGCTCGGGATGCTTGCGTCGGCCATGCCTTTGCCTGTCCCCTGCGACAGCGGATAGCCGAGGTTGACGTTGCGAAACGCGCCGTTGTGGAACCAGTCGTCGCCCATCCAGCCGTCGACCATCGGGCTTTCGGGAACCGCGGCCTTCAGCGCGGGATGTGGATTGACCTCCGCCGCGAGCGTCGTGAACCCGAGATAGGAGGAGCCGATCACGCCGACCCTGCCGTTCGATTCGGGGACATGCTTCACGAGCCAGTCGATCGTGTCGTAGGCGTCGGTGCTCTCGTCGATCCCGCTGTGGTTGAGCGGCCCGACGAACGGGCGGTTCATCACGAACGTACCTTCGGAATGGTACATCCCGCGGATGTCCTGCTGGACGATGATGTAGCCGTCGTCGACGAACTCCTTGTACATGATCGGGATCACGTCGACGACCGACTGGCTCATCGACCGCGCCATCGTCCCCTTGGCGTCATACGGCGTTCGCGAGAGCAGGATCGGGCCGTTCCTCGTTCCCTTCTTCATCACCATGACGGTGTAGAGCTTGGTCCCGTCGCGCATTGGGATCATGACTTCGCGCCGCACGAAATCGGCCCACGGAAGCACCTCGTCGTAGCTCGCGACGGCGTCGGGCGTCATCGGCGTGACGCGCTGCGGTGCGGGCGCGGCGGCGAGGGCGAGGAGCGGCAGGAGCGAGACGGCGAGGCGGAGCGCGAGCGTGTTCATAGAGCAGGCGTAAGAGGCGGCACGCATTGCCGCAAGCGCCACGGCTCTAATGCGGCTCGAGCCCGGCCTCGGTCAGCCAGCCGCGGTTCGTCGCCAGCCGAAAGATCACGTTCACCAGCGGGTTGGACCAGCCGGTGTTGGTCGCGAAATCCTGCCGCAGCGTGGCATGGTGCACCGCATGCGCTTCGGGCGTCATCAGCAGCCCGGCGCGGCGCATCGCGCGCACGAACCACGGATTGTCTGTGCGGTGAAGCGTGCCGTGAAAATATTGCGCAAGGGTGCCGCCGATCGTCAGCATGACGAGCCC
>DASUIC010000153.1:0-8387 GCA_036273215.1 Sphingomicrobium sp.
CCATTCGATCCGCGTCTGATGGAGGTGGTGGCCTCCGCAGTCGCCGAAGCCGCCGTGCAGAGCGGCGTCGCTCAGAAGCCGATCGCCAACATGGAAGCCTACCGGCAGGAGCTTCGCGCTCGGCTCAACCCCACCGTCTCAGTGATGAGCCTCGCTTACGAAAATGCCCGGCAGAACCCAAAGCGCGTGCTGTTCGCGGAGGGCGAGGAGCCGAACGTGCTGCGCGCCGCGATCGCCTTCAGGGAGGCTGGGTACGGGACGCCGGTCCTGGTCGGGCGCGAGGAGGTTTACGACCTCCTCAAGGAAATGGGCGTCGACAATCCCAGGGATTACGAGGTGCTCAACAGCCGCAATTCGCCTCTGGTCGGGCGAGCGGTCGACTATATCTACACGCGACACCAGCGGCACGGGCTTCTCCGGCGCGAGATCGAGCGGATGGTCAACCAGGACCGCAATTATTTCGCCGCCGCGATGCTCGCGCTGGGCGAGGCCGACGCAATGATCACCGGAACGACCCGGCCGTTCAGCCAGTCACTTCGCCAGGTGCGCACCGTGATCGACGACGAATCGGATGCGACGCCATTCGGTGTCAACGTGATCGTCAGTCGCAGCCATACGGTGCTGATTGCAGACACCGCGGTGACGGAGCGCCCGACCGCGGAGCAATATGCCGGAATCGCGATGCGCACTTCCTCATTCGCGCGGCGCATGGGCCTCGAGCCCCGGGTTGCCTTCATCAGCTACACGACGTTCGGGAATCCGCCGGGCGCCCATATCGAGGGCCTGCGTGACGCCGTGAAGCTGCTCGACAGCTTCCACGCCGATTTCCAATATGAAGGGGAGATGGCGCCAGACGTGGCGCTCAATTTCGAGATGCAGCGGCGCTTCTATCCGTTCAGCCGGCTGTCCGGTCCGGCAAACATCCTGGTGATGCCCGGCCTCCAGTCGGCAAGCATCTCCGCCAAGCTCCTCCGCGCCGTAGGCGGCGAAAGCGTGCTTGGGCCGTACATCCTCGGCCTCGAGTATCCGGTTCAGATCGCGCCGATGACCGCGAGCGCGTCCGACCTGGTGATGCTGGCTGTGCTCGCCGCCGGCGACGCGCAGGCGCGCCAGCAGCGGGTGAAGGCGCGGGTGTAACAATTCCTCCCCGCCGGTAGGCTGGGGAGGGGAACCATGCGAAGCACGGCGGAGAGGTAGCTGGCGCCGGCGCCGACCCCTCCACCACTCGGCGAAGCCGAGTGGTTCCCCTCCCCACGAGCTGCGCTCGTAGGGAGGAGCTTGAGCTAAATCCGCTCGACGCTCGACACCGGATCCGCCTCGCGCAGTGCGGCGACGATGCTGTGGAGGTGGGCGAGATCGTGGACCTCGATGTCGAGGTGAAAAGTCTGGAAGCTGCCGTCGCGGTGGACCAGCTGAAGGTTGATGATGTTGGCGTGCTTCGCGCCGAGGATTCCGGACATGGTCCCGAGCGCGCCGGGGATGTCGCGCAGGATCACGGCGAGCCGCGCCGCGCCGCCGTCCGAGCCTTCGCCCCAGGCGAGGTCGAGCCAGTCGGCATCGACCCCGCTCGCGAGCGTGTCGCAGCCGATGACGTGAACCTCGATCTCCTCGTCCTCGCGCCTCAACCCGACGATCCGGTCGCCGGGAATCGGGTGGCAGCATTGGGCGAGGTGATAGGCGACTCCCGGAGTCAGCCCCTTGATCGAGATCGCCTTGCGCTGACCGAGCGGGCGCGGAGCGACGTCGGCGCCGGCCGAGCCCGGCATCAGCGCCTCCATCAGCGCCTCGTCGCTGACCCGCTTGCGCGCGATCGCGATCATCAGCTCGTCCTGGTTCTCGATCTTGAGCTTCTTCAGCGCGCGCTTCTGCGCGTCCTTGTCGAGCTCGGCGGGAAGGCGCTGAACGATCTCGTCGTAAATCTTGCCGCCGAGCTCGATCGTCTCCTCGCGCTCCTTGTGGCGGACGAAGCGCCGAACTCCCGCGCGCGCTTTGCCGGTCGCGACGAAGCGCAGCCATGACGGCTGCGGATGCTGCGCTTCGGACGCGAGAATTTCGACCTGATCGCCATTCTCGAGCATCGTCCTCAAGGGCACCACTCGGCCGTTGATCTTGGCCCCGACGGTGCGGTCGCCAAGATCGGTATGGACTGCGTAAGCGAAATCGACCGGAGTGGCGCCCTTGGGAAGCTGAATCAGCTCGCCCTTCGGAGTGAAGGCGAAGATCCGGTCCTGATACATCGCCATCCGCGTATGCTCGAGCAGCTCTTCGGGGCTCTCGGCATGGTCGAGGATCTCGACAAGGTCGTCGACCCACGGGATGTTCATCTCGCCCTTGGGCTTGCCTTCCTTGTAGGCCCAGTGAGCGGCGAGGCCGCGCTCCGCCTGCTCGTGCATCTCGCGGCTCCGGATCTGGATTTCGATCCGCATCTTCGAATCGTGGATGACGGAGGTGTGGAGCGAGCGGTAGCCGTTGCGCTTGGGCGTCGAGATGTAATCCTTGAAGCGGCCCGGGACCATCGGCCAGCGGCTGTGGATCAGGCCCAGCGCGCGGTAGCAGTCCGCAACATCGTCGACGATGATCCTGAAGGCCATGACGTCGGACAATTGCTCGAAGCTGATGTGCCGCTCGGCCATCTTCTTCCAGATCGAGAAGGGGTGCTTCTGCCGGCCGGTGACTTCGGCTTCGAGGCCGTTGTCGGCGAGATAGAGCTGCAAACCCAGACCGATCCGGCTGACGAGATCGCCGCCAGACTCGGTGAGTTGCTTCAGGCGTCGCATGATCGAGGCGTAGGCGTCCGGCTCCAGTTCCTTGAACGCCAGAGTCTGCATCTCGGTCATCATCTCGTACATGCCGATGCGCTCGGCGAGCGGCGCGTAGATATCCATCGTCTCGCGCGCGATTCGGTGGCGCTTCTCCTCATTGGGGATGTGGTGGAGCGTGCGCATGTTGTGCAGCCGATCGGCGAGCTTGACGAGCAGCACGCGGATGTCGTCGCTGAGCGCGAGCAGGAACTTGCGCAAATTCTCGGCGGCGCGCTCGTTTTCCGACTGCGCCTCGATCTTCGAAAGCTTGGTCACCCCGTCGACCAGCCGGGCGACGTCCTTGCCGAACAGCTTCTCCACTTCCTCCGGAGTGGCCACCGTATCCTCGATCGTGTCGTGGAGGATGGCGGTGACGATCGTGTCCGCGTCGAGCTTGAGGTCGGTGAGAATCCCGGCGACCTCGATCGGGTGGCTGAAATAAGGGTCGCCCGAGGCGCGCTGCTGGTCGCCGTGCGCCTTCATCGAGAAGACGTAGGCGCGGTTGATCAGCCCCTCGTCCGCGTCGGGATCGTAGGAGCGAACCTTCTCGACCAGTTCATACTGCCGAAGCACGCCCCTAAGATGGGGCGCAGCGGCGCTCTTGTGCAAGCGCGAAAGGCAAAGGCGAAGGAAAGGGGCTGCGCGCGAGCGAGGAGGAGACGCGCAGCCCGCGGGGGAAACTGTTGGGCGGCGAGGGCTTTGCCGCTCGGCTGCCTCGCCGATGTGTTGCAGCGGTCGAGCTCGGATGGGGTGAAGGCGCGGCCGTCGACCAGGAAGCTGTCGATATGGCCCGCGCGCTTCGCCAGCGATTGGCAGAGGACAACGGGACGGCTTTCTTCGGAGCTTCCCTTGCAGGCCACCGGGCCGCAGTTCCAGACGATGTCGCGAGCGATGATGCGCTGGCTGGTCGGCGTCGACAGCGCAGCGGAATAGCTGGCGGCAGAGACAGGCGCGGCTACGGCAATTGCGAAAAGGCCGAGAATCGGGCGGAACATCGAGGCTCTTTCTCTTATGGTTGCAATTCGAAACTGATATAATAGCAAGTTTCACATTGCAACTATCTTTTGGAACCCTTGTGTGCTTTGATGAGATTTGAACAGGGGAGTGAAAGCGTCGAATGCCGGCAGATACGCTGACGTCCGATATCGACCGCTTCAAGGAAGCGGCCTTGTCCTGCCCAATTCCCGCCGCGGTCGAGCTGATCGGCGAAAAATGGGCCTTCCTGATCCTTCGCGGCGCGTTCAACGATCTCCATCATTTCGAGGAATTCCAGGCAGGCCTCGGAATCGCGCGCAACATTCTGTCCGATCGCCTGTCGAAGATGGTCGGCGGGGGAATCCTCGAACGCTCGCCCGATCCGGCCGACAAGCGCCGGGTCATCTATTCGCTGACGCCCAAGGGCGAAGGCCTGCTCCCCGTCGTCCTCGCGCTTCGCCAATGGGGCGAACAATGGGGTTACGGGAGCATGGACATTGTCCTTGCCGATCGCCGTGACGGACGGCCGGTCCGCAAGATGTGCGTGCAGGCCCATGACGGCCGCGAGCTCAGTCTCGGCGACCTGACCTGGATCGACCGCGACGGAGAGCCGGTCCGAGCGGCCGCGGAATGAGCTTTATTCCAGGCTGAGGACGTGGTCGCGCAGCGACCGCGCATCGTGAAGCGCGTTGTGCGGCACCTTGCTGTTCGCCGCCGTGCTGAACCCCGAGAGGGTTATGAATTCGCACCTGAGACGCGGGATTTCGGCCATGACTCCGGCCCCCGTGACGAGCAGCGCATTGAACAAAGCAATGTCCTCGGGCCAGTCGGCGACGATCAGCGGGTCGAGGTCGCCCGCGAGATAATGGGCGATCGTCCTCGCCGCGTCCGAGCGGCTCATCCGGGGTGAAGCGAGCGCTTCCGGGACACTGTCGAGGTATGGGATGACGTTGCGCTCGACCCAAGGCTCGAGCGATCCATCCCAGTCGAGCGTTAGATAAAGGTCCTCACCATGATCCGGCACGAGCGCGAGGCTCAGTAGCGCGCCGCCCCAGCCATTATATTCGGTGTCGAGGAAATAGCGCACCTATCGGCGCTGGAAGGCCGAGCAATCATCGCCGGGAGCCGGCCTTCCCTGACGGCAGCGTTCCATCGCGAGGCGGACCTGCTTGCCCCGCGCTTCGTCTTCCTTGCGCGCTTCGCGACCGCGCTTCTCGTCTTCCTTCTTCTGGTTCGGAAGGACGGCGTTGACGCCCGCCGATGCCACCTTGACCGGAATGGTCGCGACATCGACGGCGGTTTTGGCGACAGTTTCGACGACACAGCCGCCGAGGGCGAGCGGGAGGAGCAGGACTAGAGCACGCATCGGGGCAGACTCGCAGAAGCCACACGAACCCGCAATGAACAAGAAATCACAGGCGCATCGCCGTTTCGGCGAGCGCTTCGGCCTGGCTCAGAAGGACTTCGTCGGCTTCCGCTCCCGCGGGAAGCGCCTCGCGCCCGACGATCACCATCAGCGGGACCGCCATCGGCGTGATCCGGCCGGTCTCGACGTGAAGCATGGTCGCCGACGCTCGGTCCACCAGGCGCACGAGGCGGCCGAGCTCGGTCATGCGGCGGCGCGCATCGTCCCAGGCGGCTCGCAGGAGGAGGTGCTGCGGCTCGTAACGGCGGAGGACGTCATAGATGAGGTCGGTCGAGAAGCTCACCTGGCGGCCTGACTTGCGTTTGCCCGGGTGGTGGCGTTCGACCAGGCCGCCGATCACCGCGACCTCGCGAAAGGCGGTCTTCAGCAGGTACGAGCTTTCGACCCAGTCGACGAACTCCTGCTCGAGGATGTCGGCGGAGAACAGCGATTTGGGGTTGGTGATCGGTTCGAGGCCGTGGCAGGCGAGTCCATAATCGTTGGCGACGAAGCCGAGCGGCTTGAGCCCTGCTTTTTCCATGCGCTTGGTGAGCAGCATTCCGAGCGACTGGTGAGCGTTCCAGCCTTCGAAGCTGTAGGCGACCATGAAATGCTGGCCCTCATGCGGGAAGGTCTCGACCAGCAGCTGGTGCGGCTCGGGAAGCACCGACCGCTCGGACTGCACCTCCAGCCATTCGCGCACGTCGTCGGGAAAGCGGCTCCAGTCGTTGCGGTCGGCGAGCATGTTGCGCACGCGGTTGGCCAAGTGGGTCGACATCGACATGCGCTGCCCGCCGTAGGTGACGATCTGCCCGCGCTTCGACGAGGCGTGAACGATGATGTCGGTATCCTTGAACTGTTCGACCTCGAGGCTCAGGCCGGCGAAGAAGAAGCGGTCGCCGGGCGCGAGAGCCGACGCGAATCCCTCTTCGACGGTGCCGAGCTTGCGTCCACTTCGGAAACGGACGGTGAGGAGCGGCTGCTCGACGATGACTCCGGCGTTGAGCCGGTGCTGCTGGGCAACCGCGGGCTTCGTGATCCGCCAGACGCCGCCCTCCTCGGGCACCAGCCGCCGAAATCTGTCGTAGGCCTTCAGCGCATAGCCGCCGGTGGCGATGAAATCGAGGATTTCCTCGAACGTTTCCTGCTTGAGGCCGGCGTAGGGCGCGGCGGAGCGGACCTCGGCGAGCAGCTCCTCCTCTCTGAACGGCGCGGCGACCGCCATTGCGAGGATATGCTGGGCGAGCACGTCGAGCGCTCCGGGGCGGAACACCTCGGGATCGAGCTCGCCGTCGTCGATCGCATCGAGCGCCGCGCGCGCTTCCAAATATTCGAAGCGGTTGCCGGGGACGATCATCCCTTCGCTCGGTTCGTCGAGGCGGTGGTTGGCGCGGCCGATCCGCTGGAGCAGGCGCGAGCTGCCCTTCGGCGCGCCCATCTGGATGACGAGGTCGACGTCGCCCCAGTCGATCCCGAGGTCGAGGCTCGCGGTTGCGACGAGGGCGCGGAGCTTCCCCGCGGCCATCGCCGCTTCGACCTTGCGCCGCGCCTCGACCGCTAGGCTGCCGTGATGGATTCCGATCGGAAGCCCCTTCTCGTTCTCGTCCCATAATTTCTGAAAAGTGAGCTCCGCGAGGCCGCGGGTGTTGCAGAAGACGAGCGTCGTCTTGTGCTCTTCGATCAGCCGCATGACGTCGGCGATCGCGTGGTAGCCCGAATGACCGCCCCACGGGATCTTGTTCTCGGGGATCAGGATCGAAAGGTCGGGCTCCGCGCCCGGATCGCCGGTGACAAGGTCGACCAGCTCCATGTCGGCGTCGGGCGCGAGCCATGAGCGGTAGGCGTCAGGATCGGAGATGGTAGCGGAGAGGCCAACCCGGCGCAGCCCCGGAGCGAGCTTCTGCAGCCGGCCCATCGACAGCGACAAGAGGTCGCCGCGCTTCTCCTTGGCGAAGCCATGGAGCTCGTCGACGACGATCGTCCGTAAGCCTTCGAACATCTGCGGCGAATCGGGGTAGCTCAGCAGCAAACTGAGCGATTCGGGCGTGGTCAGGAGCACCTGCGGGGGCTTGAGGCGCTGGCGGAGCTTGCGGTCCGACGGCGTGTCGCCGGTGCGGGTCTCGACGCGGATCGGCAGCCCCATCTCCTCGATCGGCCCGATCAGGTTGCGCTGAACGTCGACCGCGAGCGCCTTGAGCGGCGAGACGTAGAGCGTGTGCAAGCCTTCCGCCGACTCTTCCGCGAGCTCGCAGATCGTCGGCAGAAATCCCGCGAGAGTCTTGCCCGCGCCGGTCGCGGCGACGAGCAGGGCGCTCCGGCCCTGGCGCGCGAGCTCAAGCATTTCGAGCTGGTGCCGGCGCGGCTGCCAGCCCCTCGATTCAAACCAACGCTGGACGACTTGCGGGAAGCCGCTCAGAGCTTGTCGGTCCCCTCGCGCCGACGCTCTTCCTCCTCAGCGTAGAGCTCGCGCGTGCCTTCTTCGGTCTCGCGGTTGATCGGGCCTTCGCGGTTGGAGCGGACCCGGATGACTAGCCAGATCAGAACGATCAGAAGGATCGCCGGAAGGATGATCGCGATGAACCAATAATGCGCTGTATCCATCCGCTCTCCTCCTCGTCTCGCGGGAACCCGTTCGGCGTTATAAGCCTATAGCTCGCAATGGCGCGATTGGGTTCCTGGATTAAGGCTCAGCCGGAAGGCATCTACGTCGCTCCGGCGAACGCGTGGATCGACCCGTCCGCGCCCAAGCCGAAGGCGATGATCACTCACGGCCACTCCGATCATGCTCGCGGAGGCCACGGCGCAGTGCTCGCCACGGCGGAAACGCTCGCGATCATGGAATGCCGCTACGGGCCGCAGCCGGGGCAGGCGATCGGTTATGGCGAAAGCCTCCGCGTGGGAGACGTCGACGTGACCTTCGTTCCCGCGGGCCACGTGCTCGGAAGCGCGCAGATCGTGCTCGAATATAAGGGTGAGAAGGTTGTGGTCTCGGGCGATTACAAGCGCCGCCCGGACCCGACTTGCGCCTGCTTCGTGCCGGTGCCGTGCGACATCTTCGTCACCGAGGCGACCTTCGGTCTGCCGGTGTTTCGCCACCCCGACACGGGAAGCGAGATCGACCGGCTGCTTCACCGCCTTTACTCGGACCCGAGCCGCTGCGTGCTGGTCGGCGCCTATGCACTGGGCAAGGCGCAGCGGATCGTCTG
>DASUIC010000154.1:0-8192 GCA_036273215.1 Sphingomicrobium sp.
TGTTCGGGGCCCAGCATTACGACCATTACGACTTCCTGTTCACCATCTCCAACTATCTCGGCGGTGAGGGTCTCGAGCATCACCGCAGCTCCGAAGACGGAGTCGGCCGCGGCTACTTCACGGAGTGGGACAAGCACCTCAGCGACCACAATCTTCTGCCGCACGAATATACGCACAGCTGGAACGGCAAATTCCGGCGCCCCGCCGACCTCTGGACCCAGGATTACCGCACCCCGATGCAGGACAGCCTGCTGTGGGTCTATGAAGGTCAGACGCAATTTTGGGGATACGTCCTCGATGCGCGCTCGAGAATGCTGTCGAAGCAGGATACGCTCGACGCGATCGCGGCGACCGCCGCCGCCTACAGCCTCGGAACGCCCGGCCGGACCTGGCGGCCGCTGATCGACACCACGAACGATCCGATCATCGCTCAACGCGCGCCGCAGCCGTGGCGCAGCTGGATGCGCAGCGAGGATTATTACAGCGAAGGTCAGCTCATCTGGATCGACGTCGACCGGATCATCCGCGAGCAATCGCACGGCCGCAAGTCGATCGACGATTTCGCCCGCGCCTTCTTCGGCGTTCGCGACCGCGACTATGGCGAGCTGACCTATACGCTCGACGACCTCGTTCGGACGCTCAACGCAGTGCAGCCCTACGACTGGCGCGACTACCTGCAGCGCAAGGTATTCGACATCGCTCCGCAAGCGCCGCTCGATGGAATCAACCAGGGTGGGTACCGGCTGATCTACACTCCCGAGCCGACGCACTGGATTTCAACCAGCGAGATGGACCGCAAATATACCGATCTCACCTATTCGGGCGGGTTCACCGTCGGCGAGGATGGGCGGATCGGAAGCGTTCTGTGGGACAGCCCCGCGTTCAATGCGGGGCTGACCGTTGGATCGCAAATCGTCGCGGTGAACGGCCGCAACTACAGCATGGATTCGATCAAGCAGGCGATCAAGGATGCGGCGGCGGGCGGCGCTGCGCCTCAGCTGCTGGTTCACGACGGCGACGTGTACCGCACGGTGACGCTCGATTGGCACGGAGGCCTGCGCTATCCGCGGCTCGAAAAGGTGGGCAAAGGACCGGGAACGCTCGACGCCTTGCTGGCGCCGCGCTGACATAGGGAAAAGAGGGGGTGGCATGCGTCACTGGATCATCGGTTCGGCCGGCATCTTTGCTCTGGCCTTCGCGGGAATGACCTCGGCACAGGTCATGGGTCCGGCGCAGGCCAACGTTCAGACCGCGCTCGAGCGGATCGCTCGGATCGACCCTCAGGTGCATTCGGTCATCGCTGCCGATCCCACGGCAATGGAGCAGGCGCGCGCCATCGACGCGAGCAACAAGCGTGGCCCGCTCGCGGGTCAGCCGGTGCTGATCAAGGACAATATCGAAGCGGCGGGGCCGCTTCCGACCACGGCGGGTAGCCTGGCGCTCGTGAACAACGTGACGAACCGCGATGCGCCGCTGGTAGCGCGCCTTCGCGCGGCCGGTGCGATCATCCTGGGCAAGACAAACCTCAGCGAATGGGCCAACATCCGCTCGACGCATTCGATCTCCGGATGGAGCGCGGTGGGCGGACAGACGCACAACCCGTGGGCGCTGGACCGCAATCCCTGCGGATCGTCGAGCGGAAGCGGAGCGGCGGTTGCGGCGGGCATCGTACGCATGGCGATCGGGACGGAAACCGACGGCTCGGTCACCTGCCCCTCATCGATCAACGGCATCGTCGGGCTGAAGCCGACCGTCGGTCTCGTCAGCCGCACCCATATCGTGCCTATCAGCCACAGCCAGGACACCGCGGGTCCGATGGCGGCGAGCGTCCGGGAAGCGGCCGAGCTTCTGACAGTCATCGCGGGGAGCGACCCCGCCGATCCGGCCACTCGCGACGCCGACAAGCACAAGACGGACTATGCCGCGCATCTCGACGCGAGCTCGCTCAGGGGCAAGCGGATCGGCGCGATGCGCTTCGCCTCGACTACACAGCTCGACCCGGTGTTCGACACGGCGCTGACGATCCTCAAGCAGCAGGGCGCGATCCTGGTCGACATCAAGAAGTTCGACGACCGCGCGATCGGCAAGAACGAGAATGTCGTCTTGATGACCGAGCTCAAGGCCGACATGGCCAAATATCTGAAGGGCAGCCCGGCGCCGATCGGTGTCCGGACGCTTGGAGACTTGATTGCCTTCGACAAGACGCACGAAGCGCAGGAAATGCCGCTGTTTGGGCAAGAGCTCTTCGAGCAGGCCGAGAAGACCAAGGGCCTGGCCGATCCCAAGTACAAGAAGGCTCGGCAGGTCAGCTTCACCGCGGCAGGCCCGAACGGGATCGACCGGCTGCTCAAGGAATATAAGGTGGTTGCGCTGGTCGGTCCGACCGCCGGTCCGTCATGGAAGATCGACGCGGTCAACGCCGACCAGTTCAGCGGCGGCGGAGCGGGCAATCTCGCGGCGGTCGCCGGCTACCCGCACCTCACGGTGCCGATGGGCCTCATCAAGGGGCTTCCAGTCGGGCTCAGCTTCATGGGGCCAAAGTGGAGCGAGGCGATGCTGCTCAATCTCGGCTACGCCTATGAGCAGGCGCGCGGGCCGTTCCCGACGGCGAAATTCTATCGTTCGATCGAGGAGGACAATCCCGCGGTCGCGCCGCACATGCTGCCCGCCCGGCGCTAGGCTCCCGCGATCAGCGGTCGTTCACGATCGGAGAAATGACCCGCGTGACCCAATAGCCGTTCGGGTCGATGACGAAGAGATAGCCGTTGCTTGTGCCGATATAGAGGCTTCTGGGTTCCAGGTCGTACTGCCGGACCGTGTCGTCGGCGATGTCCGTCAGCTTGATATAATATGGATAGTTCGGACCGAAAACGTCGTGCATGCGCACATGGCGTGCCTCATCGGGCGTCAGTGGGTTCCAGGCCACGCACTTGCCGTTTTGCATTTGCGTGCAGCCGAGCTTGCTCAGATCGTTGGCCGCGGAAGCGGGAGCGGCGATCAGCGCGGACGCGGGAGCGGCGACCAGCGCGCATGCAAGCGCGGCGCCAGCGAGCATGGGCAATGCCTTCATTACAACCTCCTTCGGCCAATCAAAAAAGCAGCTGGCCGAAGTGCAGTCTTGCGCCCGATGCGCCGGAACACAATGTGCAATTCAGAGATGGCCCATTCCACTGGTCAATCGGAGCGCGACCGCATAGCCGCCGCGACAGCCGCGAAGATCGCAATGAAACTGGCGATTGCCAGTATCGGGGCAATGAAGATCAGGTCCACGCGAATGTCGCAATCGCCCGAGCAGAGGAAGCGGTTCTGTATGCCGAGTTCGTAAGGCGCATAAGCGCCCCAGAGGCCGGCCGAGCACCACGCCGCCCTGCTGCGCGTCATTATCCCGAGAACAGCGAAGAGGAACGCCGGAAGCAGCGCCAGCAACGGATGATCGACGAAGATCGAAACGAGACTGAAGATGGCTCCGCCCCCCGCCGTTTAGTCCGGCTGGGGCACCGGGCGGCGCTTCGTCCCCGCCAGCTCCTCGTCCATGTAGCGGACCTCGGCCGCGGCGGCGCGGTCGCTGATCGTCCAGTCAGGATGGAGCGCCTTGAGCTTGGGCTCGATCTCCTGCGCCAGCGAATCGCTCGACAATCCGGCCTTGCGCCCTGCGGCGACCAGCCGCCGCAGATCGAGCAGATACTGCCGGAAGTCCTTGACGTCGGCGAGATCGGCGAGCTCGCCGTGCCCCGGCACATAAGTCACCTGCGCAGCGTCGCTCATTTGCGCGAACTGCGCATCGGTCGCCTGCCACTGGGCGACGGAGCCGTCGATCAAGTTGGGAGGGATTTTCCGCCAAAGAAGGTCGCCGGTAAACAGCACCTTCGCGTCGGGCACGTAGATGCTAAGGTCGCCGCCCGTGTGGCCGAGCACGGTCCGCACCACGACCTTGCGCGAGCCGAGCCAGACCGTGAGACCCTTGTCGGTGGTGACGTCGGGGAGCGGAAGCGCTGCGATCTGGGCCCTGAACTCGGGCGTGATCTGTGTCCCAAGCAGATGGACGTTCTCGGTCCTGACCCAACCGCGCACGTTGCGGTGCGCGATAATGACTGCTCCCGCATCGCGCAGCGCCTGATCGCCGCCGGTATGGTCGAGATGATAATGCGTATTGACGACATAACGGATCGGCTTGGGCGTGATCCGGCGGATTTCGGCGACGAGCGCGCGCGCCGAGTCGAGGTTGAAGAACGCGTCGACGACCAGCACCCCGTCGTCACCGATCACGAACCCCGCGTTCGACCCCGACTTATGCTGCGGACCGTCGATGGCCGCGTAAACGCCCGGCCCGATCTGCTTGAGGACGAACGGAAGCGGAGCGGGCGAAGGAGCTTGAGCGACGGCGGGGCCACCGAATGCAAGCGAAAGGCCGAGCGAAGCGGCAATGGCGCGGAGGAGCATTGCCGCAGATTGTAACGGATCGCAAACGTTCGCAATGGGCTCGACTGGCAGAGCCGCCACAGGGAGACTAGCGGCCGTGGCGCCTCGTCGAACGGTGATGCGTCGACGTATGCCGAAGCTTGGTCGAACTGTGGCGATGCTTTGCGCCATGGTGATGCGTGGAATGGCGACGCGAATGCTCCGCGGAGGCGAGATCCTGCTTCATCAGGGCCCGGCAACTGCTGTCGCGCATGATCTGTCGGTAGCTCATGGCGTGGCAGCGGCGGATCGCCTTGCGCGAGAGGTGCGCGACCTGCTCTTCGGCGCGAGTCCGCTTGCGGGTGCGGGTCGCCTCATGGTGGCCGCGGGTCTTCTTGTGCGCGCCGGTGGCCTCATGACGCGCATGGGTCGCGCGGTGGTGAGCTGCCGCTGTCGCGCGGGTCGCGCGGCGAGTGTGCTGCTCGCCGAGGTCGACATGCCGGTGACTGGGACGCGCCCTCGGCATCGGCGGGAAGGGCGGCGGCTCGGGAGTGGGCGGCGGCGCTTCGGGCATCGATTGCCGAGTCGGCGGCGCCGGTTCGTTCGGGCCGCTCTGCTGGGTCGAAGAAGGTGCCTGTTCGGGCGGCGATTGCTGCGCCATCACGGGCGTCGAGAACACAGCCCACGCAAGGGCTGTGCAGAACAGGCCGGCACGCTTCATCATCCCCTCCACTGATCCCCCACGGCTGAAGCCGCTCGGCGACAGAATAGCGGCGGCGGCTCGCGCGACCAGAGGGCGCTCACGCGCGTTCAGCCGAGCCGAAGCACGGCTTGTCTCTAATCGCTTGAACTCACGCAGTCAGCCGAAGGGCCGCAATCGCGGCGACGATTGCGAGGATCAAAAGCACGCGGACGGTGCTCGCCGGCTCGTGGAACCAGAGGATCCCCACTACCACCGTTCCGACCGCGCCGATCCCGCCCCAAACCGCATAGGCGGTCCCCATCGGAATTGAGCGGGAGGCGACCTCGAGAAGCCCCATGCTGACCGCCACGGAAGCGAGAAAAGCGAGAGTCCAGGGCAGGTTCCTGAACCCTTCGACGAACCTCAGCGACGTCGTGAACCCGACCTCGAACAAGCCGCCGACGACCAGCCATAGCCAGGGCATGAAAATCCTTTCACTGGACGCGGACAAATCACACGATAGCGTTTGTTCCAATCGCCAAGCCCGACACCGCGGCAGAGTCAAATGGCGACGGAGGGGGAACAGATGCTCGACCATATTCCGCATCCACACTTGCACAAGCGCAAGCAGATGATGGAGCAGCACGAGAAGCGCAGGAAGCCGACGGACTTCAACAACTGGCTGGCGGTCAAGATCACCAACGTCGTCGGCACGATGTGGTGCGCCTACGCGTTCGCGATCCTCGCGCTGATCAGCTTGCCCCAGGCGATCCATTCGGGCACGAGCGCGCTGATCGGCTGGATCGCCCAGACCTTCCTCCAGCTCGTTTTATTGTCGATCATCATGGTCGGCCAGAAGGTTGCAGCGGCTACGTCGGACCAGCAATTGAAGCAGACCTACCTCGACGCCGAGGCGCTCCTCCAGATCAGCGACGACATGCACAAGCTATTGAAGCAGAACACGACCCTCACGGAGCAGATCAACCAGCTCATCTGTCATTCCGACAAAAAATGATGCTCTGCGTCGGCGGGCCGCTGCACGAATCCCCCGCATGAGCTAGTTGGTCGGGCGTGGATAGACGTCGCACCATCGGCAACATCATCGCGCCGCCACGATTCATCCTGTCGATGGCGGTGCTGATCGTGGGAGTTCCCGTGGCTGCGGCGTGGACGCATCGGTGGCCGCTTGGGATCATGGCCGGGTTCGACGCTGCGGCGCTGCTATTCCTGCTGATCTGCCTGCCGCTGCTGAGCACTCGGTATGCGGCGACGATCCGCCAGCATGCGAGCGAGAACGACGCCAACCGGACCGGTCTGCTCGTCATCACCATCATTGTGATCGCAGTCCTGCTCGTGGCGATTACCGCAGAGGCGACCGGACGAACGCCTGCAAGGTATGAGAAGTGGCTGATCATCGCCACGCTTGCGATCGCCTGGCTTTACGCCAACAGCATCTACGCGTTGCATTACGCGCACCTGGCGTACATTGACCCGCAGGAGGGCTGCCGAGGCTTTCATTTCCCGCGCACGCCCGAGCCGGTCTACTGGGACTTCGTCTATTTCGCCTTCACCTGTGGGATGGCGTTCGCGACCTCGGATGTCGAGGTCACCGACCGGCAGGTTCGAATCATCGTGACCTTCCACTGCCTCGCCGCTTTCGCCTTCAACATCGGCGTGCTGGCCTTCACCATCAACCTGCTCGCCTCGGGCGCGGGCTAGGCGGCGAAGTCGATTTCCGGCGGAGCCGGGAGCTTGCGGCCCGCGGCAAGCAGGCAGCCTCCGATGATCAGCAGCGCGCCGGCGAACGTATAAAGCGAAACCTTCTCGTGAAAGGCGATCCAGCCGCATGCCGACGCCCAGATGAACGCGCTATATTCGGTAACGGAAAGGTAGCTCGCCTCGCCCCGCGCATAGGCCCAGGCGAAGAGCAAAGTGCCGCTGGTCGAAAGGATCGATGCAACCGCGATCCAACCCCATTGCGCCCCTGGGAAATCTGGAACTCCAATCGCGGCGACGGCGGCCAGCCAGAGCGCCATCACCGTCAGCGCCTGGAAGAAGTTGATCTCGAGCGGCCGTGCGGCGAGCGCCTGGCGGCGCATGAGGACGATGTTCGCCGCATAGCATAGCGCCGAGCCGATGATCGCGGCGCTTCCAAGGAGCAGTTGCGGTCCGAGCTGCGCGCGCGCCTGGCCGAAAACGATCACGATGACTCCCGCGAAAGCGGTGAGCGAACCTCCGACCGAGCTCCGGCCGATCCGCTCACCCAGGAAAAACGCCGCAAGCAGAAGCGCGATCAGCGGCGCAATGAAGGTGAGCGCAATCGCCTGGGCCAGCGGGACTCGGCCAATGCCCCAAAAAAAGAGAAACGCCATCAATGTGACCACGACACCGCGGCTCACATGGACGGCAAGCGTTCTTCGGTCCGGCCGCGAACGCTTGCGTGGAAGGTAAAGCGCGGCGCTAAGAATCAGGTTTGCGGCCGACCTCCAGACGCTCACCGCGAAGATGCCGATGGCGAGCACGAGGTGCTTCATCACCGCATCCATGATCGAAAGCGCGCCGACCGCGGCGAGGGCGACAGCGAAGGGATTGAGCGGGCGAGCGGTGGCGCGGTTCACGCGCCCGCTTAGCGGCGATCAGTTCGGCGCGTCGAGGGTCGGCGAATGATATGGCGCCGGCGATTTCTCGATCAGCAGCTGCGGCTTCGATGGGGCGAGGAAGTTCAGGAGCGCTCCGCCCAGGAACAGGATGAGCAGCAGCTTGGTCATCGCGCGACCCTGCGCGCCAAGCGGTGAAGAAAGCTTAAATGCTACTCGGCCGCGTGAAGCGTCGGCTCCTGCGCTTCCGCGGCTTCGATCTCCGCGGCCTTGGCTTCGACCAGCCGGACGATGTGGTCGATCATCTCTTCGTCTTTGACGTGATGGTCGGTGACGCCCGACAGATAAACCATGTGGGTGCCGTTGCCGCCGCCGGTGATCCCGATGTCGGTCTCGCGCGCTTCGCCGGGGCCGTTGACGACGCAGCCCAGCACGCTGAGGCTCATCGGAGTCTTGATGTGCTGCAGCCGCGCCTCGAGCGCCTCGACGGTGCGGATCACGTCGAACCCCTGGCG
>DASUIC010000155.1:0-5877 GCA_036273215.1 Sphingomicrobium sp.
CCGCCGAGGCCGAACACCACGACGTTCGCGCCAGGCTCGACCTTGGCGGTGTTCACCACCGCGCCGACGCCGGTCGTGACGCCGCAGCCGATGTAGCAGCTCGTCTTGAACGGCGCGTCCTCGCGAATTTTCGCGACCGCAATCTCGGGCAGCACGGTGAAGTTCGAGAAGGTCGAGCAGCCCATGTAGTGGAAGATCGTTTCGCCCTTGTACGAGAAGCGGCTGGTCCCGTCGGGCATCAGGCCCTTGCCCTGGGTCGCGCGGATGGCGGTACAGAGGTTGGTCTTGCCGCTGAGGCACGACTTACACTGGCGGCATTCGGGCGTGTACAACGGGATCACGTGATCGCCCGGCTTCACGCTGGTGACTCCCGACCCGACCTCGCGCACGACGCCTGCGCCCTCGTGGCCGAGGATCGACGGGAAGATCCCTTCGCTGTCGAACCCGTCGAGCGTGTAGGCGTCGGTGTGGCAGATGCCCGTCGCCATGATCTCGACCAGCACCTCGCCCCCCTTCGGGCCGTCGAGGTCGATCTCGACGATCTCGAGCGGCTTCTTCGCTTCGAACGCCACCGCGGCGCGGGTCTTCATTCCGGCCCTCCATTGAAGAAATTGCGTATCCAGCCGCCGACCACGGCACTGTCGTTGGGGGCGGCGAGCGAGGCGATCGCCGCATCGGGGTTGGGCACCGCATCGTAGCGCTTCTCAATCAGCGCTTTCGCGAATTCAGGCGAGAATTCGGGATGGAACTGGAAGCTGATCGCCGGCCGGTCGGTCCAGGCGAGCGACGCGAACGGGGTGAAGTCGGACGCCGCGACCAATTCCGTGTTCGGCGGCTGAAGCACGACCTGATCCTGGTGCGACGCAGGGATGGCGATCGTGCCACTGGTGTCGATCCACGGCTCAGAGCGCAACACGGCGTAGCGGTGAAGCCCCGCTCCCCAGCCTTTGTCCGACTTTTCGACGTGGCCACCGAGCGCCTCGGCCATGACCTGGTGCCCGAAGCAGATGCCGACCATCTTCGCTTTGTCGGCCGAGCGGATGAACTGCATCAGCGGGTCGATCCACGGCAGCGGGTCGTAGACTCCGGCCGGCGAGCCGGTGATCATGATCGCGCCGTGGCCGTTCGGTTCGGGCAGTCTGCCCGCTTGAACGTCGAAGCTCTCGACCTCGAAGCCGGGGCCGAGCAGCCGCTGGAACATGGCGGGATAATCGCCGAACTCTTCCGCAAGGTTGCCGGGCGGATAGCCGGTTTCGAGCACTGCGATCTTCATGGCCGCGCCTTGCCACCTCACCGGCGTTGAGCCAATGCTGAAACGATGGGGAGCGCGCTCGAAGGACGCCATGCGCTGATCACCGGCGGCGGCACCGGGATCGGAGCGGCGACGGCGGAGCAGCTTGCGGCAGAGGGGGCGCGGGTCACATTGATCGGACGCCGGCTCGAACCAATCAAAGCGATGGCGGACCGCATCGCCGGGGCAGCCACCCAGTGCGACGTGACCGACCCCGAACAGCTCGCGCGCGCATTCGAGATCGCCCGGGCCGCTTATGGGCCGATCGACATTCTGGTCGTCAACGCGGGCATCGCCGAGAGCGCACCGTTCCACAAGATGAGCCGCGAGAGCTGGGACCGGCTGATCGCCACCAACCTCACCGCCGCGTTCGACTGCGCGCGCGCCGCGATCGGCGATCTGCTCAAGAGCGACAGCGGCCGGCTAGTCTTCGTCGCGTCGGTCGCGTCGCTTCGAGGTGTGCCGTATGCCGCTCACTATGCCGCGTCGAAGCACGGCCTGCTCGGCCTCATGCGCAGCCTCGCCGCCGAATATGCAAAGACGAACCTGACCGTGAACGCGGTCTGCCCCGGTTATGTCGACACGCCGATGACCGATCAGTCGGCCGAGCGCGTCTCGGCGATCACCGGCCGCAGCGAACAAGAGTCGCGCAGCGTAATCACCAACATGAATGCGAGCGGGCGGCTGGTCGATCCGCAGGCGATCGGCAACGTGATCGCCATGCTCTGCCTGCCGATCAGCCGCGACATCAACGGCGCCGCGATCACACTCGACGGAGGCACGAGCGCGTGAGCTTCGACCCCGCGACCTTCGTGCCCAATCACTTCCTGTGGAAGTTCGAGCGCGGCATCGGCACGATCACGCTCAACCGCCCCGAGCGCAAGAACCCGCTGACCTTCCAGAGCTACAAGGAACTGAGCGACACCTTCCGCGCGTTGAACGGCGCGCGCGACGTGAAGGTGGTCGTGATTCACGGCGCGGGCGGCAATTTCTCATCGGGCGGCGACGTCCACGAGATCATCGGCCCGCTGACCAAGATGGACCGCTACGGCCTGCTCAAGTTCACGCGCATGACCGGCGACCTCGTCCGCGCGATGCGTCAATGTCCGCAGCCGATCGTCGCGGCGGTCGAAGGCGTCTGCGCCGGCGCGGGGGCGATCCTGGCGATGGCGAGCGACATCCGGTTCGGCCAGCCCGGCTGCAAGACCGCCTTCCTGTTCACCCGCGTGGGCCTCAGCGGCGCGGACATGGGCGCGTGCGCGATCCTGCCGCGGATCATCGGCCACGGCCGCGCCGCCGAGCTGCTGTTCACCGGCCGGGTCATGACCAGCGAGGAAGGGCTCGCCTGGGGCTTCTACAATCGCGTGGTCGAGGATGTGATGGCCGAGGCCTACGCGCTCGCCGACCAGCTCGCCGCCGGACCGACCTTCGCGCACGCGGTGACCAAGAAGCAGCTCGGCGCCGAGTGGAACGTGTCGATCGAACAGGCGCTCGATATGGAAGCCGAAGCCCAGGCGGACTGCATGGAAACCAACGATTTCAAGCGCGCCTACGAAGCCTTCGCGAACAAGCGCACGCCGGAGTTCCAGGGTGATTAGCCGCTCATTCGTCGATCAGTCCTTCCTCTCCTGGCCATTCTTCGAGCCGCGCCACCGCGAGCTCGCCGACGAGCTTCAGCGCTGGTGCGCCGACAACTGCTCCGATCGCTTCGCCGACGATCTCGACAGCGAATGCCGCACCTTGGTGCGCGAGCTTGGAGCCGCGGGGTTCCTCAAGCTCTGCGTCGCCGACGGCGACACGCGTCCCGACGTGCGCAGCCTTGCGATTGCCCGCGAGACTCTCGCCTATCATTCGCCGCTCGCGGACTTCGCGTTCGCTATGCAGGGCCTCGGCTCAGGCGCGATCAGCCTGTTCGGCACGGTCGAGCAGAAGCGCGAATGGCTGCCGCGTGTCGCCGCGGGCGAAACAATCGCCGCCTTCGCCATGACCGAGCCGGAGTGCGGGTCAGACGCCGCGAACATCCAGACCTCGGCGATGCGCGACGGCGACGAATGGGTGATCGTCGGCGAGAAGACGCTGATCTCCAACGGCGGCATCGCGGACTTCTACGTCACCTTCGCGCGCACCGGCGAAGCGGAAGGCGCGAAGGGCCTCAGCGCGTTCATCGTGCCCGCCGAACTCGTCAGTGTTGAAGAACGCACCGAGGTCATCGCCCCGCACCCGCTCGCGCGGTTGAAATACGACAATGTGCGTATCCCCGCCGATGCGATCCTCGGCGAAGCGGGCGAGGGTTTCCGCATCGGCATGGAGACTCTGAACCTGTTCCGCGTGACGGTCGGCGCAGCGGCGCTCGGCTTTGCACGACGCGCGCTCGACGAAGCGCTGAGCTTCGCCGTCAACCGCCGCCATGGCAACGCGACGCTGGCTGACAATGCGGTCACGCAGGAGAAGTTCGCCAACATGGCGGTGCTCAACGACGCCTCCGCGCTGCTTATTTGCCGCGCCGCGTGGCAGCAGGATGAAGGCGGCACCGACAACCGGCGCGCGGCCGCGATGGCCAAGCTCCACGCGACGGAGGCCGCTCAGCAGGTGATCGACATGGCGGTGCAGATGCACGGCGGCGCCGGCGTCACGCGCGGAGTCAAGGTCGAGGAGCTCTACCGCGACATCCGCGCACTCCGAATCTACGAGGGCGCGAGCGAGGTGCAGCGCCAGATCATCGCCAGGGATTTGCTGAAAGGGGCTCGGCCATGAACATCCTGCAACCGCCCAACTGGCCACGGCCGAAGGGCTATTCGAACGGCGTCTCCGCGCGCGGGCGGATGATCTTCACAGCCGGCATCGTCGGCTGGGACGAGAACGAGAGCTTCCCCGAATATACGCTCCACGGCCAGTTCGCGCGCGCGCTGCGCAACACGCTCCAGATCCTCGCCGAGGACGGCGCCGGGCCGCAGCACGTCGTCCGGATGACCTGCTACGTCACCGATCGCCACGAATATGTGAACTCGCGCGACGAGATCGGCGCCGCCTGGCGCGAAATCATGGGCCCCAATTACCCAGCCATGGCGCTAGTCGAAGTCAAAGGCCTCCTCGAATCCGCCGCCAAGGTCGAGATCGAAACGACGGCGGTGGTCGAAGAGGAATGATTCTCACGCAAAGCCGCGAAGAAGAAGTGAAGCCACGAAGATCAGGAGCGGCTCCTTCGTGCCTTAATTCTTTTCCTTCGTGTCTTCGTGTGAATCAAAAGGACGTGGCCGCTGCGCGGCGTTCGAAATGATGTACGACTCCTTTGTCCGCGACCGATTGCCGCCGCCGGAACTGCTCCCGGAATTCCGCTTCGACCTGCCCGAGCTGCACTATCCCGAGCGGCTGAATGCGGCGGCGGAATTGCTCAAGGGCGGCGCTCCGGATGCGCTTGCGGTCGTCAACGATCACGGCCGCTGGACCTATGCCGATCTCGACGACTTCAGCGGACGCATCGCGCGGCTGCTGGTCGAGGAGGAAGGCCTAATCCCCGGCAATCGGGTGCTCCTGCGCGGGCCGAACACCTACACGATGTTCGCTGCCTGGCTGGCCGTGCTGAAGGCGGGCGGCGTCGTGGTCGCGACCATGCCGCTGCTTCGCCCCGGCGAGATCGCAACGGTGATCGAGCGCGCCGAGATCAGCCACGCGATCGTCGACAGCCGATACATCGGCGATTTCCGCCAGGCGGTCGAGCAGACGCATTTCGTCCGCTCGATCGTCAAATATGACGGCGATTACGGGAAGGGCGAGCTGGAGACGCGCACCGCGCCGCTGGAGCCGCTCGCGCCCGCCGACACCGGCCGCGACGACCCGTGCATCCTTGCCTTCACCAGCGGCACGACCGGCATTCCCAAGGGCTGCGTCCACTTCCACCGCGACGTGCTCGCGCCGTGCGACACGTTCGCGAAGCATCTCGTGGGTCCGAAGCCCGGCGACGTGTTCCTGACCAGCGCTCCGATGGCGTTCACCTTCGGCCTCGGGATCACGCCGATGTTTCCTCTGCGCTTCGGCGCGGCCAGCGCGACGATTGAAAACCCAAGCGGTCTCCTCGACGCCATCGTGAAGCACGGCGTCACCCACCTCGGCACCGCGCCGACCGCCTACAAGGCCATGCTGTCGCAGCCCTCGCTCGACGATGCGCTCAAGACTCTCCGCTATTGCATTTCGGCGGGCGAGCACCTCCCCGAGGCGACCTGGCGCGCGTGGAAGGAGCGCACCGGAATTGCGATCACGGACGGCATCGGCTCGACCGAGATGATGCACATTTTCGTCTCCGCAGCGGGCAAGGACATCCGCCCGGGCTCTACCGGCAAAGCGGTGCCGGGCTACAGCGCGACCATTCTCGACGCCGACGGCATCGAGATCGCCGAGGGCGTCGGCCGCCTCGCGATCAAGGGTCCGACCGGCTGCCGCTATCTCGATGACCCGCGCCAGCGCGACTATGTCGTCAATGGCTGGAACGTGACCGGCGACACCTACCGCCGCGACGCCGACGGCTATTACTGGTACCTCGCGCGAAGCGACGACATGATCGTCAGCTCGGGCTACAATATCGGCGCTCC
>DASUIC010000156.1:0-10011 GCA_036273215.1 Sphingomicrobium sp.
GGCATCAGTTTCTCGACCTCGCCGTGCGCGGCGATCAGGTCGTCGGTCATGTCCGCCGGATGGCTCGTCGTGTAGCGGATGCGCTCGAGCCCATCGATTTTCGCCAGGGCCCGGATCAGGTCGGCGAGCCCGCGGGCTTCATGCGACCACGCGTTCACGTTCTGGCCGAGCAGTACGATCTCGCGAGCGCCTGCGTCGACCAGCGCATTCGCCTCCTCGACCACATCGTTCCACGGCCGCGAAATCTCGGCCCCGCGCGTGTAGGGCACGACACAATAAGTGCAGAATTTGTCGCAGCCTTCCTGCACCGTGAGGAACGCGCTCGGGGCTGCGCGGCGACGCGAAGGCATGGCGTCGAACTTGTCGAGCGCCGGCATGTCGGTCTCGACCGGGCGATCGCCGTCTGCAGCCTGCCGGACCAGCTCGGGCAAGCGGTGGTACGCCTGCGGCCCGACGACAATGTCGATCAGCGGCGAACGGCGCTTTGCTTCCGCGCCCTCGGCCTGCGCCACGCACCCGGCGAGCGCGATCATCGGCTTCGAGCCATCCTCGCGCTTCAGGCGGCCGATGTCCGAATAGGCCTTCTCCGCGGCTTTCTCGCGGATGTGACAGGTGTTGAGAACGACGAGCTCGGCGCCGGTGTCGGCCGCCGTGAGGCCCCGCCGCTCCAGCAGCTCAGCCATGCGCTCGCCGTCGTAGACGTTCATCTGGCAGCCGAAGCTTTTGATTTTGAAGGTCTTGGGAGTCATCTGTGAGCGGCTATAGGCGAGTGGGCCTGCGACTTGAAGCCGAGCGTGTCGGCGATCGCGGCGGAAGCTTCGGCAGCGAGCTGCTTGCGGTCGCCCGACCGATCGAGCGGAGGCAAAATGCGAATGGTGACCGGCAGCGTGCCCTTTCGCCCGAGCAAGCGAAGCACATTCTCCTTGCCGGGTTCATGGAACCAGCCGACTTGCGGTGCGGCGGCTCCGTAATCCACTGCGACGGGACGGACGAGCACGTCCTTGCTTGCAAAATTGGCGGCTTCGAGCAGGGTTGAGCGGAAAGGCAGGAGATGCGTTCCCGGCCCGGTCGTTCCTTCGGGGAAAAGTACGACCGGCTTGTCCCGCTCAAGCGCATCCGCAATGGCGATTGTTTGGTCCTTCGCCGCACTTCGCTGTGCCCGGTGTACGTAAACGGTGCCGTCCTGATCGGCGAGCCAGTGAATCACAGGATGACCGAGCTCGGCCTTCGAGACGAAGGCGCAACCCGTCGCGCCTCCGAGCACCAGAATGTCGAGCCAGCTGGTGTGGTTGGCGATCAGCAGCGTGTGCGGCGTCGCCGGGGCGCCGGTCACCCGAACGCGCACGCCGACGATCCACGCTGCGCTTGCAAGGAACCACTGCGGCCACGGCGAGCGACCACGTGCGAGCAGTTGGGTGAGGACGTGGATCGGCGCGCAGACGAGCAAAAGCAGGATCAGCCCGCCAATGCGGAGCGCAGCGCGAAAATTCAGCTGGACGCCTTTCCCACTAGCGATCGCGGTCGAGCCTGACGCCGTACAGCTCCATCCGGTGATCGACGAGGCGGAAGCCGATGCGTTCCGCGATTCGCTTCTGGAGCGCCTCGAGCTCGTCGTCGACGAACTCGATCACGTTGCCTGTCTCAACGTCGATCAGATGGTCGTGGTGGCTTTCTGACGCGGCCTCGTAACGCGAGCGGCCATCGCCGAACTCGTGTCGCTCGAGGATTCCCGCTTCCTCGAACAGGCGCACCGTCCGGTAGACCGTGGCGATCGAAATGTTCGGATCGATCGCGGCGGCGCGGGCGTGGAGTGTCTCGACGTCCGGGTGATCCTCGCTGTCGCCGAGCACGCGCGCGATCACCTTGCGCTGTTCGGTGATCCGAAGCCCCTTGTCGGCGCACAGCGCCTCGATGTCGATGGTGCGCGTCATTACCCTAAAGTAAGTGGCGCGCGCCTGATCGTCCAGCAAATGCGCTTATTTGCCTCCCCGGGTGCGGCGGCGCTTGGTTCCGAGGCCGATCGACTTGGCGAGCGTACGCCGCTGCTCGGCATAATTGGGCGCGACCATCGGATAATCGGGCGAAAGACTCCATTTCTGCCGATAGTCCGTCGGAGTCATCTGATGGTTCGTCATCAAATGACGCTTCAGCATCTTCTGACGCTTGCCGCATTCGAGGCAGGCGATCGCGTCGGGCTTGATCGACGAGCGGATCGAGACCTTCGGTTCGGGCTTCGCCTCGGGCGCCATGGTCCTCTCTGAAATGCCCGAGAGCGCCGAATGAACGTTCTGGATCAGGTTCGGCAAGTCGTTGACCGCAACGCTGTTGTTGCTGACGTGCGCGGCGACGATGTCCGCGGTTAGGGTGAGCAGCGTGTCTTCGCCAGTATCTTGTTCCGCCATTAGACTGAATCCCCGAGCTAAAACAGATTAGGTGCATTCATGTCGAGCGCACGTGGGCGCTGTTAGTAGCGCCCAAGCAAATAGGCAACGACAGAACAAATGAAATTATTAGCCGAAAGCTTAACTAAAGTTCACGTGCAAGCGTGATCGCATCGAAACGCTTGCCGGTTTCGCCATGATAATAGTTGCGGCGGCGTCCAACCGCAGAAAAACCTGCGGCACGGTACAAGTTTACTGCCGGATTGCCGTCGCGGACCTCGAGATGGACACGGCCAGCACCGCGTTCGCGCGAGCAGGCGACGAACTCGTCGAGGAGACGACGGCCGACGCCGCGCCGCTGCGCCGACGGCAGCACACCCACCAGCAACAGCTCGGATTCTTCAGCGACGGTGCGGAACAGCGAAAATCCAACGATCTCGCCAGTCGCACGCTCGCTCGCGAGCAGAAGCGAAACGCCGGCCATCGGCAGGATCCCGCTCAGTTGCGAGCGGGTCCATGCTTCGCCAAAACGGGTTCCGAAGGCCTCGTCCATCACGCACATGACCGCATCGAGATCCCTCGACGTGCCGGGTTCGATTCGGACATCCCCCGCGACCGCAGGCGTAGCCATCAGGCGGCCACCTTCGCGCGCGCATCCGGAGCGCGCGCATAGAACGGCCGAGGAGGCAGCGACCGAAGGCCCTCGGACAGCTTCAGTGCATCGGCCGCCGACGGAAATGTCTCGCGCGCCTCTCCCCAGCCGCGAGCCCCGACCAGCTGGCGCGCGCCCGAACCGACGACCAGTCGAGCCGTGATTAGGGATGCCGCGTTGCCAGGCGATAGGCTCTTGACTTCATCCGAAGGCGCTCCAGCCGGACGATCGAACTGCTGCACGAACAGCTCGCCGTGCCCGCCGATCAGCGCGGCCGCCACTTCGCCCTCGGCGTCCGCGCCAGCTGTGAGCAGGGCCATCGAGGACATGCCCGAGACTCCGATGCCCCAGCCGATGGCCAGCCCATGCGCGGCGGCGATACCGACTCGAATCCCGGTGAAGCTTCCCGGGCCGACACCGACGAGGACGGCGGACGGCGCCCGTCCTTCGAGCAACTCTTCGACCATCGGCACCAGCCGCTCGGCGTGGCCGCGACCGATCAATTCGTCGCGCCGCGCAATGCAGCGGCCGTCCGCATCGAACAATGCGGCGGTGCAGGCGGCACTCGATGTGTCGAACGCGAGGAGCATGGGTGCGATGATGGGCACATGCCGCGCAAGCCTGCAAGTGCCTGAATTAAACGGCTTCGACGGATTCGACCTCGGGCACGTAGTGGCGGATCAAGCTTTCGATGCCGCGCTTCAGCGTGATCGTCGACGACGGGCAGCCCGAGCAGGCGCCGTGCATCGTCAGATAGAGGTGTCCGTCTCGATAGCCCTTATAGGCGATGTCCCCGCCGTCCTGGGCGACCGCCGGGCGGACCCGGGTCTCGATCAGCTCCTTGATCTGATCGATGATCTCGGCGTCCTCCGGGTCCTCTTCGAATGCGGCATCCTGCGCGACGTGGATCGCGGCTGCGCTACCCGGCGTGAAAAGCGGCGCTGCGCCGACGAAGTGGTCGAGCAGTGTTTCGAGCACGAGGGGCTCGAGGTCGTTCCACGACACGCCCGGCGCGGCGGTCACCGAGACGAAGTCGCGGCCGTAGAACACGCCTTCGACCATCCCGCTGTCGAAGAGCGCGCGCGCGAGCGGCGACGCGTCGGCAGTCTCGGCATCGGCAAAATCGCGAGTTCCCGACTCCATCACCGTCTGTCCCGGAAGGAACTTGCGGGTCGAAGGGTTCGGAGTCTGCTCGGTGCGGATCAGCATGGCCGCGATGTGGTCCCGCGATGCGTTTCAATCAAGCACCAAAGGGCGGGACGCCGGCGATGATCCAGCGGACGATGCCGATGGAAACGGCAAGGCAGATCAGGGCGGCCCACCATTTGCCCGGGCGCATGGCGCCGACACCGGCTTCCGCGTGGCCGGTGATCATCGGCAGCGTGAGTTTCCGACCCCGCATCCGATAGATGAGGATCGCGAGCAGGTGCAGCGCGATCAGCGCGAGAATGACGTTGAACCACAGCTCATGGATGTCGCGCGCCTCGTCCGACGTGTCGGTGCTTACGAGGCCGGCGAGGGGGCCGAGGTAGAGGCCGTCCTCGTCCTCGGATATCAGGCCGAGGCCGACCTGCACCGCGAGCGCGATCAGCAGCGCGAGGACGCTTATCGCGCCGAGCGGACTATGGCCGATGCCGTCCCACCCGCCGCGCAAATAATGAGCGACTCCGCGCGGGCCGCGAACGAAGCTCGAAAAGCGCGCGGTCGAGCTTCCGAAAAACCCCCACAGGAGGCGGAAGATCAGGAGCGTCAGGATCGCGCACCCCGACCAGATGTGCCACTGCACATGGTCGTGGTGGACCGTCCACCAGCTGAAGACGATCAGCGCGGCGAGCAGCCAATGGAAGAGGCGGATCGGAAGGTCCCAGACGAGCTGCTTCGCGGCGCCCACGGGGCCCGCGCTCAGTGCTGTTCCTCCGCGCGATACTTGTCGTGGCACGCCTTGCACGCGCCGCCGAGATCGGAGGCACTCGCTTTGATTGCATTCACGTCGCCCGAGCGCGCCGCGGCGTCGAACGCGCGCGCGGCGACCTGGAAATTATGGAGCTTGGAGGAGAAGTCCTGCGCGTTCTGCCAAATGTCGGGCTTGGCGCGCGTTTTCGCGACGTCAGGACCCGTGCCAGCCGGGAACCAGCCCGAGGCCTGCTGCGCCAGTTTGTCGATGTCGGCCGCGGACGCGCGCACCACCGACAAATTGGGCGAGCCGGCTTTCAGCTCGCGGCTGAGCGCCTTGGTGTCCTTGCCGATCTGCTCCATCCCATCATGACGCACCTTCATCACCTGAAGCGCGCGATCCCTCGGCAGCGCGACGGCGAGCAACATCATGCCATTTGTTGAATTCGTCACCACGCTCGCCTTCGCCGTCGCGGGCGGGCGCGAATCTTTGCTGATGTTCCCTTGGGCGCTGTTCGCCTGCCCCGACTTCCAACCACCGCACGCCGTAAGCGAAACGCAGACAATCGCGGCGCTCGCCGCGAGAAGCATCGAACGCATGAACCCTCCTTAGCTCTGACTGGGCACTTTCCAGCTATCGTCGATCATTTTGATGATCGCGGAGAAATCTTTGTTCCCGCCGCCCCTGTCGACGAACCGCTGATAGAGCTCCTCGGCCTCTCCGCCGACGGGCGTGTAGGCGCCGACGCTCTTGGCCGCTTCGTCGGCCAGCTTCAGATCCTTGAGCATCAGCGCGGCTGCGAACCCGCCTTCGTAATCGTGGTCGGCGGGCGTGTCCGGACCGACTCCCGGGACCGGCGCGTAGCTGGTCATCGACCAGCTCTGGCCCGAGGCTTTCGACGAAATGTCGAAGAACACCTGCGGGTTTAGCCCGAGCTTCTGCGCAAGCGCGAAGGCTTCGCAGGTGACGATCATGGTCGCGCCGAGGATCATGTTGTTGCAGATCTTGGCCGCCTGCCCGGAGCCGAGATGCCCGGCGTGGATCACCGCCTTGGCCATCGGTTCGAGGAAGGGCCTGGCGCGCTCGAACGCCTCGTCGCTCCCGCCGACCATGAAGGTCAGGCTCCCGCCCGCTGCCGCCGCAATTCCGCCGGATACAGGCGCATCGACGAATTCGAAGCCGAGCTCGTCGAGTCCCGCGCCGACTTCGCGCGCGCTCGATACGTCGATTGTCGAGCAATCGATGAGCATGGTGCCCGGCTTGGCGTTCGGTGCGACGTCGTTCTCGTAAACTGCGCGGACGTGGTGCGCTGCTGGAAGCATGGTGATGACGACATCGGCGTCCTTGACCGCTTCGGCGGCCGAAGGCGCGGCCGTGCAGCCGGCGCTCGCAGCCTTGTCGGCGGCCTCGGGCACCAGGTCGAAAGCACGGACCTCGTGCCCGGCCTTGACGAGGTTCGGCGCCATCCCGCCGCCCATGTGCCCCAGTCCGATGAATGCGATTTTGGCCATGGCTAACGTCCCTTCCACATCCCCAGCCGCTTTTCGACGAAGGCGGCCATGCCTTCCTTCTGGTCCTCGGTCCCGAACAGGCCGTGGAACAGCCGCCGCTCGAAGCGCAGCCCTTGCGCGAGCGGCATCTCGAAGGCGGCGCTGACCATCTCCTTGACGGCGATGGCTGCGAGCGGCGGCATTGCGGCGATCGCCTCCGCCGTCTTCAGCGCTTCGTCGAGTAATTCAGCGGCGGGAATGACTTTCGCAATCAGGCCCGAACGCTCCGCCTCGGCCGCATTCATCATCCGGCCCGTCAGGCACATTTCCATCGCCTTGGCTTTGCCGACCGCTCGGGTCAGCCGCTGCGAGCCGCCCATGCCGGGGGTGACTCCGAGCTTGATCTCCGGCTGGCCGAACTTGGCGCTGTCTGCGGCGATGATGAAATCGGCCATCATCGCCACTTCGCACCCGCCGCCCAGCGCATAGCCGGCGACGGCCGCGATCCACGGCTTGCGGGTCGCGGTGATCCTCTCCCAGCCGCCGAAGAAATCGGCCGAATACATCTCGGCGAAGCCCTGGCTCGACATTTCCTTGATGTCCGCGCCCGCAGCGAACGCCTTTTCGGAACCGGTGAGGACGAGGCAGTGCTGAGAGGAATCCGCGTCGTAAGCTTGAAAGGCTTCTGTCAGCTCCCGCAGAACTTCGCTGTTGAGCGCGTTGAGCGCCTGCGGGCGGTTCAGGGTGATGAGAGTCACCGCGCCGCGCGTCTCGACCAGGACCGTCTTGTAGTCGCTCACGACGAGACCTCCGGGAACGGCGTCCACTGCTCGGACGACGGCAAGGGCGCGAACAGCACGTCGAGCATTTCCTCACTTACTCCCTCTGGGCTGGACGGATCCCACTTCGGATCGCCCGTCTTGTCGATCAGCAGCGCATGCACGCCCTCGCGGAAGTCGTGGGTCTTCACCACGCGTCCGGCGAGCGCATATTCGGCGCGCATCTCGTCGGTGAAATTGGCGCGGATCGCGCCGTTCGCGAGCAGGCGAAGCGAGACCTTGCACGACAGCGGGCTCTTGGTGCGGATGGTCGCGAGCTCGCTCTGCGCCCAGTCGCCTCCGTCGTCTTCGAGCGCGGCAAGCGTATCTTCGAGCCGTTCTGAGGCGAACAGCTTCGCGATCTGCGGCAGGTTTTCCTCGATCTTCACCGGCGGCGCGCTCGTCGAGGCCGCGCCAACGGCCCCCTGGACACGCTCCGGCGCCTTCATGATTCGCTCGATCAGCTCTTCCAGGCCGGATTGCTCGACATAATGCGTGGCCATTCCGAGGTAGTGGCATTCGGCGCCGTCGAGCCGGGCTCCGGTCAACACCATATATTGGCCGACGCGGCCTGGAAGCCGCGACAAATACCAGCCACCGCCGACGTCGGGGAAAAGGCCGATGCCCGTCTCGGGCATGGCGAGGCGGGTGTTCTCGGTCGCCACGCGATAGTCGCAGGGGAGTGAAATTCCGACTCCGCCGCCCATCGTGATTCCGTCCATCAGCGCGACCGTGGGCTTGTCGTACTTGAACAGCAGGTGATTGAGTCGGTACTCGGCCCAGAAGAAGCGCTTCGCTTCGTCCGCATCCGTCTTCCCGCTCCGCGCCAGCATGACCACGTCGCCGCCCGCGCAGAAGCCGCGGCCCTCGGCATGGTCGATGATCACGCATGCGACATTGTCCTCGGTACGCCAGCGCAGCAGCGCCGAACTCATCGTCTCGCACATGCTTGTCGTGAGCGCGTGAAGTGCCTTCGGCCGGTTGAGGCGCAACCGTCCGACGCCTCGATCGACGCTGACCAGGACGTCGTCGGTCACTGCCGGAGCATGTTGCGGCTGACGATCACGCGCATGATCTGGTTGGTGCCTTCGAGAATCGAATGGACCCTGAGGTCGCGCCAGAAACGCTCGATCGGATAGTCCATGAGATAGCCATAGCCGCCGTGAAGCTGGAGCGCCCGGTCGACCACGGACGAGCCTGTGTCGGTCGCCAGTCGCTTGGCCATGGCCGCGAACCTGGTCTTGTCGGGCGCGTTCGCCGTCACCTTCGCCGCCGCGACGTAGAGCAGATAGCGCGCGGCCTGCAGCTCGGTCTCCATGTCGGCGAGCGTGAACTGGGTGGCCTGGAAGTCGGCGATCGCCTGGCCGAACTGCTTTCGGTCCTTCGTGTAATTGATGGCTTCGTCGAGGCAGCGCTGAGCGCCGCCGAGCGAGCATGCGCCGATGTTCAGCCGTCCGCCGTCCAGGCCCATCATCGCGATGCGGAACCCTTCGCCCTCCGCGCCGACACGGTTGGCGACGGGGACGCGGACTTCGTCGAAATTGACCTGCGATGTCGGCTGCGAATGCCAGCCGAGCTTCTTCTCCTGTGCGCCGAAGCTGACTCCGGGCATGTCCTTTTCGATCACCACGGCGGTGATTCCCTTGGGCCCGTCCTCGCCGGTGCGGACCATCGCGACCATGACGTCGTTGGCGCCGCCGCCCGAAATGAACGCCTTTGAGCCGGAGACGACATAATGGTCGCCGTCCAGCACCGCCTTCGTCTTGAGCGCCGCCGCGTCCGATCCCGAGGATGGCTCGGTCAGGCAGTAGCTGCCCATGTGTTCCATCGTGATCATCGACGGCAGATACTTCTGCTTGATCTCGGCCGAGCCGAAGCGGTCGATCATCCAGCAGACCATGTTGTGGATCGAAATGAACGCGCTGGTCGACGGGCAGCCGTACGCCATCGCCTCGAAGATCAGCGCGGCTTCGAGCCTTCCGAGCCCGATCCCGCCGCTCTCCTCGGATACGTAAATGGCGCCGAAGCCGAGCTCGGCGGCTTCCTTGATCGTGTCGCGTGGGAAGATGTGCTTCTCGTCCCATTCGGCCGCATTCGGGGTGATCGCGTCCGCGGTGAACTTGGCCGCCATCTCCTGGATCTGAAGCTGGTCGTCGGTGAGGTCGAACTGGCTCATCGCGCGGGGCTCTAGGGCGGCGTCAGAGTGTCAGCAAGTCCGCGGCGCGCTCACCATTTCTCGCCGAACGGTCGGACCGTGATCTCGAAGGTCCAGGCCGAGCGCGGCTGCTTGGCGAGCCAGACGGCGGTCGATGCCACATCTTCGGGTTCGATGAAGAACTCGTCCGGCTTGTCTGGCATGCGCTCGCGCGTCCGGTGGATATTCACGACGGCGTCGATGACGATCAGTGAAACATGGACGCCCTGCGGCGCGAGCGAGCGAGCCATCGACTCCGCAAGGCTCCGCTGCGCGGCTTTGGCCGGCGCGAAAGCGGCCGTCTGAGTGCCGCCGCGAAGCGAGGCGGTCGCGCCGATGAAGACGATTGCACCCGATCCCGCCGCCTTCATCGCCGGGATCACCTGCTGGCTTGCGGCGAGCGCCCCCAGCGCATTCACCCGCCACGCATTTTCGAATGCCTCGAGCGAGATGCTCTCGGCATCGCCGCGAACGCCCGATCCGGCGTTGTAAACCAGCACGGCCGGATCGCCGAGATCGCTTCTGATCGCCGCGAATGCGGACGCGATGCTCTGCGGGTCGGCCGCGTCGCACGCGTAGGCG
>DASUIC010000157.1:0-6397 GCA_036273215.1 Sphingomicrobium sp.
AATCCTGATCCGTCACCCCGGCCTTGAGCCGGGGCCTGCCTACCTTACATCGGAAAAAAGAAAGGCGGGTGCCGGATGGAGTCCGGCATGACGAATGGAGTGTGACATGGCCGGCGGATGGACTCGCGACGGAGCGGTTCAGGACCAGATCGACGACACGGTGAAGGACGCCGTGCTTCGCGCCCGTGCGCTGACCCCGCACGGCGAGAGCGCGGGGGAATGCGACGATTGCGGCGAGCCGATCCCGAGGAAGCGCCGCGACGCGCTTCCCGGAGTCCGCACCTGCATCGCCTGCCAGGCCGAGCGCGACAAACGCGTCGTCCACTCCACCATCAACCGCCGAGGCAGCAAGGATAGCCAGCTGCGCTAACTTAGCCCCTCCCCTTGATGGGGAGGGGTTGGGGCGGGGTGATCGTCGGCGTAGAGCGCCACCCGTGAAGCATCATCCTCCGCAAGGCGCCGTCGGGCGTGCTCGCGACCTCCGCAAGCGCATGACCAAAGCCGAGCGCGCGGTCTGGCGGATACTGAAGGAGAGCTTTCGCGACTGGCACTTTCGAAAGCAGGTGCCGCTACGCCACTTTATTGCAGACTTCGCGAGCCATAGAGCCAGGCTCGTGATTGAGGTCGATGGCGGGCAGCATGACGCCGCGGCCGATCTGCCGCGCACGCGGGTAATCGAAGACGAAGGCTATCGCGTTCTTCGCTTCTGGAACAATGAGGTGCTTGGCAATCCCGATGGCGTGTGGATGATGATTGAAGCTGCTTTGCCCGAGCGTCACCCCACCCCTGCCCCTCCCCATCAAGGGGAGGGGAAATAAGTGGCGAAGCGCAAATCTTCTGGACTGCCCAGCCGAAAGCAGATCCTCGACTTCATCGCCTCGTCCGATCAGCCGGCGGGAAAGCGCGAGATCGCGCGCGCATTTCACCTTTCGGGACAAGACAAGATCGACTTGAAGCGCCTACTCAAGGACATGGCCGACGAAGGGCTGATCGACTCTTCGCCGGGGCGCGCCTTCCATCAGGCCGGCGGAGTACCGAAAGTGACCGTGCTTCGAATCTCCGCCGTTGACGACAACGGCACCGTCTGGGCGGTGCCCGAGCAATGGCATGCCGAGACCAAGCCGCCGCGGCTTCGCATCGTCGAGCGAGGCAGGAAGAGCGCACTCGGGATCGGCGACCGCGTGCTCTCGCGGACCGAGGAGCGCGGCGATGGCTACATCGCTCATCCCATGAAGAAGCTCGCTCGCGCGGCCGAGCTGGTGCTGGGAGTGGTGCGGCGCGATGGCGATCGCTTCTGGCTCTCGCCGGTCGACAAGCGCGAGCGGCGCGAGCTGTTCATCGCCGAGCTGAAGGACGCCGAAGCCGGCGACCTGGTGCTGTGCGAGGTCAGCGGACGCCCGCCGCGCGCGAGCGCTCGGGTCGATGCCGTGCTCGGCGACCCGTTCGCGCCGCGCAGCTTCAGCCTGATCGCGATCCACAAGCATGGGCTTCGGCACGAATTCGCGCAGGAGGCGATCGACGAAGCGCATCGGGTGGCGAAGCTTCCAATCCTCCCCGGAACGGGGAGGGGGACCGACCTGAGCCGAAGGCAAAGGTTGGTGGAGGGGGCCCACCGAGGTCGCCGCGGCCCGACCGTGGGCCCCCTCCACCACTCCGCTTCGCTTCGTGGTCCCCCTCCCCGTTCCGGGGAGGAGCTTAGGGAGGACCTGACGCACCTCCCGATCGTCGCGATCGATCCCGAGGACGCGCGTGATCATGACGATGCGATCTGGGCGGAAGCCGACGGGGAGGGCGGGTGGAACGCCATCGTGGCGATCGCGGACGTCAGCTTCTACGTCCGTCCCGGCTCCGAGCTCGACCGCGAAGCCCGCTCGCGCGGCAACAGCGTCTATTTCCCCGACCGCGTGGTGCCGATGCTCCCCGAAGAGCTGTCGGCCGACATCTGCTCGCTGAAGGAAGGCGAGGACCGCGCCGCGATGGCCTGTCATTTGAAGATCGACCGCGAGGGCAATCTCAAGAGCTGGCGCTTCGCCCGGGCGAAGGTCCGGATCGCCGCGAACATCGCTTACGAAGACGCGCAGGCTGCCATTGACGCCGCGGAAGAAGAGCGGGTGGAAGTCTCCTCGCCCGTCTGCTGGATGCCCGAGGTCGAAGGGCCAGTTCCGAAGGAGCTGGTCGACAAGGCCCTGAAACCGCTGTGGGGCTGCTGGCGGGCGTTGTTCGCGGCTCGGCAAAAACGCGACCCGCTCGAGCTCGATCTGCCCGAGCGACGGGTGATGCTCGACGAGAAGGGGCGGATCACCTCGATCGCCCCGCGCGACCGGCTCGATGCGCACCGGCTGGTCGAGGATTTCATGATCGCGGCCAATGTCGCGGCTGCGCGCGCGCTGGAAGCGAAGAAGCCACCGGTCATGTACCGCGTCCACGAGCCGCCGAGCCGCGAGAAGCTTGTCGCGCTCAAGGACTATCTCGCGACCTTCGGGATCGAGTTCGCCCTGGGGCAGGTGGTCAAGCCCGGCACGTTCAACCGCATCATCGAGCGCGTGGGCGAAGGCCACGGCCGCGAGGAGATTATGGAGCAGCTCCTCAGGACGCAGATGCAGGCGCGTTATGGCCCTGAGCGGCTCGGCCATTTCGGGCTGGCGCTCGCGACCTATGCGCACTTCACCTCGCCGATCCGCCGCTATGCCGACTTGCTCGTCCACCGCGCGCTGGTGAGCGCATATAAGCTCGGCGAGGGCGGCCTTCCTCCGGGCGAGGAGGAACGGTTCGAGCAGATCGGCGAGCAGATCTCGATGCTCGAGCGCCGCGCGATGGAGGCCGAGCGTGAGACGGTCGACCGCTATGTCGCGGCCTTCCTCGCCGACCAGGTCGGGCAGCTTGTCGAGTGCCGCATCACGGGAGTCCAACCGTTTGGGTTTTTCGCCACGGTCGAGGAGTTGGGTGGCGACGGGCTGTTGCTCGCCAAGGACCTCGGCCGCGAATATTTCCGCTATGACGAAGGCGCCAGGCAGCTCGTCGGCGAGGATACCGGCGAGACCTATCGGATCGGGCAGCGGCTGACTCTCAGGCTCGCCGAGTCGAATCCGGTCTCCGGCGCACTCCGGTTCGAGCTTCCCGAGGGCAGCTATGGCGGGGCCTCGGCGACGATCCGCGGCGATCGCGTGAAAACTGGGCGTCGCGGCAGGCCCGCAAACATCCGCCATTCGAATCGCCGCCACTAAAGCCGTTTATCTGCCGTTCATCGACAAACGGCGTTCGTCGAAAGCGGCTTCGATGAAGGGGCTTTGCGGCTCGTCCGGCCGACAACGGGCGGATGGCGCGACGGTCGATTACAGACGTAATTTGGTGCTGCTCATTTTTGAGGAGCACAGCCATGTACAAAATCGCTTCGATACTCAGCCTGGCATTGGTCTCTGCCGCTGCTTCTGCCGCTCCGACGGGTTCGGCTCCGCGCCAGATGGCGGACGCGACACAGGCATCTCCGGCGGCGAGCGTTGCTTCGACCACTGCCGCGGCGCCGGCGGACAAGAAGATCTGCAGGCACATTCCGTCGAGCTACTCGCACCAGAGTGAACGCGTCTGCCTGACCAAGGAGCAGTGGAAGCAGGTCGACGAGCAGAACCGCGATTGAGGAGATCGGGAGCCGGCGCCGGATCGGTTCCCGGGCGGCGGCCGCGGCCCAACCCTTGGAGGTCGCGGCCGCCGTCACATTGCGCTAGAGGTTGCACTCGGAGGAGACTCGAATGGCGAGCTCGGCGGCGACGGTTGCGGCGGCGATGGTCGCTCGGGCGCGCCGCGAAGTTCGCGAACATTTCGAAAAGCATGACGCGTTCGATCCCGGCCACGCAGTGACGTACGATCCGCCTGATCGAATGCACCAACGTCAATTCGAACTTCTGATCGGGCGCGGCATTCTCCGCGAGACGGGCGACGGGCGCTACTGGATCGACCGTGAAGCGGTGCGTCTCGAGGATGAGCGGCGCAAGGCGGCGCTGAAGGTCGTTCTCCTGTTGCTGCTCGTCGGGCTCGCCGTCGGCGTCGCGATCGCGGCCATCGCTAACGCCTGATCGGCTGTCGCAACCTTAGCCGCACCTGCGAATTGACGGGCTCGAGCAAGGAGCAAAGCCATGGGCTACAAAATCGCGATCATTGTCGGCAGCCTTCGGAAGGGAAGCCTGAACCGCAAGGTCGCGCGGTCGATCTGCGCCATCCGCGGCGACAATCTCGATTGCTCGATGATCGAGATCGGCGACCTGCCGCTCTACAACCAGGATCTGGATAGCGACCCGCCTGCCGAATGGACCCGCTTTCGCGACCAGGTGCGGCCTGCCGATGGCGTCCTGTTCGTCAGCCCCGAGTACAACCGTGGAATCCCCGGCGTTCTCAAGAACGCGATAGACGTCGGCTCACGACCCTATGGCAAGAGCGTCTTCGACAAGAAGCCGGCGGCGATCGTCACCGTCTCGCCCGGATCAATCGGCGGGTTCGGCGCGAACCACCAAATCCGCCAAACGTGCGTGTTCCTCAACATGCCGGTGATGCAGCAGCCCGAGGCCTATCTCGGCCACGTCAGCGACGAGAGCTTCGACGAGAGCGGGTGCCTCAAGGATGGGCCGCTGAAGGACCTCGTCTCGGTGCTCGCCCACGCCTTCGCGGACTGGGTCGACATGATCCATCGCTCCCGCGCGGCGCTCGCCGAAGATTCAGCCCACGTCGCCGTCGCGAAGGCGAAGGAACACGCCTGACACTTGTCGCCGGTTGAACCGAATTCCCAGTTCACGCCAACCAACCGGCGGAGGTCTGAATGCAATTTACCTGGGCGTCGCGCTGGCAGGCCGAGATGCGCGCAATCCTGCGCATCGTTGTCGGTCTGCTGTTCCTCGAGCATGCGCTCATCAAGCTTGCGGGCTTCCCGCCGGGCGGCAAGCCGGGGCTGCAGCATGTGGCGAGTTATCTGTGGTTTGCAGGCTTGATTGAGCTGGTGACGAGCGTGCTCGTGACCCTCGGCCTGTTCACTCGAATTGCCGCCTTCCTCGCGGCTGGAGAGATGGCGGTCGCTTATTGGACGGTGCACGCAAAGATGGGCTTCTATCCCGCGGTGAACATGGGCGAAGCCGCAATCCTTTATTGTTTCGTCTTCCTTTACCTCGTGTTCGCGGGTCCGGGGGCGTGGAGCATCGACGGAGCGCTGGTCCGCAAGGAGCCGATCAGGTGACCTTCGCCCGGGTCTTGAACCGCGGCTGATCCCACTCCCGGCGATCGAGAATGTCGGCGAGGATTTCGGCTGCGCGGACCACATCGGCGTAGCGCATGTAGAGCGGAGTAAAGCCGAACCGCATCAGGTCCGGAGCCCGAAAGTCGCCGATCACGCCGCGCGAAATGAGCGCCTGCATCACCGCATAGCCGTCCGGGTGACTGAAGACGACGTGACTGCCGCGTTCCGCCGGATCGCGAGGTGAGGCTAGGCGCACTTCGCTTCCGCAGCGAGCTTCAACCTCATCCACGAACAATTGCGACAGCTTGCGCGATTTCGCCTGCACGTCGGCCATGGCGATCCCGTCGAAGGTGGCGATTCCCTCGTTCAGCGCGGCCATGGCGAGGATCGACGGCGTTCCGGTGAGGAACTTCTGGATTCCGCTCGCCGGCCGGTAGTCGTCGACAAAGGCGAACGGCTCGGCATGGCCCATCCAGCCCTGCAGCGGGTTGGTGAGCTGATCCTGAAGCCGCTCGGCCACGTAGATGAATGCCGGCGCTCCCGGGCCGCCATTCAGATATTTGTAGCCGCAGCCGACAGCGAGGTCGCTTGCCGTGCTGTTGAGGTCGATCTCGATCGCTCCGGCGCTGTGGCACAGGTCCCAGACGATGAGCGCGCCGGCGGCATGCGCCGCCTCGTTGATGGCGCGCATGTCGTAGATCGCCGCCGATTTGTAATCCGCATGGGTGAGGCTCACGACCGCGGTCTGTTCGTCGATCGATTCGACAATTTGCTCCGGCGGCACCGACTTCAGCTCCAGCCCGAGCATGTCACACAGGCCCTGGGCGGCGTAGAGATCCGTCGGGAAGCTTGCCTCCTGAGTCACGATCGTCCGCCTGCCGGGACGCGCGCGAACGGCCGCAGCAAGGAGCTTGAACAGGCAGACGGTGGTGGAGTCGGCGATCAGCAGCTCGTTCGTCTTGGCACCAACGATCGGCGCGAGCTTTGCGGCAATCCGCGTCGGCCAGTCGATCCAGCCATGCTTGTTCCAGCTCGTGATCAGCTCGTCGCCCCACTGCCCGGCGGTGTTCGCGAGCGCCGCCGCTGCTGCAACGGGCAGAGCGCCGAGCGAATTGCCGTCGAGGTAGATGATGTCCTCGGCAAGCGAGAACCGCTCGCGGGCGAACGCGAGCGGGTCGG
>DASUIC010000158.1:0-11244 GCA_036273215.1 Sphingomicrobium sp.
CAGAAGATCAAGAGCATCTATTTCGCGGTCGCCGGCAATGGCGAGGCGATGGCCAAGACCGCCGTGATGGGCGCGCTGAACCTCTACCTCGACTTCATCAACATGTTCCTGTTCCTGCTGCGGTTCATGGGCAACCGCCGCTAGAGCAGGCGAACGGACCAAACCGGAAGGGCCGGCGGAGCGATCCGCCGGCCCTTTTGATTCAGCGTCTGTTCCGCGCCTTTTCCCACGCTTCGCGGATCGTTCCGACGACCACGTCCGGGCGATCGAACTGGACATACTCGCCGCTCTTCTCGACGAAAATCTGCCGCGAGTCCGATGAAAGCGTCAGCCAGCGCGACTGCGCGATGGCGACGTCATATTCCATCTTCAGATGATCGATGGTCGGCGGCGGCGGGTTGTCGAGGAAATGGACGGCGTGATTGCCCGTCGTGATGACCCGTACGGGCGTCTTACCTAAGAAGCGGCGATGTTGCTGGAGCCAGGTCTCGTCGGCGGGCGTCTCCTGCAATTCCGACAGGTCTGCATCCCACATCGCGACCTTGTGGCGGGCGATGTCGAACAGCTTGGCGTTGAGCTCGGGCGACCATTCGCGCTCCGGAAGTCCGCGGAAGAATCCCTCGATGCACTTGCGCGGCGGGCGCCCTGGCGGCGGGGGAAGGGCGAACTCGGTGTTGCCGGCGGCGATCGCGTCCCGGCATTGCTTGAGCAGCGGGACGAAGGAACGGCCGCCGTCGTCGTCGTGACGGCGGTTTTCCGGCGTGTCGACATCGCTCGCATCGGCCTCGACGAGGACGAGGCCTGCGACATCGGAGGGGAACAGGTCGGCGAAGGCGCGAACGTGGTCGCCGCCGAACGCCTGGCCGACGAGGATGTAGGGACCCGCAATCCCTGCGGCGCGGAGCGCATCGTGGAGCTCGGTCGCGATCCGCTGGCTGGAGCGCGGGAGCGGCCCAGGGCTGCTGAACCCGGCTCCGGCTCGGTCGTAGCTGCAGTTGCGAGTGAAGCGGGCAATGGCAGGTTGCACCGTGGCCCATGCCGGCGACCAGTCGAGGAAGCCCGAATCGAATACGACGGTCGGCGAGCCGCTGCCGAGGCAGACGGAGTTGAGCCGCGCTCCGTCCCCGGCGGGGGCGATCCTTCCCGGCCGAGTGTAAATGTCGTCGCCTGGAGCGCTGTTTGCCGCGGAGGCAAGCGCGAGAAGCGCTAGAGCGAACAGCGGAGACCTCATCGGCCGGCCGCCTCCCTGATTGCCTGAATCACGAGCTCCGGTTCGTCGAACTGCATGTATGCGCCGCGGGTATGCGTCGCCAGAACCTGCTTTGCATTCGACGACATCGACAGAATGGTGGCCTGTGCCCTGATGGTCTCGGGCTTATGCTGCGCCCAGGTGATCACCCGCACCGGCTTTGAGCCGAGCGGCATGCGGTGCTCCTTCAGCCACAGCTCGTCCTCGGGAATTTCTGCCAGCTCGGCATTGGCGGCGTCGGAGAGATCGGGACGGGTGTGGACAGCATTCGCAAGCGCTGCATTCAGCGCCGCGGACCAGCCCGGCTCGGGAAAACCACGGAAGAAGCGCTTGTCGCAGGCAAGCTCCGGCGGCTGCGTGATGTGGGCTGCCAAGCTGTCGCGGCAGCGCTGAATTTCGATCGCCTGCTGGATGAAGACGCTATGCGCCTTCGCAACCTGCTCGGGCGTCGCCTCCTCGTCGGGGTCGATAAGGACGACGCCCTGAACTTCGCCAGGATAGAGAAGAGCAAACGTCCGCACGTTCGTAGCCCCATAGGCGTGGCCGACCAGCACGAACGGACCGCTTATCCCGAGCACGCGAAGGGCGTCGTGAAACTCGGTTGCGATGCGTTCGCTGGTGCGTGGGGCCGGGCCCGGCGGGCTGAAACCGTAGCCGGGCCGGTCAAAACTGCACACGCGGGTCCATTTCGCGACCTCGGGCTGAACGACGGCCCAAGCTGGCGCCCAGTCCTGATGGCCGGCGTCGAGCAGCACCGCGGGCGAGCCGCTCCCGCTGCAGTAGAGATTGAGGCGAGCGCCGTCGAACGCGGTGACAATGACGCCTGGATGCAAATAGATGTCATCCCCCGGTGCGCCGAGCGCGGGAACTGCCGCGACCGCGATAGCAAGAATTGATGTTCGCATGATTGCGATTGTCCGACGCACGCTCACTCTCCGCGAAGCCGTCCGGCATCATTACGCCTGCGCCTCGATCCCGCTCGCATCAAATTGAACGCAGGAGTGTTGCGCAATTTGCAACGGGGCCTTACCCCCGCCGAAGCGGAGGCAAGCGCATGTTCCACGGCTCGCTTCGGGCTTTCGACGCAACCGTTCGCGCCGGCTCAATCCGCAAGGCGAGCGAGGCGCTGGGCGTCGCCCCGTCTTCGGTCAGCCGCCATATTGCGGTCCTCGAGCGGCAAATCGGCACCGCGCTGTTCGAACGGCGCTCGGATGGAGTCGATCTGACCCATGCCGGCGAGCTCGTCGCCGAGTTCGTCCGCAAACTTCTACTCGATTATGACACGCTGCGGGGCGACCTCGACGATGTACGTGGCGTCCGGCAGCGGCTCGTCAGGGTAGCGTCGGTCGAGAGCATTGCCGCATCGGCGCCGATGAGCGCGGTGCACAAGTTCAATGCGCGCTACCCGGCGATCTCGTTCAACATCCGGCTGATGCCTGCCCCCGCGGTCGTCGAGGCGGTGCGGGAAGGGCAATGCGAGATCGGGCTCGGTTATTGCGTCGCCGTCGATGCCGACATCGTCCCGCTGGCGAGGATTCCCGAGCCGGTGATGCTCGCCGTTATTCCGGGTCACCCTTTCGCGGGCCGCGCGGGAATCGGACTGGAAGAGCTGGCAACCATTCCGCTCGCGCTTCCCGATCCGGATTTCGGAACAAGGCGAATGATCGACGCCGCGGCGGGACGCCTGGGAGTGCGACTCGAGCCGATCTTGACCAGCAACGATTTCGAAGTGCTTCGAAGCTTCGTCCGCTCGGGTTCGGGAGCGGCTCTTCTGCCGATGCGCGCAATCGTGGCTCGCGACGGCAGCGGTGAACTGCTCGCGGTTCCGATCGCCGAGCCGAGCTTCAGCGAAGCGACAATCGACGTGATCGTCCTGCGCAAACGCCGCCTGCCGCGCGTGCTGCAGGATTTCGTCGAAGGTCTGTGCAAGGAAATCGCTTCGATGGCATCTGCGGCCCATTAGCCTTCCGGCGACGCTTCTGATTATATCCGGGCGATGATCCCGCACGTCATTGTCATCGACGATTTCCTGCCCAACATCGACGAGCTTCGCGATCGCGCGCTCAAGCTCAACTATGCCGTCGAAGGGCGATATCCCGGGCTGAACTCAGTCGAGAAGGTGAACATTCCCGGCCTCGACGAGCTGGTCTCGAGACTGGTGTACGAGCCGGTGCGGGCGCCTTGGACCAAGGACTTTTCGCATGGCAGCTGCCGCGTCGCACTGGCCAAGGACGACCGGCCCGCGCGGATCCACATCGACCAGAGCCACTGGTCGGGAATCCTGTACCTGACCCGTCCCGAGGACTGCCAGGGCGGCACCGAATTCTTCCGCCACCTTCCGACTGGAACCGATCACCTTCCGCTGACTCCCGAGGCGCTGAAGGCAGCCGGCTATTCCTCGTACGACGAGCTGCGCGCCCAAATCCTCGACAAGGACGCGCTCGACCGGTCGAAGTGGGAGCTGACGATGACCGTTCCGATGCGCTTCAACCGTCTGATCCTGCTGCAGCCGCAATATTGGCACACGGCGGGGCCGAGCTTCGGCGATTCGATCGAGAATGGCCGGCTGGTCTATCTGATGTTCTTCCTGCGCGGGCCTGGACCGGCCACCGCCGCTGCGTGAATCGCGTCAGGCCGGTTGAGGCTGCGCGGGCTGCGGCGGGTTGAGGCCCATCTCGGCCGCCTTGTCGTTGTCGATCTGGTTCGCCCGCTTGTAGGCGTCGCGCGCGGTCAGCCGGTCGCGGTAGCGGAGGAAGCTGTCGCGCTCGGGAAGCATTCCAAACTGCATCGGGAACATGATCTGCGAGCCGAGATAGACATCAGCCGCGGTGAAACGGTCGCCGCAGACATAATCGCGAAGGTTGAGGAGCTCGTCGACCGCGGCGATGGCCTTGTCGTAATTGCCGTAGCCGAACATCCGCTGCTTGTCCTCGGGCGGGTCCCACCCAAGCGCGTGGTTGGTTCCGGCCTGCTCCCACGGGCCCGCGGCGTAGAAGAACCAGCGGTAATAATCCGCCTTTTCATCCTCGCGCGGGCCGAGTCCCGCCTGGGGAAATACGTCGGCCAAATAGGCGCAGATGGCCGCGCATTCGGTGACGACATGACCCTTGTGCCTGATGGCCGGGACCTTCCCGAGCGGGTGGATGGCGAGATAGCGCTCGCTCTTCATCTGGTCGTAGGGAATGACTTCCGTCTCGTATGGCTGGCCGACCTCCTCGAGCATCCAGCGCACGATCCGCCCGCGCGACTGCGGATTATGATAGAAAATGAGGTCGGCCATTTTATCCTCCCCTGATTTTAGAGGGGCGGATTATCCCTCTCGAAGCACCTGCTCAAGCATCTCCAGCAAATGCGAGGCTTTTCACCCGCGCAGAACCGCGGCCCACCGCTTCGAGAAGGAGATTCTTTCCCTTAGCCGCGCTCTCCGGGACGCCCTGCAGGCGCTGCCGCAGGCGGAGTCGCGCCGCCACGTTCGGCGGCGGTCGCATCACGCGCGGCGCGGAATTCGCTGTCGGCGCTCCAGTTGGGCCATTCGCGCGAATTGGCGAGCCTCAGGCCGAGCTGGTGAACGAGGTTGGCGTCGATCGCGACCCCGCTCCAGTCCCAGTTCGCGTGCCATTCGTCGCTCGGCTGGTGATAATGATGGACGTTGTAATCGGTTTCGATCGCTTCGCCCTTGGCAATGCCGCCGTTCACGAGATCATTGCCCTCGCCGATGCTCAGTGCGGGAATTCCAACCTTGGCGAAGGAGAAATGGTCCGAACGATAGAAGTGCCCCGCGGCGGGGTTCGGGTCGGGGCTGAAGTAGAGCCCTTCGCGCTTTCCTTCGGCGATCAGGTCGTCGAGCAGCCCCAGCTTGGCGTTGCCCGATATGTCGAAATTCTTCGCCGGGCCCATCGGGATCCAGGCGTCGACGTTGAGGTCGCCCACGGTCTTGCCGGCGGGGTAGAGCGGGTGCGTGGCGTAATAATTCGAGCCGAGCAGCCCTTTCTCCTCACCGGTGACCGCGAGGAACACGATCGAGCGCTGGGTGCGCGGCTCGTGGGCGAACACCCGCGCCTGCTCGATCAGCTGCGAGACGCCCGAGGCGTTGTCGACCGCCCCATTGTAGATCCTGTCGCCGGTCGCGTCGGGCTTGCCGATTCCCAGATGATCCCAGTGGGCCGAGTAGATGACGGTTTCATCGGGGTAGCGCGTTCCCGGGAGGATTCCGACCACGTTGTGGCTGGTGATGACCTGCGGCGTCGCGGCGTAATGCGCCGACAGCGTCGCCTTCAGCGGCACCGGGCGGAAGTTCGGGCTTCGAGCCGCGATCTTCTCTTTTTCGAAATCGAGGCCGGCGCGCTGGAACAGCTGGACGGCTAGAGGCCGCTGGATCCAGCTTTCGAACTGCGTGTGCGCGGAAGCGGGATTCTGCCGGACGATGTCGAACTGCGCGTTGGTATTGGAGTTCTGGACGACTTCCCAGCCGTAGGAGGACGGAGCCGTCTCGTGGATGATGATCACTCCCGCCGCGCCGAGCCGCGCCGCTTCCTCATACTTATAGGTCCAGCGGCCGTAATAGGTCATCGCCTTGCCGCCGAACTTGCCCGCGACCGGCTCGCCCGGCGTGGCCTCGAAATCGGGATCGTTGACGAGCACGACGAGGATCTTGCCGCGCATGTCCTCGCCCTTGAAGTCGTTCCAGCCGCGCTCCTGAGCGTCGACTCCGTAGCCGGCGAAGACCAGCGGCGCGTTCTGAATGTCGATCCGCTTTGCGCCGTTCAGTGGAGCAAGAACGGCGATGTCGGGGCCGTCGCGAAGCGGAACGACGGTGCCGTTCTCGTTGAGGCTGATCTCAGGCGTGCCGACGATCTGCGATTCGAGCAGCGGCACCTTCTGGAACCAGCTCCGCTGTCCGTTGACCAGGTCGCCGCCCGGCTGGACTCCGGCGGCCTTCATCTGGTCGGCGATATACTGGATCACCGTCGGCTCGATCGCGCTCGCAGTGCCGCGGCCCTGGAAAGCGTCGGAGGACAGTTGCTTGTCGACGGCCGACAGCCGCTCGGTGCTGAACGCTCCGGGCGAGGCGGCGGCGACAGGAACTGCGGCAAGCGCAATGGCAGACGCGGCGAACCAGCGGAATTTGTTCATGGTCTCTCCCCGAGAAATCAGATGTTGCGTGGCTGGGAAACGGGCAGCGGAAGAGCCGCCTTACCGATAGTTAGTCCGCCGATGCAACGCTCGCCGCGCCATCTCCGCTGCGATAGCGGTCGAACCAGGCGAGTATGGCGCTCGCCTTGGCCGCGGACTGGCTCGGGTGCTCGGTCAGATTCTCGTGGCCGACTCCCGGAACCTTGACGAACATGGTCGGAATTCCGCGAAGCTTCAGCGCCTCATAATATTGCTCGGCCTCGCTGTCGGGGGTGCGGTAATCCTGGCTGCCGACGACGACGAGCGTCGGGGTTTTGACGTTGCCGACGAGGCTCAGCGGCGAGCGCTTCCAATAGCCCATCGGGTCCTCCCACGGGAGCTTTGCGAACCAGTAGGGATAGCTGAAATTGGCGATGTCGGAGGTGAGGCCCCAGCTCGCCCAGTCGATCACCGGCTTCTGCGCCGCGGCGGCGCGGAAGCGGTCGGTCTTGCCGACGATCCACGCCGTCAGCACGCCGCCGCCCGACCCGCCGGTGACGAACAGATTGTTGGAATCGACGTGCCCTGTGGCGATCGCCGCGTCGACCGCGCTCATCAAATCGTCGTAATCGTGGCCCGGATAGGCTTTCTCGATCTGGTTCGCGAAATCCTCGCCGTACGAGGTCGAGCCGCGCGGATTGGCATAGACGACGACGTAACCGTGCGCGGCATAGAGCTGGTCGTCGGTCGCGAATTGCGGCCCGTATGACGAATATGGGCCGCCGTGGATCTCGAGGATCATCGGATATTTCCGCGCCGGATCGAAGTCGGGCGGAGTCACCATCCAGGCGTCGATCGGTCGACGGTCGTATTCCGAAGTGACCGGAAGCTTCTGCACCTGCCCGAGCACCTTGGAGTCGAGCAAGCTCGAGCTGAGATGGGTGAGGCGCCGCGTGCCGCCTGTAGTCGCGACGGCGACCTGATTGGGGTGCAGCGGGTCGCCCGAGGTCAGCGCGACGACGCCGTTGCGCGAGACGCTGAACTCGCCGCCGGCATAGGGCCGGTCGATCTCGCCGAAGCCCATGTCGCTGGCGACGGAGCGGATCGAACCGTCGAGCCCCACTCGTTCGACCTTGTTCACGCCGCCGTCCTCGACTTCGACATAGATCGAGCGGCTGTCGCCGCCCCAGCGGGGGTTGGAGACCGATCGGTCGAGCGAAGCGGTAAGTACGCGCTTGTTCGATCCGTCGATGTTCATGACGTTAAGGCGGCTGTCCTGATAGCCGAGCTTCCTGTCGTCGAACCCGACCCAGGCGATCATCCGGCCGTCGGGGGAGACCACCGGCGAGTTATCGGGGCCTACCCGGTTGGTGAGCGCGACCGGAGCGCCGCCGTCGATGCTGACTCGATAGACTTCGCCTTCGAGCGCCTCGCGTTGCCAGTTGGGCGACAGATCGGCGCTGAACAGGATCGAGCGGCCGTCGGGAGTCCAGGACACGGGGCCGCTGGAGTTGCGGTCTCCGAAGGTCAGCTGGACCGGCGATCCGCCGTCGGACGGGACCCAGAAGATCTGACTGAAACCGGGCTTGAGATAGCCGGCTCCGTCGAAGCGATAGGTGACGGTGTCGATCACCTGCAGCGGGTCGGCCCATTTGGCGCCGTCGGGCTTGTCGGGACTGTTCCCGAGCTTGGGCGCATCGTCGGGGACCAGCATCGAATAAGCGATCCGCCGGCCGTCCGGCGACCAGGCGATGCTGTCGGGGCTGTCCGGAAGGCCTGTGATGCGCGCGTTCGTGCCGCTCGCCAGCCAGCGCACGTGGAGCTCGGCGGCCCCACCGTCGGACGCGATGTAGGCAAGGCGCGTTCCGTCGGGCGACCAGCGCGGCGAGAAGTAGGAACCGGAACCCGCGAGCAGCGGATGCTGCTGGCCAGTCGCGACATCGATCAGCCAAATCGACGGCCGCGCCTTGTCGGTCATGACGTCGTTGGACTGGCGGACGTAGGCGATGGTGCGCCCGTCGGGGCTGATCTCGGGATCGCTTGCCCATTCGAGGTTGAACAGGTCCGAACCGGTGAAATAGCGGTCTGGGCCCGACCCGGGCGCTGCGGCCGCCGGGGCGGCAAGGGCGGTCGCGCCAAACAGCATCGCCAAGGGCGAAAGCATGCGGATTCGAGTCACGGGAGTCCCCTCCGGAATGGAATGGCCGACGATTGAACTTTCTCAGCCTTGCCGCAAGCGGCGGATCGACCAATCGCTGCGGGAAACTGCGCGACAGCTGGCGAAAACTAGCATAAATTAGCCTTGTCGCGCGCGACTGTGGATTTGTTGGCGCGTAGCCAAGCGCTTTTCGTACCGCCGGCCTTTCCATGAACACACCTCAGTGGAGGAACAGCAATGGCGCACCAGGGACGATGCTTTTGCGGACAGGTTGAGCTCGAGGTCACCGGCGAGCCGGCGGCGCAGGGTTATTGCCATTGCGAATCGTGCCGGAGCATGGCGGGGGCACCGGTCCGCGCCTTTACGCTGTGGCCGCAGGATTCGGTGCGGATCACGCGCGGCGAAGATCAGCTCAAGGGCTACAGCAAGACCGACTTCTCCGACCGCAGGCACTGCGCCAATTGCGGCGGCCAGGTGCTGATCTACCATCCTTCGATCGGAATGACCGACGTTCACGCCGAGACGATCTCGCAATTCGAGTTCCGGCCGGCGCTTCACGTCAACTATCAGGAACGAACGCTGCCGGTGCGCGACGGCCTTCCCAAGCTCAAGGATTTCCCGGCGGAGCTCGGCGGTTCGGGGGCGACGCTGCCGGAGTAAGTTCGCGAAGCGTCTTGACCCGGCGGGGGTCAACTGTGTTATATAGATAACACAGGAGGTTCCGATGAAGCGTTCAGCCCTGTTCCTGCTCGTGCCCTTGCTGGCATCGTGCAACGTCCATTCGAAGAACCCGGCTAGCGACGACGACAATGTCAGCCTTAGCGCCGACCAGAACGGGCAGGTCGCGTTCAACTTCCCGTTCGCCAAGGGCAGCATCCAGCTTCCCGCCTCGATGATGCACAACGGCGAGCTCGATCTCGACGGCGTCAACATGCCGCCGGGAACGTCGACTACCGGCTTCCATATGAACTCGGCGAACGACCGGACTGTGATCGTGATGAACTTCACGAACACGCAAACTCCTGACCAGGTCCGCTCCTATTTCGTCGATGCGTTCGGCAAGGAGGGCCTGGAAGCGAAGATCGACGGCAACGCCGTCGTCGGCAAGTCGAAGGACGGCGACGCGTTCACGATCGCGGTCAATCCGGCGCCCAATGGTTCGCAGGGTCAGATCGTCGTCCATTCGAAGGATTGATGGCGACTCCATCGTCTTCGCCGTTCGCCGGTTCATCGGTTGTCGGCGTTTCGTTGAGCGGCTCTTCGGACGAAGCTGCATCGTTGTTGGCGATTGGGGGTTCGCGCACGACATTGGTTTCCGCCGAGACTTGGCGATCCTCGCGAGTCACTCCGTTCGCAGGCTCCGAAACAGGGGTGTTGGCAGCGCCGTGGGCAATCGGAGTCGCCGCGCCGGCCGATGCATGCGCGGGCGCGGGGACCGTCGTATTCATCTCGGGCGCAGTGATGCCCTCGTTTCCGCCGGCGTTCATCACCGCCAGATTTTCGTTGAGGTTCGGAGCGATAAGCGCATCGCGGTTGGGCGCGTTCAACGCGCCGACCGCGGGCACCGCCAGCGCCCCGAGGCTGATTGCCGCCGCGGCCCAGCCGCGCTGCGGGTGCCATGACCCAAGCAGTCGCCACGCGCCGACGATCGCGAACCACGCGGCGGCAATCAGGTCGCACCAGGTCCAGGCGATGGAGGTCATCGCCAGTGGCCGGGCAGGGTTGAACAGGATCGCGATTGCCGCCGCCGACAGCGGAAGCCAGGCTCCTCCTTTGCGGAACCCGGCGAATCCGCGCACCAGCGCGAGGCAGAAGACGAACAGGCGAAGGAAGGTGTCGAACCCCGCCGCGTGCGGCGTCAGCGCGGAAATGACCAACAGGATGGCAGTCAGCGAGCAGGCGGCGAGCCAACCGTCCCGGCGCCACTCATAGCTGCTGTCGTTTTCAACGCTATCGATACGCATACCGGCACCCGCGAAATGTTTGGTACTCTAAGCGCGGCTACCGTTGCTCGCGTTCCATGGAATTCTCCTGCGAAATGGTTCACCGGACGCCGGACGGAGGGTCCGGAAGGGCAGGAGCTAAAGCGGCCCGGAATCGCGGCGGGCGGCACGCTTCATGACTTCGGCAGCAAAACGCTGCTTGAGCTCGGCCATGGTCCCGATCTCGTGTCCGCAAAAATCGCAGCGAATGGGCGAATCATCCTCGGCTCCTCGCCCGAGGTTGAAGCTGTTCTTGCCGCACTGGGCACAATTCAGTTCGATGCGCATACGCCACCCACACCCGAAAGCCGTGAATCAATTAGCAGCTTTGTTCGCTAGCGCGATCAACATGGATTAGCGGAACGAACGGGTGGGGCGGCCGGGGCCGCGCCCTGCCTTCCCTGTCCCCCCCCGTGACGCTTTGAATCGCTCGGGTCGAAGGGCGCGCAATCGACCGCCGACCCCATTTGCATTGCTGATGCGTTCTCTCCTGACACAAGCAGGAGGAATGCCATGGACGACCATGACCGCAACGACGACGGCACGACTGCCGGGATTGACGACGATCGCACCGAAGGCAGCGCAAAGCAGCTCGGCGGCGAGATGAAAGAAGGCGCCGGCAAGCTGTTCGGCGATTCCAAGATGAAGCACGAAGGCCAGGCCGACCAGGCCGAAGGCAAGCTCCAGAACGCCTGGGGAAGCGTCAAGGACGAAGCGCGCGACGCGTCCAACGACGACGAGGA
>DASUIC010000159.1:0-34142 GCA_036273215.1 Sphingomicrobium sp.
GTGGGTATTCCGCCTAGGAATCGCTCCAATGGCTATCGATAGCCCAGAATCCGATACTGCGACCCCAATCGGAGTACCGGGGTGCGGGGCACTTGTTCAGCTGAAATGTTCATCGCGGCGACGCTGGCGCTCGCTCTGGCCGCGAGCCCGGCCGTCGCGGGTTATCCCGGATCGACTCAGCCGGGCGCTCAGAAAGTCCTGCCCGGCAATCTGATCCTCATCCGTGCCGTTCCGCCGCGCAACGCAATCATCTCCGGAGCCGGACGAGCGGTTACCGCGCCGACGGCACCTCCATCGAGCGTTTTCGAGTCGCTCGAGGGAGTCGGCGCGCCCATTTCGGATGGGCAGGCGGCTTCGATCGCCGGGACATCCGGCGCCGGCCAGAGCGGGAAGCTGGTCGCGGGCGCGATCGGGGGACTTCTTGGCTCGCAGGCGATGGACGGTGGGCAGCCGCTAGACCGTACCGCCGCCTCGGGGATGGCGGGCGGCATGGCGGGCGCGCTTCACACAGGTATCGGCGCGCTCCAGGGCGCGCTCGGCAGCTTGCAAGGTTTGGGACATTGATCGGCCGCGCTTTCGTCGTTGGAGCGCTGCTGGCAGCCTTCGCCAACGGAGGCGCTCGGGCTGGCGACGACACGGTCACAATCGCAGGCGGCAAGGTCAACGGAGCAGCGACGGTCAATGTCGCAGCGGGCAATACCAACCAGCAGGCCAATGCCGGCTTGATTGCGACGGGCGGTGATTCTGCCGCCTTGGCAATACTTTCGCAGAAGATGGGCGACGTTCCCGACTCGAACGGGCGCCTGAGTGCGACGATTGCACCCGGCAGCTTCGCTGGCTCTTCAGGATGGTTGGCGGTCAATGGCGCGGCGGGGGCAGGCGACCAGCAGGCGAACCTCGCCATCATCGCATTGGGAACGACAGGCGCCGCCTTGAGCGACGCAGCGCTGAGCCAGGCTCGCGCGTCACACGAACCGACAGGGGGCCCTGGCACCGGGGCCGTTGCCGGCGATCGCTCCGTAGCCATCGGCGACGGCGCGTTCGCGAACAGTAGCGGCCTGGTGCAGGTCAGTCTGATCGGGGGCGACAGGAACTCCTCCGCCAATATCTTCGCACTGTCGGCATCGGCAGGTGCGAACCACTGAGTTGAAGTGAATCAAGTCAAAGGAGAGAAGGCAATGAAAAGGTACATTCTCATGGCGGGCGTCGCTACGGCGATGGCCATCGCACCGTCGGCCGCGTTCGCGAGTGGCGACGGCACTTATACGTCGATTTCGTTCGACAACCACATCGGAACGGCGCTGTTCAACGCTTCGGTTGAATTCGAAGGCACCGCGCTGATCGGCGATGTCACGCTCACTGGCGTGATCAGCCCGAACAGTGCGGCGATTGCCAACACGGACACCAAGCAGATCCTCTCGGGCGAGAGCGTGACGTTCTCGAAGCCGGATAACAACAAGAAGAACAAGAGCGATCCTGCGACCGTGCACAACAACGCCACTGCGAACGCGGTCACCGGCGAGGGTAACGTCGGCGTCAACGTTGCGGCAGGCCAGGACAACATGCAGCAGAACAGCGCGAACATGGCCGTTTCTGCTGACACGAATGCGGGCGCCAACGGCTGGGCTTCGGCGTCGACAACCGCCTATCAGTCGCTCACTGGCACCAGCTATGGCGTTTCCGGCAACAACGGAAACGGCGAAGGCAATGGTAATGGCAACAAGACCCACTACCAGGACCGTAACAACGCAACTGGTCATGCGGTTAGCGGCGACGGCAACGTCGGAGTCAATGTCGCCGCCGGCGCGTTCAATCAGCAACAGAACTTGCTGACGCTCGCAGTCGCGAACAACTCGGTGCTGGCTCAGTCCAACGCCGCTTTGTTCCAGACGGCGTCCTGCAATACCGTCGACATCCAGGATCAGCGCAACAATGCGACGAGCGGAGTGATCAACGGTTCGGGCAACTTCGGCGTGAATATCGCCGCGGGTGTCGGCAACCAGCAGATCAACTCGCTGACCGCGGCCGTATCCGGTCCGCTCGGCGGCTGATCGCCACGCAGGCTTGGGAGGGGCGCCCTGTCGCTCCTCCCATTTTCCTGGCTAAGATCGGATTTCATGGGCGCGCTCTCCATTTGGTCACTCCTCCTGGGAATGACATTGGCTGCACCCGCTGCTGCGGGCAGCGGAAACGCGTCACTGTGGCTCGCGCCCACCTCAGATGGCAGCCAGCTGCTCGTTTCCAGGCCGTTGCGCAGCTGGAAAGACATGAAGTTCGATGGGCTCGTCCGACAGCAGACAGACTTCAGTTGCGGCGCCGCAGTGCTCGCGACCGTATTCAACGAGGCATTCGGAAAGCACACGACCGAGAAGCAGATCCTGGTCAACATGCTCAAGGTCGCGGACCCCGCGATCGTGAAGGACAAAGGATTTTCGCTCCTCGACATGAAAAACTATGTCAATGGAGTTGGGTTCGGGGCCGAAGGCTACAAGGTCGATTTCGACGCCCTGCACCATCTCAAAGTGCCCGGCATCGTTCTCCTGAACCTCAAAGGCTATCATCATTTCGTCGTCGTTCGGAAAGTCACCGACGACCTGGTCCAGCTGGGCGACCCGGCGCTCGGCAACCGCGTGATGAGCCGTCGCGACTTCGAAAAGGCATGGAACAATGTCGTCTTCGTCATCGTCGGCGATGGATTCGATCCCCATTCGGCGCTGATGAACCCGCCGCCGCCGCTGAGCGCGCGACGCCTGTTCGAACAACGGTCTCCGACCTGGGATGCCGACCTTGCCGACTTCGGTCTGACGACCGTGAACACGTTGAGATTTTAGATGAGGCCTTCGTCATGAAGAAGCGCCCGCTGCTCGCCACCGCTGCGTTCACGCTGATCAGCGTGATGCCGGTCGGAACGGCCGTGGCCGCGCCCGTAAGCGGCCTCGAAGGGCTCGGCAAACCGGTATCGGACGAGGCGCTCGGCACAATGCGCGGCAAGTTCGTCGCGCCGTCCGGTATCACCTATTTCGGGATCGTGATGTCATCGAGCTGGCAAGACTCGAATGGCATCACCACCGCGGCGACATTGCTGTTCGATATCAATTTCGCGGCCGCCGGCTCCGGCCAGCCGGTCCCGCAGCTGATGATAAGCTGGTCTCGCGAGTGCCCGAATTGCGGCGACAGCTCGATGGACCTGACCAACTTCGGGGCGTCGGCGAGCAATGGCTACGTGGCGCTCACCGGCAACGGAAGCTCTGTTCCGATCGGTTCACTCGATAGCGTCACCGGCGCGGTGCAAAGCCAGCAGATCGCCGGATCCGACAATCAGTCGCGCAATCTCATGACAATCGAGATCGTGCCGGCTGCTTCGATCAACCCGGACACGAGCGGCATGACAGCCTTGGCCGGTAATGGCCAAACCGAGCAGTTCGGTGACGGCGAGACGCTTCAGTTCAATGTTTCAGATCGCCAACTTGGTCTGTCGATCAGCGGCCGAAATGGCGCGGTTGAACAAAACGTCGACGGAATGCTCGGCCAGCTGGCACAGCATGTGCTGATTTCAGGAAGCGACATCACCGCCAGCAACAGCATGGACCTGATGGTGGGGATCGATCCCGCCGCCGCTGCGCAGCGCCTGAACATTCAGGGCGCGCTCAGCGCCATGAAAGGCATGGGATTCTAGCCACAGTAGGTCCGGCGACGCCTCGGGCTACTTGTTCTCCGTCGCGTTCGACTGCGTATTGCTGTTGCTGTTGTCGCTGCCGGTCTTGTTCTGCACCTTCTCGCTGGTGTTCTTGACGTCGTTGCCGATGTCGGCCGCGACGTTCTGCGCGGTGTTGGTGACGTCGGCGACCGTGTTCTGAGCCTTGTTCTGGTCATACTGAACGGTGACGGCATTGCCGTTCTTGCTGACGTTGCACGCGCCCAAGGCGAGCAGGGCGGGAATGGCTATCAGGATGCGCATCGAGTCCTCCTTTTTGCGCGACAACGCGGCGCGGCTGTTTCGGCTCCGATTCAATTCGACGAAGCGAGTACCGGCTAAAGGAGGCGCATCTGATCGCCTTCTGGCGGCAGGAAGAGATCGGTCCGGAGCGGGAATTTCGCCTGGCGGAGTCCGTACTTCTTCGCTGCGATCTCGAAGCGGGTTCTGAGCAGCTCGGCCCACGGGCCTTGCCCGCGCATCCGGCTGAAGAAGTCGGGATCGTTGTCGCGGCCGCCGCGGATCGATCGGATGCTCGCCATCACCTTGGCGGCGCGATCCGGATAATGGGTGTCGAGCCAGGCGCGGAACAAGGGCGCGACCTCGTGCGGAAGACGCACCGGAAGATAGAAACCGCCCGGAGCGCCGGCCTCGACGGCCGCCTCGACGATATGCTCGAGCTCGTGATCCGTGATCTGCGGGACGACCGGAGCGATCGCCACGTAGCAGGGCACTCCGGCGTCGTTCAGCGCCTTGACCGCGGCGAGCCGCTTCTTCGGCTGGGGAGCGCGGGGCTCGAGCGTTCTTGCGACCTTCGGATCGAGCGAGGTGACCGAGATTGCCACCGAGGCGATGCGGAGGTCGGCGGCCTGCTTGAGCAGGTCGAGATCGCGGAGGACGCGGTCCGACTTGGTCGTGATGGTGAAGGGGTGGCGGGTCTCGAGCAATAGCTCGACGACCGCGCGCGTGATCCGCCAGCGTTCCTCGATCGGCTGATAGGGATCGGTGTTGGTGCCCATCGCAATCGGGCGGCACTCGTAGCCGGGCCGGGCGAGCGCGGCGTGGAGCAGCTGCGCGGCGTTGGGCTTCACAAACAGACGCGATTCGAAGTCCACGCCGGGCGAGAGATCGTGATAGGCGTGGGTCGGCCTCGCGAAGCAGTAGATGCAGCCGTGCTCGCAGCCCCGGTAAGCGTTGATGGAGCGATCGAAACCGATGTCGGGCGAGCTGTTGCGGGTCAGAATCGATTTGGGCCGCTCGATCGTGACCGTCGTCCGGCGCTTCGGAACTCCGTCAAGCGCCTCGACCTGGTCGAGCCATTCGCCCTCGACGATTCGCTCCTTGAGGTTGAAGCGCGTCGGCGTGGAATTGCGGGTCGCCCCGCGTCCATGGCTCGACTCCACCGGCATGGGGCGAGTCTACCGCGTTAGCGAGAACAAAACAAGAACTTGGCTATTTTTCCATCACCATTCGCGGCGCTGCGCCCGTCGGGAAGGTCGGCCATTGATGCTGGGCTATGGCCTTGAGGCTCGGCGTGTCTTCGCCGTCGAGGCCCTGGTAGACCCACATGTTCCGAAGCACCGACGGGACGTAGTAGCGCGTCTCCCAGAAGGGGATCGATTCAATCCACAGCAAAGGGTCGCCCTTGTCGTTGATCGTCGCCCATTTCGCGACTGGAAGGGGCCCCGCATCGTAGGATGCGATCACCCGCGGCAACTGACCGCCGGTTCCCGGCGAGCTTCGCATCGTCTCGATGAAACTCTGGCCGAATGCGAGATTATATTGTGGGTCGGTGAGGCTCGCGCGGCTGTAACGAACCCCGATTACCTGCGACATCTGTTCCGCCGTGATCGGCAGCACCTGCATCAGGCCGACGGCTCCCGCGGTGCTGACGGCGGTCCGGCGGAAGGCAGACTCCTGGACGATGTGGCCGAAGGCGAGCGCGGGATCGACCCGCCACCCGTCGACGGGAGTCCAGCGCGGATTGGGATAGCGGTCCGTTGCATCGGCGCGGGCGCCCCATTGTCCGTGATCGGCGAGCCAAAGCTGCGCGGCCGGAAGGTCAAGGCGCTTCGCCAGCTCGATCAGCGCGTGATGTTCAGACGGTGCGCCGATCAGCGCCTGGTGCTTCAGCATCTCCTCGGCGAGGCCCGGCTCACCGATCCGTGACAGCTCCTTGGCGCGCTGGACGTTCGGATATTGAGCGATTGGGGGATCGTAGCCGATGAACGGATCTGCGCCGAGCTTGGTCGGCATTCCAAGCGTTTCGCGCGCCAGCAAGGCATAAAAACTCTCCGCCGCTGGCGTGGTGTTCACGGCAGCCTTGAGCAGCGGTTCGACAGCTGCGGGGCGGCCAGCCGCCTGCTCGGCGCGCGCCGCCCAATAAAAGCCGCCGGCGCGGAGCTCGCGCTGGTCGGCATAGCGGGCGGCCTGCTGGAAGTCGGCCGAGGCGGAATTGTAGTCGCCGAGCCGCCAGCTCGCGAGGCCCGACACCCAGGCGGCCTGAGCGGCCCATTCGCCGCTCGCGCCCTGGCGCCAGGTGTCGCTGACCCGGCGCGCGTCCATGTCGAGGCCGAGGACGTAATAGATGAAGGCGACGCGCGTCGCGGCTTCGGCGCGCGCTTCGACCGAAAGGGCCGGGCCCTGCGCCGCGAGCAGCGCCTCGGCCCCGCTCGCATTGTCGGCCTTGATGAATGGGTCGAGCGCGGATCGGAGCTGGTCGGCCGCAGTCTCTCCCTGCACCGGGCGCGCTCGGTACCGGACCGGCGCGAAGCCGAGCACATAGACCGGCTTCTCCGGCGTGACGAGCAGCGGAGCGGTCGCCCCGCGCTTGACCGCCATGAGCGCGAGCTGGTTCGCCTCAGGCAATTCGGGGGCCTGGGCGATCAGGGCCTGCAGCGAGGCGAGGTCGACGACCGGCGAGCCTTTGGCGGTGTAGAGTTCAGCCTCGGCGACCGGCGTGAGGACATCCGCGGGCAAGGCGGCGATGCCCGCGCGCGCTGATGCCCAGTCGCCGGCATCGATCGCGTCGAACACGCCGCGCCAGTCCCTCGGAATGGCAATCCCCGGCTGAGCGACAGGCGTCTGCTGCGCGGCCGCAGCGACCGTGGTCGCCGGGCTGGTCTGGCTGGCGGACGGCATTGCGGGAAGCGGCGCGAGCGGGTCGCGCGCCTGAGCAGCCGCCTGGCCCGCGAATATGAGGCTTCCGAACGCGAGGAGGGCAGCCTTCAAGATTCGTCCTCCATGAGCAGCAACAAGTCCTTCCATGCCAAGGATTTGTTTGAGGGTTGATTAATCAGCTGACGCGGATGGAAGGTGGCGACGGTGCGGACGCCTTCGATCGTGTGGACATGGCCGCGCGCCTCGGGAAGTGTCTTGCCAAGTAGCGCCACGCACGGGCCTCCGCCGAACAGCAGTAGCCGCCGCGGTCTCGCGAGGCCGATATGCTGGCGAGCGATATCCGCGCAGGAGTCGCGCTCGGCCTTGCTCATCTTCGCGCCGGGCGCGTCGACGCAGGAGAGCGAACCAACGTAGGCGTCCGCCGCGCTGAGCCCGATCGCGGCGAGCATCCGCTTGGTCAGTTCCCAGGCGTCCCCGCCGATCGGCTGTCCGGCAGCCGCGTCCTGGAGCGTCGGTGTTTCGGTCAGCAGCATGACGGCTGCGTTCTCCGGCCCGTGCGGCAAGATTCGCCTTCCGCTCGAGGCCGCGAAGGGCAAATCGAGGCTGCTTGCGAACCATTGCTGAAGGTCGGAGAGGGTTTGGTGCGTCGGCGAAGCGACGTTCGGTTTGGTTTCGGGCGTGGCTGCGGCTTGACGCGCTGCAGGTTGCTTCAGCCAGTTGCGCGGCTCTTCCTGGATGACCGAATCGACTCCGGCCTCGAGCCACCAGGCCAATGCGCTGCGCGCCTCGGCAATGCCGACTGTATCTACTTCCCCGCCCACGATTGTCATTCCTCTCCGCCATTGACGGCATGGTCAAGGAATGGGCAGGGCAGATGAGTCGAATTGTGTGGATGACGCGACGAGAGGACGATGAGCGAACGCGAATCCATGGCCTATGACGTGGTCATCGTCGGCGCCGGGCCGGCGGGTCTCAGCGCCGCGATCCGTCTTAAGCAGCTTGCGAAGGTCGCGGATCGCGAGCTTTCGGTGTGCATCCTCGAGAAGGGCAGCGAGGTCGGAGCTCACATCCTCTCGGGCGCCGTCATCGACCCGATCGCGCTCAACGAGCTGATCCCCGACTGGAAGGACAAGGGTTCGCCGCTGACGGTGCCCGTGACGGAGAACCACCATTGGGTGCTCGGCAAGCGGAAAAAGTGGGAATTCCCGCACTTTCTGATGCCGCCGTTCATGAACAACCACGGCACCTACACGCTGAGCCTCGGCAATTTCTGCCGCTGGCTGGCGGGGGAGGCCGAGGAACTCGGGGTCGAGATCTTCCCCGGATTCCCCGCCGCCGAAATCCTCTTGAACCTCGATGGATCGGTGAAGGGCGTCGCGACCGGCGATGTCGGCATCGCGCGCGATGGAAGCCATCGTCCCGACTACCAGCCGGGGATGGAGCTGCACGCGCGCTACACCTTCTTCGCCGAGGGTGCTCGCGGCAGCCTGACCAAGCGGCTGACAGAGCTCTTCGGTCTTCGCGAGGACAGCGGCCCGCAGACATTCGGCATCGGAGTCAAGGAATTGTGGGACATTCCTGCCGAGAAGCACAAACCTGGGCGAGTGATCCACACGCAGGGATGGCCGCTCCACGACGCGTGGGGAGGAGGGTTCCTCTACCACCAGGACAACAACCAGGTCGCGCTCGGGTTCGTGGTCTCGCTCGATTACGCAAACCCGTATCTCTCCCCGTTCGAGGAAATGCAGCGTTGGAAGACCCATCCGGCGATCCGCGCCGAGATCGAGGGCGGCCGGCGAGTGTCTTACGGCGCACGGGCGATCAATGAGGGCGGGTGGCAGGCAATTCCGAAGCTGGTCTTTCCGGGCGGGGCGCTGATCGGCTGCTCGGCGGGTTTCGTGAACGTGCCGCGGATCAAGGGCACGCATACGGCGATGAAGTCGGCGATGATCGCCGCCGAGGTTGCGTTCGATGCGATTGCGAACGATCGTTCCGGCGACATGCTCGAGGCCTATCCGCCGGTGCTTCACAAGAGCTGGGTCGCGCAGGAGCTTCATAAAGTGCGCAACGCGCAGCCGGCGGTCGCCCATTGGGGCGGGACGATCGGAACGCTCTACGCCGGCCTCGACCTGTGGCTCAACCAGCTCGGCATCGGGGTCCCCTGGACCCTGAAGCTACGGCCGGACAATGCGAGCCTTCGCCAGAAGGAGCAGGTGCGGCCGATCGATTATCCCAAGGCCGACGGAATCCTCACCTTCGACCGGCTCTCATCGGTGTTCGTGTCCAACACCAACCACGAGGAGGACCAGCCGGTTCATCTGACGCTCAAGGACGCCGACATACCCACGGCCATCAACCTGCCGGTCTATGCGGGTCCCGAGCAGCGCTACTGCCCGGCGGGAGTGTATGAATTCATCGACGGCGAGAATGGTGAACCGAGGCTTCAGATCAACGCCCAGAACTGCGTCCACTGCAAGACGTGCGACATCAAGGACCCGACCCAGAACATCAACTGGGTCACTCCGGAAGGTGGGGGAGGCCCGAATTACCCGAACATGTAAGCTGATTTGCGGGGTTGCGCTCGCCGCTTTGGCCGTTTCCCCGGCCGCGGCGGCGGTAAGCCTTCCGAGCGGCAATAGTGCGCTGACCTATATGGAGGCGCGCGCCGCGGCGATGAACGGCGATCACGGCCGCGCTGCGGAGCTGCTGGCGAGTCTCGCCGACGCGGAGCCTGGAGAGGTTCAGTTCGCCCAGCAGGCGCTGACCGAGGCGATCGATTCCGGAAACATGGATTTGGCCCTGGGACTGGTCTCGAAGATCCCGCCCGACAAGGTGTCGACCGACGCCCGGCTGCTGCTCGTCACCGAGGCGGTCAAGGCGCGGCGGATCGATCGCGCCTTGCCATGGCTAACAGCCGCCGGTCCGACCGGAGACCTGTCGTTCCTCGTGCCGCTTTTGTCGGCATGGGACTATGCCGAACGCGGCGACGCGGACAAGGCGATCGCGAGCATCAACCAGATCCCGTCCAACGGGCTCCTCGCGCCGATCGGAGCCGAGGAGCAGGCGCTGATCCTGCTGAAGTTCAAACGAACCGCCGATGCGGAGCCGGTCGCCCGGCGCGCCATCGGCTCTGCCGGCGCACGCGAGACCCAGGTTCGACTGGAGCTTGCCGACGGGTTTCTCGCCGCCGGCGATCGCACCCGTGCGCTTACCATGCTCGATGGAATGTCGGGCGATGTCGCGGTGGCCAAGGCCCGGATCGTCGCGGGAAAGCCGAGCGGCCTCGGGATCGACACATCGGCCGAAGCGCTTAGCGACGTCCTGACCGGCTTCGCCGCCGATCTCGTCCGGCTGCAGCGTTCCGCGCTTCCGGTCGGACTGGTGCAGGTGGCGCGCTACGCCAACCCCCAGAACACGGGCGCGACCGCGCTGCTCGCGCTCCTTCTGAGCCAGCAGGACCGGCCGGACGAAGCGCTGGCGCTGCTTCGTACCGTTCCGCCAAACGATGCGCTCATCTCTCAGGTGCGCGACATTCAGGTGCGGGTGCTCGACGATCAGAAGCGCTACAACGAAGCCTATGCGATCGCCGCTTCCGCCGCGGCCAACCCGACCGCCGGGATCGCCGATTATTCGCGGCTTGGCGATGTTTATGAGGGCATGAAGCGGCACGACCAGGCGGCGGCGGAGTACGGGCGTGCGGCTGCACTCGCGAAGGCGCAGGGCATCAATGACGAGGTCTGGCCGCTCCTGCTTCTTAAGGCGAGCACCCTCGAAGAGGCCAAGCGCTGGCCCGAAACCCGCCAGGCGCTGCAGGAAGCGCTGGCAATCGCCCCGGACCAGCCGCTGCTTCTCAATTTCCTCGGCTATGCCGAGCTCGAGCACGGCGAGAACATGGATGCCGCGGAGGGGATGATCCGCAAGGCGAGCGAGCTCGCCCCCGACGATGCGTCTATCACCGATTCGCTCGGCTGGGCCGAGTTCAAGAGCGGGAAGGTGAGCGAGGCCATCACGACTCTCCAGACCGCAGCGGAGAAGGACCCCGACCAGGCCGAGATCCAGGAGCATCTCGGCGATGCGCTCTACAAGTCGGGGCGCCGCATGGAGGCGCGGTTCGCGTGGAGCGCGGCGATGGTCACCGCCGAGGACGATGTCGCCGCCCGCGTGAAGGCCAAGCTCAGCTCCGGACTGACGAGCGCCAACGCCGCGCCTTGACCGCTCATCGCGAAATCGCGCCGGCCAAGCTCAACCTCGCGCTGCACGTCAGGGGGAAGCTGCCCGACGGACGGCATGCAATCGAAACCATCTTCGCCTTTTGCACCGACGGGGACCGATTGAGCGGCGAACCGGCGGGCGAGCTCACGCTGGATGTGAAGGGTCCGTTCGCGGGCGACCTGCCGGAGACCGATGACAATCTTGTCCTGAAGGCCGCACGAGCGCTGCGCGACGCTTCGGGCGTGAGTGCCGGCGCAGCGATCACACTCGATAAGCGGCTCCCCGTCGCGTCGGGCATTGGAGGCGGGTCGGCCGATGCCGCCGCCGCTCTTCGCCTGCTGACGTCATTGTGGCGGATCGATCCGAAGTTCGCGCAAGAGGTGGCGCCAAGTCTCGGAAGCGATGTGCCAGCATGCCTCCTAAGTCTCCCTGCGCGCGGCGATGGAGCGGGTGATCGGCTGACCCCCATTGCTTTGCCTGACCTGTGGGGCACGCCGGTGCTGCTCGTGAACCCGGGCGTTCCGCTTTCGACTGCGGAAGTGTTCGCCCGCTGGGATTGCGTCGATTGCGGCGCGCTCGATGACTGGCGGGAGGGGCGGAACGACCTTCGGGAGGCGGCGATCGCGCTCGTTCCGCAGATCGGGGCAGTGCTCGAGTGGCTCGCACTGCGCCGCGGCGCGACGTTCGTGCGCCTGTCCGGCTCAGGCGCGACCTGCTTCGCGCTGTTCGAAAGCGAGGACGCGCGCGATTCGGCGAGCGACGACGTTCCTCCCGAATGGTGGCGTCTGGCGACATTCCTGCGCTAGAGCGCGGCCATGAACGGCCGGCCGATCCTCACCGCCGAAGCGATGCGCGCGGCCGAGCAATCGGCGATCGACGGCGGCAGCAGCGTCGAGCAGTTGATGGAGCGGGCAGGGGAGGCGCTCGCTGAGGCGGCTTACCGGTTCGCGGGGCCGACCTCCGCGCTGGTGCTGTGCGGGCCGGGGAACAATGGTGGCGACGGCTATGTCGCGGCCCGGCACATGCGTGAGCGTGGAATTGATATCCGCGTGGCTGTTCTGGCCGAGCCGAAGAGCGACGCTGCGCAATCGGCCCGCTCGCGATGGAGCGGCGAGGTCGAGGCGTTGTCGCCGGAGACCGCCGGAGCTCCGCTGATTATCGACGCATTGTTCGGAACTGGCCTTAAGCGTGGGTTAGAAGACGCTGTGATTAAGCAGCTTTTTCGACTTCATGAATCCGCTGTGCTGAGCATCGCCTGCGACCTTCCTAGCGGGATCGAGACCGACAGCGGCGCCGAGCTCAGCGATATCCCGGCATTCGACATGACCGTCACGTTCGGTGCGCTGAAGCCCGCGCATCGGCTCTATCCAGCGATGCACAAGTGCGGCCGAGTGGTGCTCGCGGACATCGGCATCGAGGCGGATACGCAGTGGCGCGAGATCGGCCGTCCTCAACTTCCTCCGCTCGATGCCGGTGGGCACAAGTACGACCGGGGCCTCGTCCATGCGCTTGCCGGTAAGATGCCCGGCGCAATCGCGCTCGCGGCGTCCGCGGCTGCGCGCTCGGGCGCCGGCTATGTCAGGGTGAGCACCTCGCGGCCAATCGAAGGAATTCCGTCCTCGATCGTCCAGGTCGATACCGGCGACGTGAACGACGAGCGGATCGGGTGCCTGCTGGTCGGCCCCGGCATGGGCGATATCCCGCAAGTGCTCACCCTGGCGCTGACGTCGCGCGCGCCCAAGGTGCTCGATGCGGATGCGATCACGCATCTCGGCGAGCCCGAGCGGCTCCAGCGGCAGGACGCGATCATCACACCGCACTCCGGAGAGTTCGAGCGCCTGTTCGGCAAGCTCGACGGGACCAAACCGGAGCAGGCGCTCGAAGGCGCACGGAGATCGGGTGCGGTCGTCGTTTACAAGGGGCCCGACACGGTCGTTGCTTCGACGGACGGTGGCGTTGCGTTCGCGCCGCCCGCGCCGGCGTGGCTCGCGACGGCGGGCACCGGAGACGTGCTCGCCGGTATGATCGCAGCCATACGCGCGCGCGGCCTCCCAGCATTCGAGGCGGCGTGCGCCGGAGTCTGGCTTCATGGCCGCGCCGCGGAGATTGCAGGGCCGCACATGATAGCCGACGATCTCGCCGCCTCCATTCCCGAGACGCTGGAGAGGGCTTGCGAGCCGTAGCGCCGAGCGCCATGGTGGCGCTTCCGAGGGGAGGATTTCCGTATGAATTCGAAATTGCTTGCCGGTCTGCTGGCCACCGGCGCCTGCCTGCTTTCGTCGGCCGCAGCCGCCGACGAGGGCATGTGGACGTTCGACAATTTCCCGATTGCCGCCGTCAACGCCAAATATGGCACGCACATCAACCAGGCGTGGCTCGACCATATCCGGCTTGCGTCGGCTCGCCTCTCGACAGGATGCTCGTCATCGGTGGTCACCGGAACGGGGCTGGTCCTGACCAACAATCACTGCGTCGCGGGCTGCACCCAGGACCTGTCGAGCAAGGCGCACGATTATTACACCCACGGCTATATCGCGAACGGCCGCTCCGAGGAGCGCAAGTGCGCCGGCATGCAGGCGGAGATCCTGACCGCGATCACCGACGTGACGCCCCAGATGCAGGCCGCCGGCAACGGCCTGACCGGCGAAGCGATGGTCAAGGCCCGCACCGCCGCCTCCTCGACCATCGAGAAGCAGGGCTGCGGCGATTCCACGCAGTTCCGCTGCCAGGTCGTCGATCTCTATCACGGGGGCCAGTACAAGCTGTACAAGTACCGCAAATATTCGGATGTCCGGCTGGTCTTCTCGCCGGGTGTTCAGACCGCCTTCTTCGGCGGCGACCCCGACAATTTCAACTTCCCGCGCTACGACCTCGATAGCGCCTTCGTCCGGCTTTACGAGAACGGTGCGCCGGTTGCGACACCCCATCACCTCAAGTGGAACGCCAGCGCTCCGACGGCTGGCGAGCCGGTGTTCGTTTCCGGCAATCCCGGAGGCACTGACCGGCAGCTGACGGTGGCGCAACTCGAGACCCAGCGCGACCTGCAGATCCCGATGACTCTCGTCCAGTTTTCCGAGCTGCGCGGGCGGCTCATCCGCTTCAGCGAGGAATCGCCCGAGCACAAGCGCATCGCGCAGGACCTGCTGTTCGGGCTCGAGAATAGCTACAAGGTCTATTACGGTCGCCTCTTCGCGCTGAACAGCGGCGATCTCATGAGCAAGAAGATCGCCGAGGAGGCGGCGCTCAAGGCCAGGGCGGCAAGCCTTCCACTCGGCCCCGGCTTCGGCGACCCTTGGGCGACGATCGCCAATGCGCAGGCGAATGTCCGCGCGCTATACCTGCCGTCGCGCTTGGTGGAGGGCGGGCCAATCGGGTCCGACCTGTTCAGCTATGCGCGTTCGCTCGTCCGGGCGGCGGAGGAGCGGCAGAAGCCATCTGCAGAGCGCTTGCCGGGCTATTCCGACAGCCAGCTTCCGTTGCTCGAAAAGCAGGTGCTCGACGTGAAGCCGGTCTATCCGGCGCTCGAGCAGCAATTGCTCGAATTCTGGCTGTCGAAGTCGCGCGAATATCTGACCGCCGACAGCCCCTACACGCACCTGCTCCTCGGCCGCGACAGCCCCGAAGACCTCTCGGCAAAGCTGGCGCAGTCGAAGCTCGGCGATGTCGCGGTCCGCAAGGCGCTGTGGGACGGCGGTCTGAAAGCCGTCCAGGCATCGAACGATCCGATGATCCAATATGTGCTCCGGATCGATCCCGAAGCGCGGAAGCTGAGAACGGAATCGAACAATCTGGTCGCCGGGCCGGTAACCGCCGCATCGGAGAAAATCGCCAAGGCCCGCTTCGCCGCATATGGCGACAAGGTCTATCCCGACGCGACGTTCACGCTGCGCCTGTCCTACGGCAAGATCGACGGCTGGACCTACAACGGCGTGACGGTGCCGCCGTTCACCTACTTCAAGGGTCTCTACGAGCGCGCGACCGGCAAGCCGCCGTTCGACCTCGACCCGCGCTGGATCGCCGCCAAAAGCACGCTCAACCCCAACACGGTGTTCGACATCTCGACCACCAACGACATCATCGGCGGCAATTCGGGATCACCGCTGATCGATGCAAACGGCGAGGTGATCGGAGCGATCTTCGACGGCAACATCCACAGCCTCGGCGGCGATTACGGCTACGATCCGGTGCTGAACCGGTCGGTCGCGGTGTCCACCGCTGCCGTCAGCGAGGCGCTGCGCAAGGTCTATCACGCCAACGCGTTGGCCGACGAGCTCGGGGGGAGCGGTGGCGGAAGCGGCGGTGGAGGGCAGCGCGGCGCCACGCGCTGAGCCGATCGTCCGGATCGCCGCGCGCGGCGACGGAGTGACCGCGAGCGGGCGGCATGTGCCGTTCGGCGTGCCGGGCGACGCTCTGCTCGACGATGGAGCGCTTGCGCCGGGCCCGCATCATCAGGAACCGCCGTGCCCACTCTTTCCTGAATGCGGCGGTTGCCAGCTCCAGCATGCCGACGACGAGGCGTATCGCGGTTATCTCGTGTGGCGGATCGAGACGGCGCTCGCGCAGCATGGTCTCACGACCGAGGTCCGGGAGCCGCATCTGTCGCCACCGCGCTCGCGCCGCCGCGCCACGCTACGCGCGCTGAAGGTTGGCAAGGGCGCTCTCGTCGGCTTCAACGCCGAAAAGTCGCATTTGATCGTCGACATGACCGAGTGCCATATCCTGAGGCCGGAGCTTTTTGCGCTGGTCGTCCCGATGCGCGAGCTGCTCGGCCAATTGCTCGCGCCGCGCCGGCCCGCCGAAGTCCAGCTAATGCTCGTGGACCAAGGCGTGGACGTGCTGCTCAAGGGCGCATCCGCGGACGGGCTTACCGCGATCGAGCGGCTGACGTTATTCGCATCGGCGCATGGGCTCGCCCGGCTCAGCCTCGACCAGGGCATCGGCTCCGAGACGATCTACGAGCCCCTCCCGGTGACGGTCACGCTGTCGGGCACTCCGGTTGGATTTCCTGTTGGGGGATTCCTGCAGGCCACGACTGACGGAGAGGCTGCACTGGTCGCCGCGGTGAAGGAAGTCGTCGAGGAATCAATGCCGGCCGCGGATTTGTTCACGGGCGTAGGCACGTTCGCGCTTGCCGTTCGTGCATCCTACGCCGGCGAAGCATCGCGGGATGCCGCCGCCGCTCTCAGGCGCTCGGCTCCCTCGATGAGCATTGAACATCGCGATCTCTATCGCCGGCCGCTCGACAAGGAGGAGCTGAAGCGCTTCGGCGCGGTCATTCTCGATCCGCCGCGGGCCGGCGCCGAGCAGCAGGTGAAGGCACTCGCCGGCTCAGCGGTTCAGCGGATAGCCTACGTCAGCTGCAACCCGGCGACCTTCGCGCGTGACGCCAAGACGCTGGTCGACAGCGGATATTCGCTCGAATGGGCGAAGCCCGTCGGCCAATTTCGCTGGTCGACGCACGTCGAGCTCGCCGCCTGCTTCACCCGTGGTGGAACAGGAAGACCGCCGCGTGGATCGTGAGCGCGATCAGGCACAGGGTCGACAGCAGGAACAGCAGGAAACGCACCGGCACGATGTTGATCGTCGCCTGCCAGATGCTGTGGAGGATTCGAAAAGCCACATAGCCCCAGGCCAGGTACACGTTGATGCGAGCATCGAAGCCCATGAGGATCAGGGCGAAGACGATCGCGTAGAAGAGCGTCGGCTGCTCCATCAAATGCTGGTAATTGTGCGCCGGCCAGTTGATCCGCCCCGGCTGCTCGCGCTCGAGGTCCGCGCCGCGCGTGCCCTCCGGGATCCTGCGCCCGCGGAACTGCGGCGCGCGCGCGATCGCCAGCCAGAAGAACATCACGATCGACCAGGCGACCAGCGCCACGACGGGCGCGAGCAGGGGACTGGGGTGCATTAGCGCTCTCCTGTGGTTCGGGACCGACGCTGCGACGAAAATTGGCGCGGCTCAACCGCTTTCGTTACAGCATCGTCGCGAAGCGGGAGCGCAACGGATGGAGCCGAGTGCGGCGGGAGTGACGAGGCCGGCGCTCACGGGGGCGCAGATCGCGTCGGTCGCGGCGGGCAACGCGCTCGAGTTCTACGATTTCATCACCTACAGCTTCTTCGCGGTGCAGATCGGGCGAGCGCTGTTCCCGGGCGATGCCGCACACTCGCTGGTGCTGTCGTTGGCAACCTTCGGAATCGGGTTCATCAGCCGCCCGGTCGGCGGCCTGGTGATCGGCCGATGGGCCGACCGCCGCGGCCGAAAGCCGGCCATGATCCTGTCGTTCAGCCTGATGGGCGTGGCGCTGACTGGGCTGGCGCTGACGCCATCCTATGCGGCGATCGGAATGGCCGCGCCGGTACTCGCGGCGCTGTTCCGGCTGCTTCAGGGCTTTGCCCTCGGCGGCGAAGTCGGGCCGAATGTCGCTTACCTGCTCGAAGCCGCGCCGCCCAATCGGAGCGGGCTCTACGTCTCGTTCAATTTCGCGACGTCGGACCTTGCCTCGCTCGCTGCCGGGCTGATCGGCTTCGGCCTGTCTTCCCTGCTGAGCGGGCCGCAGCTCGAATCCTTTGGCTGGAGGATCGCTTTCCTGCTCGGCGCCGCGATCGTGCCGTTCGGCCTTCGGCTGCGCCGGACGCTGACTGAAACCCTGCCGCCGGAGACAATTGAAGCCGCGCCGAAGCCGAGCATTCGCCCGTTCCTCCTCGTCGCGTTCGCCGGAATGCTGATCCTCGGCGCCGGGACGATCAGCAACTACACCCTCGATTATCTGACCACGTACGCCCAGGCGACCCTGCACATGCCCGTGCCGGCGGCGTTCGGAGCGGCGGTCGTCATCGGGCTGACCAGCGTGGTCTGCGACCTCGGCGGAGGCTGGCTGTGCGATCGCTTCGGTCCAAAGCGCGTGCTGGTCGTTCCGTGGCTCCTGCTGATGGTCCTCGCGGTGCCTGTCTTCACCTTCCTCAGCGCTAATCGGACCGCCGAAGCCCTGCTTGGCGCGACGATCGTCCTGACGACCCTGCACATCCTCGGATCGACTCCGGCGCTGATCCTGTTCGTTCAGGCGCTTCCGGCGCGGATCAGGGCAGGCGCGATGGGCTTCGTCTATGCCTTCGCGATCGCGATCTTCGGCGGGACCACGCAGCTCGTCGAGAATGCGCTGATCGGCTGGACGGGGAACGCGACGGTGCCCGGCTGGTACATGGTTGGAGCGGTCGTCGCCGGTCTCACCGGCGCGATGCTGATCCGCCAGCCGCCGCGTCAGCGGTTGTAGATCGCCTCCGCATCGCGCTTGAACGCCGCTCCGCTGTCCGGCCGCGCATAGAACATGTGGCCGCCGGGATAGACGTGCAGCTGGACGTTCTGGAACGGCCCATGCGGCGGCATCTGTTCGATGATCAGCCTGGAGCCGAAATAGGGACAGGAGAGGTCGTCCCAGCCGTGGGCGATCATCACCGCCATTTTCGGGTCGTTGCCGATCGCCTTGCGAAGATCGGTGACGGGAGAGTCTGTCTCGTCGCGCTTCCAGGCCTTGTTCACGTCATAGGACAGCGTTTCGTAGTGGGCGTCGTCCTTCCAGCCGACCTGATTGGTGATGAAATCGACCGCCGCGCTGGTGGTCGGGGCCATGATCCCGTCGAGCAGCGGGTCGTTATATTGCGCTTCGGCCGATCCCGGGAACGGGTCCCAGGCGGTGACATTGGAATCATAGACGCTTCCGACCTGTCCGGTGTTGCGGCGGATTTCGCGCAGGTAAGTCTCGATGTCGACGCGGCCGTTGAGGCGGCGGACGAGAGCCGGATCGAGGCCGGTCAGCTCGGCCACGTGGGCGGACAGGCGATCGGTCGCTTCCTTGTTCTCGGTGCCGGCGAGGAAGTCGGTGACGAACTGCGTCTGGGTGTAATTTTCGACCGCGGCCATGCGCTGTGGCGTCAGATCGCCTTCGCGCTCGAAATGGCCGGCGGCCATCGCCGGAAGGTTGATCATCCATGGCAGCGGCGACAGCGCCGTTTCCTCGCCGGTCGCGGCGGGGTCGAGGGCGGGCGAAACCATCACGATCCCCGAGGCGCCGACACCCATCCGACTTTGCAAATAATAAGCGAGCTTGGGCACGCGGAAACCGCCGTAGCTTTCGCCGATCAGATATTTGCGGCTCGTCATCCGGCCGTTCTTGACCAGCCAGTCGTAGACGACGCGGCTCAGATACTGGATGTCCGTCTTGGCGTCGTAGAAGTCCTTTTTGGTTGCATCGGCATCCTCGAGGCTGCGCGAGAAGCCGGTGCCGACCGGGTCGATGAAGACGAGGTCGGTGAAGTCGAGCCAGCTGTTGGGATTGTCGTGCAGCACCGCCGAATCTGACGGGCTGTCGCCCTGCACCCCGAAATTGACGTGCTTCGGCCCGATCGCGCCCATGTTGAGGAACACCGACGAGGCGCCCGGGCCGCCGTTGAAGGCGAAGGTCACCGGGCGCGCGTAGCGGGCCGCAGGCACGGTGTAGGCGGTATAGACCACCTGGCCGATCACCTTGCCCTTGTCATCGCGGACGTCGATGTGGCCGACCGTTGCCTTGTAGCGGAGCACCCGCCCGCCGAGGTTGATGACCTGGTCGACCGATTTGTCGGGCGACATCGGCGGAAGCTCGATCTTGGGCTTCGCATCGTCGCCCTTCGCGGGAGCATCGTCGGCGAGTGCGGGTGCGGCGGCGAAGGCCAGGGCGGCGGCGATCGAAATGGAACTGAGAAGGCGGCGCATGATTGGTCCTGCGAGGAATGGCTAGTGGTGCGCCAGGTTTAAGGGCCGTGAGCAGAGGAGCAAGGCCGTAGCCGCCTTCCGCCGATGCTCGCGGCGGTTTGTCGAAGGGTAAGCGCCGGGCTGGCGCTTGTGTCGCGCGTGGCGATGTGGGAGTCACAGCTCCGAGCAGGGGGACTCGACATGGCCGCCGCCGAAAGGCCCGCCCTCACGAAGTCGCAGATCGCCGCGGTCGCCGCCGGCAACGCGCTCGAGTTCTATGATTTCCTGACCTACACTTTCTTCGCGGTACAGATCGGCGAAGCGCTGTTTCCGGGGAGCGGCGAGGCCAAGCTCCTGCTTTCGCTGGCGACGTTCGGCGTGGGCTTCGTCACAAGGCCGCTCGGCGGCATCCTCATCGGTCGCTTCGCCGACCGGCGCGGGCGTAAGCCGGCGATGCTCCTGTCCTTCTCGATGATGGGGCTGTCGATCGTCGGACTGGCGCTGACTCCGTCATATGCGATGATCGGCCTTGCGGCGCCGGTCGTCGCCGTGCTGTTCCGGATGCTCCAGGGATTCGCGCTAGGCGGCGAGGTCGGGCCGAACACGGCTTTCCTGGTCGAGGCGGCACCGCCCGATCGCCGCGGCTTCTATGTCTCGCTGCAGTTCGCTACGCAGAATTTCTCCATCCTCGTCGCGGGAAGCGTCGGCTTGCTGCTCTCGTCGCTGCTGAGCGCGCCGGCCCTCGAAGCGTGGGGCTGGCGCGCCGCCTTCCTCATCGGAGCGCTGATCGTTCCGTTCACAATCGCGATCCGGCGCACGCTCGGTGAGACCCTGGTCCCGGGAGCTGACGCCGGCGAGCAGGAAATCTCACGCGGAACCGTCGCTTACATCGCCGTTGCCGGGCTCCTGCTCCTCGCCGGAGCGACGATCGGCACGTACACGGTCGATTACATCACGACCTTCGCCCAGAAGTCGCTGGGGATGCCATCGAGGGTCGCGTTCATTTCGACCGTGCTCCTCGGACTGACGATGACGGGGTTCAACCTTATCTCAGGTTGGCTCTCCGACCGCCACGGCCGCAAGCCGGTCGCGCTCGTCGGATGGCTGCTGCTGATCCTTTTGACCATCCCCGGCTTCCTCGCGATGATCCACTTCCGCAACTCGGCCGCACTCTTTTCGGTGACCGTTTTGCTGGGCTTGCTGATGGGCATCTTGACGCCGCCCTCGGCGACTTTGTTCACCGAAGCGCTTCCGGCGCGGGTCAGGGCCGGGGCGCTCGGCACCGTTTACGCCGTCTCGATCGCGATCTTCGGCGGAAGCGCCCAGTTCGTCGAACAGCTGCTGATCGACCGCACCCACAGCCAGATCGCGCCGGCCTTTTACATGACGTTCGCGCTCGCCGTCGGAGTGATCGGTGTGTTCATGCTCAAAGAAACCGCCGCCCGGACGAGCGGCGGCACTCAAGCTGCGATGGCGCCCGCTACGACCTAGTCGAACAGCTTCGCGAACCGGCGCTTCTCCCGGTTGCGCCAGGCGCCGCGGTGCCAGGCGTCGCTTGCGAGCAGCGGGACGACGCTGGTCGCCTCGGCGAACACCATCTGCTCCATCGCGGTCGACACCTTGCCCCAGCTCGCCGCCTCCTGCAGCGTCGATGAGGAGCAGGCGCCGTCGCGCACGTCGGCGACGGTGATCTGGACCGCGTACTTGTGCACCTCGACGTCCTCATGGCCGAGGATTTCCGCACAAACCACAGTGTCTTGAGTGAAGTTCTTGGGAACGCCTCCACCGATCATCAGAAGCCCGGTCGTGCCCGCCTCGATCTTGATGTCGGTGAGCTCGCGGAAGTCGGCGATGCTGTCGAGCGTCATGTAATGGCCGCCGCGCTTCATCGCATCGACCTGGTGCTTGACGAGGCCGAACCCCGCCGAGCTGTCGGTGAAGGCGGGGCAGAAGATCGGAACGTCATTTTCATAGGCGAGCTGGACGAGGCTGCCGGGCTTCTTTGAGTTGCCTTCGCTCAACCACTTGCCCATCTCGCGGATGAAGGCTCGGCTCGAATTAGCGCGCGGCTCGAGGCTGTCGGCGATCAGGCCGATCGTGCGGTCGCAATCCTGCAGCTTTTCTTCATCGATATAGGTGTCGTAGATGCGGTCGATGTACAGCGAGCGAAGCGTATCATCGTCAGGGATTTCATTGGCTTGGTAGTGTTTGTGGCCAAGCGCTTCGAAGAAATCCATATCGACGATCGTGGCGCCCGTGGCGACCACCGCATCGACCATGTTCGACCGCACGAGCTCGGCATAGACGTCCATGCAGCCGCCCGCCGAGGTTGAGCCCGCAATGACCAGGATCACCGAACAGGCCGGGTCCTCGAGCATATCGTTGTAGATGTTCGTCGCGCGCGCGAGATCGCGGCTTGTGAAGCTCATCTTCCCCATCGCGTCGATGATCGGGCGAGCGTCGAACTTCGTGATGTCGATATGCTCGACCGGGGTCGACAGGAGGTCGGCCTTGCGGGTGTCGTTGACCTTGGGCTCGCTCTCGGGCCTCAGTAGCTCATCGGTGCTCATCATAACCTCGTCGTTCCCGCGGAAGCGGGAACCCCGCTACTCGCGCTCGCCAGGAAAAAGAAGCGGGATCCCCGCGTTCGCGGGGATGACGCAGCGGTGCGGCTAAACGGCTCTCGAACGCCTCGCGGCCTTGCCGGCTCCATAGAGAGTCGCCATCGGCTCGTCGGCCACAATTTCCGTGCTCACGGAGCCGAAGCCGTTGAACTGCGTGCGCATCGCGCAGCCGTAGGCGCCGAGCATGCCGATCTCGATATAGTCGCCGGCGTGCACGTCGGCGGGGAGCTCGAACGGCCCCCCCATCCGGTCGAGATCGTCGCAGGTCGGCCCGTAGAAGCTGAACTTCGCCGGGCGAACGCGTGAGGGCTGATCTCGGAGCAGTCGCACTGGATAGCGCCAGCCGATGTGCGCGGCGTCGAACAGCGCGCCGTAGGCGCCGTCATTGATGTACAGCTCGTCGCCGCGGCGCTTCTCGACCCGGACGACCAGGCTCGCATATTCCGCGCAGAGCGCGCGCCCTGGCTCGCACCAGAGCTCGGCCGAGTAACTGACCGGCAGCGCTTCGAACGCGCCATGAATTACCGAAAAATAGGCTTCGAGCGGCGGCGGCTCCATGCCCGGATACCAGGAGGGGAAGCCGCCGCCGACATCGACGATGTCGACGGTCACGGCCGCTTCGACGATCGCTTGGCGAACCTGCTCCATCGCTTCGCTGTAGGCGGCGGGGGTCATGGCCTGGCTGCCGACGTGGAAGCAGATGCCGAGTGCGTCGGCCGCCTGTCGGGTGGCCATGAGCAAGTTCGCTACGTCGCGCGGTTCGGCGCCAAACTTGGCGGCGAGGCTGAGCTTGGCATGGTCCGAGCTCACGCGGATCCGGACGAGCAGGCTGAGATCGCTCGCCGCGACGCCCTCGAACGAGGTCGCCCGGACGATCTTGTCGAGCTCGTCGATCGTATCGAGGCTGAATGCCCGCACCCCGTGCTTGAAATAGGCTTCGGCGATGGCCTCCTCCGCCTTCACCGGGTGCATGAAGCAAATCACCGCCTGCGGCAGGGTTTCGCGCACCAGCCGTACCTCGGCGATCGAGGCAACGTCATAGTGCGTGATGCCGCTGTCCCACAGCAGGCGCAGCAGGTCGGGCGAGGGATTGGCTTTCACCGCATAGAGCGAGCGGCCGGCGAACTTCTCCACGAAGAAGCGCGCAGCCCGACGCGCCGCATGCGGACGCAGCAGCGTAACCGGCTCAACCGGTCGTTGCTTGGCGATATCGACACCCCCCCGGGCGCCGGTCTGGGTGGAAGCTAGCCCCAGCGGGCGATGATGCTCGTGCAACTCAAGGGACCTCCAACAGGCTCGTTTCGACAAAGCTGCCTTGCGGTTGGAAGTCCCATGGGGCAGCGGAAGCGCGATATATGTATAGCGATTCCGCCTGTAAAGATTCTTAAGACCCCGAGCTGGGGTTTGGCAGCATTATGTCGCTGATCTGCAACGGCTAATCGAAAGGGTGAAATATCAACCGTTTAGCAAATGCTCCCATGCCGACCCGCGAAGATGTGGTCGAAGCAGCGAAGCGGATCGAGGGTCTCGTCCAGCGCACGCCGCTGCTCGAGAGCGAGGTGAACGGGGCCCGGGTCTGGCTCAAATGCGAATGCCTGCAGACCGGCGGGGCGTTCAAGCTCAGGGGGGCGACCAACCGCCTGCTCCAACTCACCCCCGGGGAGCGCGAGCGTGGCGTAGTCGCATTTTCCTCGGGCAACCATGCGCGCGGGGTCGCGATCGCGGCGCGGCGCCTCGGCATTCGAGCGATCATCGTCATGCCCACGGGCGCGCCGGGCGTGAAGGTCGAGGGGACCCGTGGCGAGGGGGCGGAGATCGTCTTCTACGACCGTCGAACGGAGAGCCGGGAAGCGATTGCCGCGCGCATATCCGAGGAAACCGGCGCCATCGTGGTGCCGAGCTTTGATGACCCGGCGATCGTAGCCGGGCAGGGAACGGCCGGTCTGGAGATTGCCGAGCAGCTGGGACGTTCGCCGAAGCGCATGGCCGTTCCGTGCGGTGGAGGCGGTTTGGCCTCCGGCATCGCCCTCGCAGCGCCGGAGGCCGGGATCGTCGTCGTGGAGCCGGAGGGCTGGGACGACATGGCGCGCTCGCTCGAAGGCGGGAAGATCGTTCCGGTGAGACCGGATGCGCCGGACACCTTCTGCGACGCGATCATGACTCCGCGCGTCTCGCCGATCACCTTCGGGATCCTGCGCGATCGGCATGCTCGCGCGCTCGCCGTCAGCGATTCCGAGGTCGAGGTCGCGATCCGCTTCGCATGGAAGGCGCATGGGCTCGTGGTCGAGCCGGGTGCGGCTGTTGCTTTGGCCGCGGCGGTTTCGGGCAAGCTCGAGCCGCTCGAGGATACGGTGATTGTCGTTTCAGGCGGCAATATCGATCCGGCGCTCCATGCCCGGATTGTCGCCAAAGCGGCTTAAGCGACGCTGCGCGTCTTGTATTCGCCGGGGTCGAGATGCGCGGGGCTGGACTGCTCGACCGCCTGGGTCAGCTCCTCGAGCTCGGCGGCGAGCGTCTTGAGCTCGCCGATCAGGAAGCGGCGTTCGCCCTCGGCGACCGATTCGGAGGCGTCGATCAGCGTTTCGAGCATCATTGCGATGCACGGCAGGATCGTTTCCTCGATCCGCTCGAACGCCTCTTCGAGGCGCGCCTGCTGGTCGGCTGTGCGCATGGACCGCAACCCTGCGCATCTTTTGGTTAAGTCTTGGTGAAGTCGGGCCGAGAAATGCAAAACTTTTCGTCGGTTGCGCTCACCCTGGCAATGATCGCCGCGTTCTTGCTGATGGTTGGCGGAGTGAAGCTCGTCCTCCCCCGTCAGACCCGACTGCGCGGCGTCCTGATGATCGTCGCGGCCCTGGTCATCTTCATGAACGTGATGATCTGGACGGTATAGGCGGTTTCACCGGGTCGGTCGCGAGGCGCATGTCGAGATAGTCGTCGACCGATTTCATCAGCTGATCGAGCTCGTTGGCGAAAAAGTGGTTCGCGCCCGGGATCACATCGTGGTGGATGGTGATGTGGCGCTGGGTCCTGAGCTTATCGACGAGCTTCTGGACGGCGCTCGGAGTCACCACTTCGTCGGCCTCGCCCTGGATGATGATTCCCGAGGAAGGGCAGGGGGCGAGGAAGCTGAAATCATACATGTTCGCCGGGGGAGCGATCGAGATGAAGCCCCGAATTTCCGGGCGACGCATCAGCAGCTGCATGCCGATCCACGCGCCGAAGCTGACTCCGGCAACCCAGGTGGTTTCCGCCTCGGGATGGATCGACTGCACCCAGTCGAGCGCGCTCGCCGCGTCGGACAGCTCGCCGATACCGTTATCGAACGTGCCCTGGCTCTTACCGACGCCGCGGAAGTTGAAGCGAAGCGTCGCGAACCCGCGGCGAACGAAGGTCTGGTAGAGCAGCTGGACGAGCTTGTTGTTCATCGTCCCGCCGGCCTGCGGGTGCGAATGGAGGATCAGCGCGACCGGCGCTCGCGGGCGGGTGCCCGGATGGAAACGTCCTTCGAGGCGTCCCTCGGGGCCGGGAAAAATCACTTCGGGCATGTTCGAATTGGGCTCACAAGTCCTGAAACCGCCAAGCGCGGGTGCGTAGCGGCGCGGGCTGCTATATAGGGACGCGCGTTCAACTGGCAATCGGCAGGAATCCACGGCTTTTGACCGGAGCTCAGCGTCTCTACCTCGATCATGCGGCAATCACTCCGGTGCTTCCCGAGGCGCGGGACGCGGTCATGCGCGCGCTCGAGCGGATCGGGAACCCGAGCTCGCCGCATGCCGACGGTCGCGCCGCCCGAGCCGAGCTGGAGCGCGACCGGCGCATCATCGCCGAGGCGCTCGGCTGGCGTCATGACGTCGTCCTGACCTCGGGCGGGAGCGAGGCGATCCGCATCGCCGACACGCGCACCAGGCTGCCGCGAAGGGTCGTCGGGCCGACCGAGCACGAGGCGGTGACCGCCGCCATGGAGAGCAGCGCCGAGGTGCTCTCCGTCGACCGGGATGGGCTGATCGATCTCGCAGAGCTCGAGCGAGCCCTCGCGGGCGGTCCCGCGCTCGTCGCGGTCCAGCTGGTGAACAACGAAACCGGCGTGATCCAGCCGATCGACCGCATATCCGAGCTGGTCGCAGCGAGCGGCTCGCTGCTCCTCGTCGACTGCGCCCAGGCAGCGGGCAAGATCGCGCTGCCGGACGCCGACTTCCTCGCGATCACCAGCCAGAAGTTCGGCGGCCCTCCGGGATCGGGCGCGCTGCTGGTCAAGGACCTCGCCAAGCTTCAGCCGAGCGGCGGCCAGGAGCGGGGCTATCGCCGCGGAACCGAGAACCTGCCCGGAATCGCGGGAATGGCGGCGGCGCTCGAAAGCCGCACATTCGTAGAAGCAATGCCGCGGCTTGAGGAGCTTCGCGCACGGCTTGAGGAGGAGATCGCTGCGGCCGGCGGAATTGTGATTGCCGCTGATGCGCCGCGGATCGCGACCATCGGCGCTTACGCGATGCCGGGCGTCGCGAGTGCAAACCAGGTCGTGCAGTTCGACCTTGCCGGCGTTTCGGTTTCGGCGGGAAGCGCCTGCTCGTCGGGAAGCATGAAGGCGAGCCGCGTGCTTCAGGCGATGGGGCTGCCGGTGGAGATAGCCGAATCCACTATTCGAGTGAGCTTCGGCCCTTCGACCAGCGAGGCGGACGTCGAGCGGTTCCTCGGCGAGTGGCGCAGGATCGCGGCGCGTGCCACAGCGCGGGCCGCATGATCTACCTCGATTACCAGGCCAGCACGCCCGTCGCTCCGGAAGTCGCCAGGGCGATGCGCCCATGGATCGAGGAGAAGTTCGCCAACCCCCACTCGCCCTCGCGCTGGGGCAACGAGGCGGAGGCAGCGGTAGAGGTCGCGCGCAAGCAGATCGACCTGGCGCTCGGCCTGAAAGGCGGGAGCCTGGCCTTCACCGGAAGCGCGACCGAGGCGATCAACTGGGCGCTCAAGGGCACGGTCGAGAAGGCGAGAGCCACCCGATCGCCGCGCAACCGGATCATCACCGTCGCGACCGAGCATGCTGCGGTGCTCGATACCTGCGAGTGGCTGGCCGAGAGCGGGACCGATTTGACCATTCTGCCGGTCAACAAGGACGGCAGCCTCGACCTCGACCTCCTAGCCCGCGAGCTCGACAAGCGCGTGCTTCTGGTCGCGGTGATGCAGGTGAACAACGAGATCGGAGTCACTCAACCAATCTCCGAGATCGCGTCGATGGCCCACGGCGTGGGAGCGCTGATGCTGTGCGACGCGGTGCAGGCGTTCGGACGGCTCGAGCTGTGCAAGGGGCCGGACCTGGTCGCGATCTCGGCGCACAAAATCTATGGGCCCAAGGGAATAGGCGCGCTGTGGATGCGCAAGGGCGCCGAGCCCGCGCCGTTCATCCACGGCGGCGGGCAGGAGCGGGGGCTTCGCTCGGGGACCTTGTCGCCCGCGCTGTGCGTCGGGTTCGGCGCCGCGGCCAAGCTCGCCGACGAGCGCATGACCCGCGACTACGACCATGTGCAGAAGCTGTGGCACGCGGCGGTGAGGGCGCTCGGCCCCGGCTGGACAATCAACGGGAGTAGCGCGCATCGCTATCCAGGCAATCTCAACATCAGGCGGGAAGGCGTTGATGCGGCGCGGCTCTTGGCCGATCTCCGCGACATTGCCTTGTCGCTCGGGAGCGCCTGCGCGAGCGGGTCGGGGCGGCACAGCCATGTGCTTCGGGCGCTGGGGCTCGACTATCGTCAGGCGCGCTCCTCGATCCGCCTCGGCTTCGGCCGCTACACCAAGCAGCACGAGCTGGTCGATGCCTGCCACCGAATCGCTTCGCATGCTCACGCGCAGGAGAAGCTCGACGCGTGACTCTGGTGCGGTTTTTCAAGGCTGACGGGACACTCGACAAGGAAGTGGAAGCCAAGGCCGGGCAGCGGCTGCTCGACGTTGCGTGGGCGGCCCGGGAGCCGCTCGAGGGCGCGTGCGAGGGTGTCATGGCCTGTTCGACCTGCCATGTGATCGTCGATCCCGCAGATTTCGAGGCACTTCCGTCCCCGAGCGAGGAGGAGGAGGACCTGCTCGACCTCGCCGCTTATGCGACGCGCACGTCCAGGCTCGCGTGCCAGATCATCCTGACCGACGAGATGAAGAGCCTCACCGTTCGGATCCCGGCGGGGTCGACGAACTGGATGGGTCGTTAGGCTCCATCGGAAGCGGATCGCCGATCCGCGTATCGAGCGCTTTCTCGTCGATGTTCGGCGGCGCGCGGTCGAGCTGGGGGACATGGGGCATCGCCTCGAGCTGCGCGAGCGTCAGGCCGCCGCGCCGCGCCTTGTCGAGGAGCTGGAACCGGGCGACCGCCGCCGCCCTGAATTCCTGGCGAGTGATCGAGCGGTTGAAATCGGTGTCGGCGGCCGCGACCGGCTCGGGCATATTGAGGAGGCCATAACGGCCCGCGCCCTGCAGCGAGCCGCCCATTCCAAGACTCCTCATGTCCTCCTGGCGATGCTCTCGCCAGTTCCCCGGTTGACGATCGTCATCCTGGAGCGCCACGCGGCCCCGTTCGCCTGGCGGCGGCCGGGTCGGCGACATCACCTGAATCTCGGGCGCGATGTCATCCTCGTACCGGGCGATCTCGTCCGGCCCGAGCTCCCCGTCACGGTCGGTGTCGAGCAGCGCGAAGAAGCGGTCGGCATCGGCCACCATCTCGGCTTCTGTCAGGACCCCGTCATGATCCCGATCGGCCCTGTTGAACCAGTCCGCCAGCGTGTCGTCGGTCGCGCTATGGGCGCGGTAGGGCTCGCCCATCGGGCTGACGAAGGGCGCCCACGGATGTCCGGTGACGACGATTGGAGTCGACGGGGTGACCTGGGCCTGGGCAGCGGAAGCGGACAGGGTCAGCAGCAAGGCCTGGACGCTGGTCATGGCAACCTCGAGTTTGGCTCCGAAGCGTCGTCTTCAACCGGTGAATGGCGCATGAAGCACGACCCGGCTGAAATCGCCGCCGCGGAGGGCGGGATCAGTATGGAGATCCGCTCTCGATGTCACCTTCGCTCGGCTGCGCGCTTGCGCCATGCGGCCGCCTTGCAGCTGCAATGATCGCGGCCCGCTGCTCCTCCAGGCCGCCGAGCGTGAGTCTGCCTGACCGGCCGGTGTCGAGCATATTGAAACGCTGAAGCGCGGCATGTTTGAATTCGTCGAGCGAGACTCCACGGTTGAAATCGGCGTCCGCGGAGGCGACCGGCTCCGGGATATTGAGCAGGCCGAAGCGGCCGCCGCCGAGCGGATCGTCCAGATCGCCCGAGAATCCACCTGCACCTGCGAAGCCGTCGGCGCCATGATGGCGACCTCCGCCATGGCCATGCCGCCCGGAGCCGCCTTGCTCGCGGTTTTCCAGTTGAGCGCGCTCGATCCGCGCGCCCGGACTGGTGTCGATCTCCGGCGCGACCACCGTCTCGTAGCGGGTGATCTCGTCGGGATCGATTTCGCCGTCATGGTTGACGTCGAGCGCTGCGAAGAAGCGCGCGGCGTCCTGCTGCATCTCTTCGACTGTCAGATAGCCGTCGTGATTGGTATCCGCCTGGTCGAACCAGTCGGCCAGCGCATCGCCGCCCGGACCCGCCCGGAACGGCTCGCCCATCGGGCTGATGAACGGGACCCCCCAGTGATGCGTGACCGGTGTGGTGGACGGCTGCGCCGCCGTCTGGGCGGCAAGTGCGATCAGCACGGCGGGAATCGGCATTGTGCACCCCCTCGTGCAAGGAAGTCTCGGTGTTCCTCGCCGGGTGAATGCCTGATGAAAAATGCCGGACAGGTCACATTAACTTGCGGACAGGTGTGCCCTCGCCCATATGGCGCCGCGGAAGTCGGCGGACGGCGCTGTCGCCAACCTGGTCAGGTCCGGAAGGAAGCAGCCACAGTGATTTCGCGCCGGGTCGTCGGCTTCCACCTCCTTTTTTGCTTGGGAATTCCAACTCGCCCTGCCAGCGTCAGGCAGGGGGACAGCCGATGAGCGACTTCGAATTCCTGTTTTCGGTGTTCGGCCTGCTCATCGGCCTCACCTTCATCGAGATCGCGGTCAAGTTCGCCGACGCGATCGACGCCCATCGTCGCCGGCCGATCGGAATCCTGACGCCGCTCTTGGCGCTGTTCGTGATGATCGACGTCTCGGGCTTTTGGCTGTTCACCTGGTCGTTGCGGGGTCTGCTCCAGGTCCGCTGGCACATCGTGTTCATCGGTCTCGCGGTTGCGATGGTCTATTATCTGTCGGCCTCGATGATTTTCCCGCGGAGCGAAGGCGAGTGGAAGACCCTTGACGAGCATTATTGTGCGCGCAAACGGCTGGTGATCGGCGGCGTTCTGCTGATCGAAGGCGCCATCATGGCATGGCAGCTTACGCGCGCCGTCCCGGCCTTGGACGATACCTGGTTCTGGATCTATGAGCTTCCCTATTTCATTCCGATGGCGGCTTTGCTGTTCACCCGCTCACGCCGTGTCGACATAGTGCTCTTCGTCATTCTCATCGGGATGCAGCTGTTCTCCGACTTCGACCTCGGCCCAAGCTCGCGTTGGGGAATGCAGGTCGGGCTAAGCCTGATGGATCAGGCTTCGACAGCCGCACCCGCTCCACCTAAATAGGCTCGGATGACCGATTCCACCGACCTCGACGACGCTCCGGGCCTGGGCCTCGACTTGCCTGAAACGGCAGCGCCCGCCGGCGGCGCCTCGCCCTATCGCGTGCTCGCGCGCAAGTACCGGCCGCAGACCTTCGCCGAGCTGATCGGCCAGGACGCGATGGTGAAGACCCTCGCCAACGCGATCGAGCGCGGCCGGATCGCCCATGCCTTCCTGCTCACGGGCGTTCGCGGCGTCGGCAAGACCTCGACGGCTCGGCTGGTCGCCAAGGCGCTGAACTGCATCGGTCCCGATGGACAGGGCGGGCCCACAATCACTCCGTGCAATGTCTGCGAGCCGTGCCGGGCCATCGCCGAGGGGCGGCACATCGACGTCATTGAGATGGACGCCGCCTCGCACACCGGCATCGACGATATCCGCGAGATCATCGACGCGGTCCGCTACGCTTCGGTCAGCGCGCGCTACAAAATCTACATCATCGACGAAGTCCACATGCTTTCGAAGCAGGCTTTCAACGGCTTGCTCAAGACTCTTGAGGAGCCGCCTGAACATGTGAAGTTCCTGTTCGCGACGACCGAGGTCAACAAGGTGCCGGTAACGGTGCTGTCTCGCTGCCAGCGGTTCGATTTGAGGCGAATTCCGGCGGAAAAGCTCGCGGCGCACTTCACCGACGTTGCGAGCGCGGAAGGGGTCGAGATCGAGCCCGAGGCGATCGGCATGATCGCTCGTGCCGCCGAGGGCTCGGCGCGCGACGGCCTGTCGATCCTCGATCAGGCGATTGCCCATGGCGCGGGGGCGGTCACTGCCGAGCAGGTTCGCGACATGCTCGGCCTCGCCGACCGGGGGCGGATCCGGCGGCTGCTCGAAGTCGCGCTGTCCGGGGACGCGCCGGCAGCGCTCGCCGAACTCGACCAGGCGCACGAGCTCGGCATTGACCCGATGCAGCTCCTCCGGGGCCTGATGGAGAGCCTCCACGCCGCAACTCGCACCAAGGCAGGCGCCACATCCGACGCGCTCCAGTCGTCGGAGGAGCGCGAGAGCTCCGAGCAGCTGGCAGGACAGCTTTCCTGGGGCGCGATCCACCGATTGTGGCAGATGCTCCTCAAGGGGCTGCAGGACGTCGAGATCGCTCCCGATCCCCGAGAGGCGGCGGAAATGGCGCTTTTGCGGCTGATCCACGCGGCGGACATGCCCGACCCTGCCACGGCGCTTGCGGGCCTCGGCCAGGAGGGCGCCTCGGCTGTGGCTCGTTCAGCACTCTCGTCCAGGCCAGCGGGCGCAACCGCAAGCATCCCAGCCGATTTCAGGACTTTGGTCGAGGTTCTTGAGCAAGCCGGCAAGCGCGTTCTGGCGCAGCAGCTTCACGATCAGGTCTGCCTGGTCCGTTACGATCCGCCCGAGCTGGCGCTCAAACCGATGAGGCCGCTCGGCGGGGACTGGCCGCGCGAGCTTGGAGCCGCGCTGAAACCGCTGACCGGCGCGAGCTGGCGCGTCACGCTGTCCGACGAGGCCGGAGAGCCGTCGCTGCTCGATCAGGAGAAAATCGCGGAGGAGCGCGTTCGCTCCGACGTGCTCGCCGATCCGAATGTCCGGGCAGTAATGGACGCGTTTCCCGACGCCGAGCTGGAAAGCTATTCAACAGGGGGCTCCTGACATGCCCGAAATGCCCGACTTCGAAGAAATCATGAAAATGGCGCAGAACGCGCAGGCCGAGCTCCAGAAGGCGCAGGACAGCCTCGACAGCATCGAGGTCGAGGGCGCTGCCGGCGGCGGCATGGTCAAGGTGCGCGCCACGGCCAAGGGGCGGATCCTGGGAGTCGACATCGACGAGAGCCTTCTCGCTCCGTCCGAGAAGACGATGCTGGAGGATCTCGTCGCCGCCGCACTGAACGACGCTCGCGCCAAAGCCGACGTGGCAGCGGCGTCGGAAATGCAGAAGATGTCGAGCACGCTTCCGCTGCCGCCCGGGTTCAAGCTGCCCTTCTGACGAGCCTCAGCTCGTCGCCCTGAACTCGTTTCAGGGCCCATTTCGATGATGTGCGCCGTACGTCATCACAAGGGATGCTGAAACAAGTTCAGCATGACGGGAGGGTGGATTCCGGGGCGTTGACGCACTAACTGGCGCGGCAACTCCCGTTCACTTCCGAAGGACATTCGCGACCCGATGGCCGCTCAATATTCATATGTGATGAAGGGCCTGACCAAAGCCTTCCCGGGCCAGAAGCCCATCCTCAACAACATCCACCTGCAATTCTACCAGGACGCCAAGATCGGGATCGTCGGGCCCAACGGCTCGGGCAAGTCGACGCTGATGAAGATCATGGGCGGCCGCGACCATGAGTTCACCGGGGAGGCATGGCCGGGGGAGGGGATCACGGTCGGCTATCTGGAACAGGAGCCGCAGCTCGATCCGACCAAGACCGTGCGCGAGAACGTGATGGACGGGGTTCGCCCGGTCGCTGACATGCTCGACCGCTTCAACGCCATCTCCGCGCTGATGGCCGATCCGGGCGACGATTTCGACGCGCTGATGACCGAGATGGGCGAGCTTCAGGAGAAGATCGACGCGGTCGACGGCTGGACCCTCGACAACCAGCTCGAGATCGCGATGGACGCACTCCGCTGCCCGCCGGGCGACAGCGCGGTCGCCAACCTGTCAGGCGGCGAGAAGCGGCGTGTAGCGCTGACCAGGCTGCTTCTCGAGAAGCCCGGCATCCTGCTGCTCGACGAGCCGACCAACCACCTCGACGCCGAGAGCGTTCAGTGGCTGGAAAAGCATCTGGTCGATTATCCCGGCAACGTCATCCTCGTCACCCACGACCGCTATTTCCTCGACAATGTCGTCAACTGGATCCTCGAGCTCGATCGCGGTCGCTACTATGTCTACGAAGGAAACTATTCCACCTATCTGGAAAAGAAAGCGAAACGCCTCGAGCAGGAAGAGCGCGAAGAGGCCGGGCGACAGAAGGCGATCAGCGACGAGCTCGAATGGATCCGCCGCTCGCCCAAGGCCCGGCAGGCCAAGTCCAAGGCGCGCATCAAGGCGTTCGACCAGCTTGTCGACGCGCAGGAGAACCGCACCCCGACCAAGGGCGAAATCCTGATCCAGGTGCCCGAGCGGCTCGGCGGCAAGGTG
>DASUIC010000160.1:0-11254 GCA_036273215.1 Sphingomicrobium sp.
GACGCCTGGAGAAGCGTTCGTGTTCGACGACACGATCGAGCATGAGGCCGCAAATCCGACGGACGAGTTGCGGGTGGTCCTGATCTTCGACGTCTGGCACCCCGATCTTACGCCGGCCGAGCGCGAGGCGGTCGCCGCCCTGATCGCCGCCACCGGTGCGCGCGAGGGGCTGTGAGCTTCCAGTCAGCGCTCGCCGCCGTCGGCGCCAGGTCATTCGATCTCGACCTGCTCGACGATCTCGCGCGGGCGGCGCTTGCCGAAGGGGAAGAAGCCGCTGCGCTGGGCCATATCCTTCCGGCTGCCAAGGCAGCCGGTTCCGCGCGACTTTGGCAATGGGTCGGACTGCTGCACCGCTCGCTCGACGAGCATGAACCGGCGATTGCCGAGTTCGAGCGTGCAGCGGAGCTCGCTCCGAATGACGCGGGAATTGCGCATGGCCGGGCAAGGGTGGCGCTCGAAGCGGGCCTCGACTCCGTCGACCTGTTTTTGCGCGCGCGCAGCCTGGCACCCCAGGATGGGTCTGTGTTGATAGGCCTTGCGGCGGCGCGCAATGCCGGCGACGACGGCGAAACCGCTGCAGGCGAGCTCGCCGCGGCGCTCGAGCGTTCGCCGGCATGGCTCGCCGGCTACGAAGCCCTGGCCCAGCTTCTGGCGACGCTCGGGCACAAGGATCGGGCGACCGACCCGCTCGAGCGGGCCATCGCGCGATTTCCCGAGCAGGAACAGCTCTGGGCCGCGCTCTTCAACATCCGCGTTCGACAGGAGGATTTCGGCGCGCTTGCCGAGGATATCGTTCGGGCCGAGGCAGTCGATCTACCTGCCTCCGCCCTGGCTCATTACCGGGCCGTCGTCGCCGCGGAGCTCGACGATCAGACGCTTCCAAAGGCGCTGTTTGACTCGCCCCGTCCGGCCACTCCCGATTTGGCGATATGGCGAGTGCGGCACCTCCTCCGCGTCGGAGCCGTCGACGTTGCCTTGCCTTATGTCGACGCAGCGCTTGCGGCGGGCGACCCGGACATGTGGCCTTACGCGGCGACCGCATGGCGTCTTGCTGGCGATCCCCGCTCGGCGTGGCTCGAGGGTGAACCGGCGCTGGTCCAAACGATCGATCTGACCGACGCCTTGCCGCCCTTGCCGGAGCTCGCCGCTTTCTTGCGCGGCCTTCACTCGGCGCGCGGCGAATATCTCGATCAGTCGGTTCGGGGCGGGACACAGACCGACGGGCCATTGCTGTCGAGGATCGATCCTCCGGTCCGGCGCCTCAGGAAGGCGATCGAGATCGCTGTGAAATCCTACGTCGCGAAGCTGCCGCCGAACGACAATGGTCACCCGCTCCTTCGTGAGCGGCGCGACCGCAAGATCCGCTTCTCGGGTAGCTGGTCCGTGCGATTGCGCTCCGGCGGCCGCCATGCGAACCACGTGCATCCGCAAGGTTGGATAAGTTCGGCGCTTTACATCGCGCTGCCACCAAGGGACTCGCGCGACGCCAAGGATGCCGGCTGGCTGACGCTGGGAGGACCGCCCGAGAATCTGCATCTCTCGGTGCAGCCGTGGCGCAAGATCGAGCCCGTCGAAGGTCGGCTGGCGCTGTTCCCGTCGTGGATGTGGCACGGCACCCGCTCATTCGACACGGGAGAGCGGCTGACCGTCGCATTCGATGTGCGCCCGCCGATCTGAGCGGCATGTCTGTCGATGGCCGTTCCCGTTCCGCACCAAATGCCGCCCAAGAGCTTGACTTGTCGAAGGCTGCGTTCAGGTTAGAGGGTGTATAATCCCGCCGACTGCACCACGGGTGTCACTCACAGGAGTTTCGAGATGCGTAAGTTCGTCGCCATTTCTCTCGCCGGGATCGCCGCGGCTCCGCTCGCGTCTGCACCTGCATTTGCCCAGGATACGCAACAACAGCAGCAGACGACGACCAAGAAGGTTCCAGATCCCAATGAAGTGGTGTGCGAGAAGCAGCAGGAGACCGGCAGCCGGCTGGCGAGCGAACGAGTCTGCATGACGCGCTCGCAATGGGCTGAGCAGCGCCGAGTCGCTCGCCAGGAAATCGACAGGGCGCAGACCGAGCGCGGAATGAACACGCCGCACTGATCGGCGCTGCTGAGGCAAGATAGGGGTTGGCGATGCGCTTGGTCGTGCTGACAATCGGAATGATGTCCGCAGGCGGCGGCTTGTCTGTGCCCGCTTTCGCCCAGCAGATCGCGCAGCCTGCTGCGGCGCAGCAGCCGGTGCAACAGACGCCGAATGGCCAAGCGCCAATTGAGGTGACTGGCACGAAGACTGCCGACTTGAACGCCGTGGTCTGCGAAAAGGAGCAGGACACCGGCAGCCGCTTGACCTCGCACCGGGTCTGCATGACCCGCGGTCAGTGGATGGAGGAGCGCAGGCAGGAGCGCATGGACATCGACAGGGCGCAGGTCGAGCGCCCGATGCATTGAGGCGACCGCTCGCTTCAGCCCTGTTGGGAACTACCGGATTTATCGAATGAGCCTGGCGGCAGCGAGCGCCGATTGCGCCGCGGCGGCGCGCTCAGCGATCCATTTTTCAGCCGCATCCAGCTCGTTCAAGAGGGCGTGCTCCAGCTCCTGACGGCGCGCCACGCGCTGCGCATTGTCGAAGGCGAGCGCCGGGTTTTTCGCATGTCTTGAGAAAAGGTCGCCCGCGACGACCGAAGCGATCTCCTTGGGCGCGATCGGCACGCCGAGATGGGGCGCCGTGGCGTTCAGCACGGCCTCCGGCTCGGCGAAGAACAGTTCGGCGTTCAGAGCGCGCGCATTCGGCAGCGCCGCAACCGCAGCGGCAAATGCGTTGACCTGGGCAAGCCACAATGCGGCAGCCCGCTCCGCGTCGGAAAGGGCCGATAGGTTGCCGAGATAGCGGAACAGAAAGCCCGTGACGTTCCTCAGCGAGTTGCGGTGATTGTCATCGCGCAGCATCGCGAGCAGATAGTCCCGCAGCGGCAGGTAGAGCAGGATTGAGCGGGCATTCGGCTCCATTGCAGCCAGCTTCGGAAGCAGGAAGTTCACCGGCACGTTGGCCTTGACCAAGGTCGGCGCGTCGGCGCGGTAGCGTTTGCCGAGCATCGCCGTGACGATCGCCAGTCGCCGGTCGTCGGGCTCTACGCCCAACTGGCCGAGAGCAAGCGGCTCGCGGAGGACGAGGCTCGCGCCTGGATCGTCGAGCGCTCGGGCGAGCAGGGTGGAACCGACATGCCCCATGTGGAAGATCCACGAGGTCGGCTGGGGTGCGCGAATCCCGCCGGCGATCGTTGCGACGGGCAGCGTCATCGTCTGGGCCGCGGCGGGCGAGATGCGATGATCGAGGAAGATGGAGCGGTGATAGGCGGCGCGGTCCATCGGCACGAAGATCGCGTTCTCGCGGTCGAATGAATGAAGGTAATGATCGGGCGAGGTGTAGAGCTCGTCGAGGGTCAGCCGCATGGCCGCGCGTATAGCGGCGCGCAGATAAGGCGGCTATTCGTCGTCCGGCCATGCCGCTCGTCCAATTGCCAGCGCCGGGTCAGCCGTATGTAGCGGTCACGCGGGACGGCGACCGCGGCGTGCTCGACATCGATCCGGCCACGATCACCGATCTTTACAAGGCGCATGGGGCGCTGCTGTTCCGCGATTTCGACATCGACGTTGCGCAATTCAGGGGGCTGGCACAGCAATTCTGCTCGACCTCGGTCGTGAACGAAAGCCCGGGACGCCGGCCGATCGATCCGGAATCGCATGTTTTCACCGTCGATGCGGGCACTCACGCCTTCCCGCTGCACCCCGAACTGTCGCGCGAGCCGTGGAAGCCGGACGTGGCATTCTTCGGCTGCCTGTCGGCGCCCAAGGAAGATGGCAAGACGACGATCTGCGACGGAATCGCATTGGCGCAGGCGCTTCCGGCGCAGCTGAGAAACGCCCTCGTCAATCGCCGGCTGCTTTACATCCAGTCGACCTGGCCCGCGCTCCTGGAATTCTGGCTCGGCACCGCCACGCCGACCGACGCGCAGCTCGCCAACCCGCCCCCCGGATGCCCGTACCAATTCCGCCGATTTCCCCAGGGCATCGCCCGCATCTTCTCACGGCCCGCGCTACACAAGCCGATGTTCGCCGATGCATTGGCGTTCGGCAATTTCCTGCTCTTCGCGCGCGCGCTTGGCCGCAGCGACAGCGTCGTTCTCGATGACGGCCGGCCGGTTCCTGAACAATGGTTGCAGGTCATCGGCGCGATTGCCGATCGGCTGACCGTGCCGATCGACTGGCAAGCGGGCGACCTGCTGATGCTCGACAACACGCGCTTCATGCATGGCCGGACCGAAATCAGGAATCCGGAAGAACGGCTGATCCTCAGCTATTTCGGCTATCTCGGCTTCGCGGTTCCCGATCGCGAAGAACCGCCGAACGCGATCTGGCGGCGCGAGAATTTCGAGCCGCCGGTGCGGTCCGACGGCGCTCGTCGTCGCCAAACTGCCTAGGCAGCGCTCAGCTCGAGCTTGCCGTCGCCTTCGTCGACACGAACCAGCGAGCCGTCCGGAATGTCCCCTGAAAGAATTTTGTCGGCGAGGGGGTCCTGCAAATATTTCTGAACTGCGCGCTTGAGCGGGCGGGCGCCGTACACGGGATCGTAGCCGACGCGGCCGAGCCACGCGCGGGCGGCGTCGGTGAGATCGAGCCTGATCTTCCGGTCTTCGAGCAGCTTCTGAAGCCGGGCGATCTGGATGTCGACAATCGGGCCCATGTGGGCGGCGGCGAGGCGATGGAACAGGATGATCTCGTCGAGCCGGTTGAGGAACTCCGGCCGAAAGTGGGCGCGGACCACCTCCATCACCTGCGGCTCGACCTTCTCGACCGCCTCGTCCTCGCCGAGGGAGGCGAGGTACTGTGAGCCGAGGTTCGAAGTCAGGATGATGATCGTGTTGGTGAAGTCGACCGTTCGGCCCTGACCGTCCGTAAGGCGCCCGTCATCGAGCACCTGCAACAACACGTTGAATACGTCGCCGTGCGCTTTTTCGACTTCGTCGAACAGCACGACTTGGTAGGGCCGGCGGCGCACCGCTTCGGTCAGCACTCCGCCTTCTTCGTAGCCGACATAGCCCGGAGGAGCGCCGATCAGCCGAGCGACGGCGTGCTTCTCCATGAACTCGCTCATGTCGATGCGGACCATCGCCGAGGAATCGTCGAACAGGAATTCCGCGAGCGCCTTGGTCAGCTCGGTCTTGCCGACGCCGGTCGGGCCCAGAAATAGGAACGAGCCGAGCGGCCGGTTCGGGTCCTGAAGGCCTGCGCGGGCGCGGCGAACCGCGGCCGAGACCGCCTTCACCGCATCTTCCTGCCCGATCACGCGAGCGCCGATCGCCGATTCCATCTGGAGCAGCTTCTCGCGCTCGCCCTCCATCATCCGCTCGACCGGGATTCCGGTCCAGCGACTGACCACGGCCGCAATGTCCTGGTCGGTGACTTCCTCGCGAAGCATCGCGCCCTTGGACGCGGCCTGCGCGTCCGCAAGCTGCTTTTCAAAGCTCGGAATTCGCCCGTACTGAAGCTCGCCTGCTTTCGCGAGATCGCCGCTCCGCTGCGCCTGCTCGAGCTCGAGCCGAGCGCCGTCGAGCTGCTCCTTGATCTTCGCTTCGCCGGCGATCTTTTCCTTCTCGGCCTGCCACCGCTGGGTCAGCTCGGCCGACTGCTGTTCGAGGTTGGCGAGCTCGTCCTCGAGCTTCGCGAGGCGGTCCTTCGACGCCTTGTCCTGTTCCTTCTTCAGCGCCTCGCGCTCGATCTTCAGCTGGATGATCCGGCGGTCGAGATTCTCGATCTCCTCGGGCTTGGACTCGACCTCCATCCGGATTCGGCTGGCCGCCTCGTCCATCAGGTCGATCGCCTTGTCCGGGAGGAAGCGATCGGTGATGTAGCGGTTGCTGAGCGTCGCCGCCGCGACGATCGCTGCGTCGGTGATCCTGACGCCGTGGTGAAGCTCATACTTCTCCTTGAGCCCGCGCAGAATCGAGATCGTGTCGGGCACCGTCGGCTCGCCGACGAACACCGGTTGAAAGCGCCGCTCGAGCGCCGCGTCCTTCTCGATATATTTGCGATATTCGTCGAGCGTGGTCGCGCCGATGCAGTGAAGCTCGCCGCGCGCGAGCGCCGGCTTCAAGAGATTGCCAGCGTCCATTGCGCCTTCGGCCTTGCCGGCCCCGACGAGCGTGTGCATCTCGTCGATGAACAGGATGATGTCGCCCTCGGCCTGGCGCACCTCGTCCAGCACGCCCTTCAAGCGCTCCTCGAACTCGCCGCGGTATTTGGCGCCGGCGATTAGCGCGCCCATGTCGAGCGCGAGCAGGCGCTTGTCCTTGATCCCGTCCGGCACGTCGCCGTTGGTGATGCGGAGCGCTAATCCTTCTGCGATCGCCGTCTTGCCGACGCCGGGTTCGCCGATCAGCACCGGGTTGTTCTTGGTCCGGCGGGCAAGCACCTGGATGGTGCGGCGGATTTCCTCGTCGCGGCCGATGACCGGATCGAGCTTGCCCTCGCGCGCCGCCTCGGTGAGGTCGCGGGCATATTTCTTCAGTGCGTCGTAGCGGTCCTCGGCAGCCTGCGTGTCGGCCGTGCGCCCGCCGCGCAGCTCCTCGATCGCGGCATTGAGCTTCTGCGGAGTCACGCCCGCTTTCGCCAGGGCATTGCCGACCTCGGTGCCTTTGGCGAGCGCCATTGCGAGCAGGATCCGCTCGACCGTGACGTAGGTGTCGCCCGACTTCTTCGCCACCTGCTCGGCCTGGTCGAGAATGCGGATGGTGTCCCCATCCATTGCGGGCGCCTGGGTCGCTCCGGTGCCCGTGACGGACGGGATCTTGGCGACCAGCGCATCCACTTCGCGCTTGGCGGTCTTGGCATCCCCGCCCGCGGCCTGGATCAGCCCCGCGGCCATGCCCTGCTCGTCGTCGAGCAGCGCCTTCAGCAGATGCGCGGGCGCGATACGCTGCTGATGCTCCCGAACCGCGATCGTCTGCGCCGCCTGAAGAAAGCCGCGCGCGCGGTCCGTCAGCTTCTCAAAATCCATGTGTCACTACCCCTCTTTTCTTGAACACCGATATGGTGTTGCAGAACGGCAACACAAGGTTTTCAGCTACTGCCGCTGGCCTCTTTCCGGGGTAGTCACTGCGGGTGTGGCAGGCTGCGCGACCGCAGCGGGAGCAGCTGCTGCGGGAACTGCCGCAGTCGATGGCGGCGGAAGCGGCTGCCCGACCGATGCAATGTCCTCGGGATGGATCAGCGGGGGGCAATCGGCCAGCACTGACGGGTCCATGTTCCAGCGCCGGTACTTGGTGCTGTCCACGTGAAAGCGGAGGTAGGCATAAAAGCCGAGCCCGGCATTATAGGGCTGGCCATGTTCCGAATGGATTGCGCATAAGGTCTTCATCAGCGCCTCGCGCGTCGTGGGCCGCAGCGGCACCATATCGATTGCGGAGTCGAGCTTGTGCGCGCTTTCCGGCGCGCCCCCTGCGCATTTGTTGAGCTGGGGATTGCGATAGACCGATACGGCTTCGACCGGACCGACCGCCGGGATCACGTAGTCGCGAACGTAGCGGAGCGTCTCGACCATGTGCGGCCATTCGTTCGATGGCGGCACTTCAAACGGCTGCTGGCCGCAGTCCCGCCACGCAGTCGCGGTTCGAAGCAGGGTCCAGGTCGGAAGCACTCCGCCGACCTGATTGGCCACCAGGTAATCGTTGAACGCCTTGACCTGCGCCGCGCGCGACGGGGCGGCAAGGTACCAGGACCTGTAGCCGGGCTCGTCCTGACCGGCGGTGATGTAGGGCGCAACGGGATTCCAAACCGCGCTCGCCGCCTGCGCTGGCGCAGGAGGTGGCTGGCTGATCTGAGCCGCCGCGGAAGTCGCGAGCAGCATCAGCGGGATGAGGAGAAGCTCCATGGCGGGATGATACTCCGATGCCGCAGCTTGAAAAGCGCTGAACGCCACGCGACATCGCAACAATGACTCAGCCCGTCGAAGTCGATCTTCCGCACAATCTCGGCAAGGACGAGGCGCGGCGGCGCATCGCCAACAACATCCACAAGCTCGAGCAGCACTTTCCCGGCGGCGCGCAGGTGAAGAGCGGCTGGACCGGCGACCAGCTCAACCTCGACGTGACCGCGATGGGCCAGTCGGTGACCGGGACGATCGACGTCGAGCAGACCAAGGTTCACGTAAAGCTGCTGCTTCCGCCGATGCTCGCGATGTTCTCCGGGCTCATCCAGGGCGCGCTTCAGAAGAAGGGAGACGTATTGCTCGAGGACCATCGCGGCTAAGTTCCTCTCTAGCCGAAGGCTGGGGAGGGGAACCATTCAGCGAAGACTGAATGGCTGAGGGGATCGAGGTGCGCGGCATGCCGGCCGCATGCCGATAGCGCGAGATCGGACGCCAGAGGCGTCCGTGGAGCGCCGAGCTAGACCCCTCCACCAGCTTCGCTGGTTCCCCTCCCCATCGCTGCGCGATAGGGAGGAATGATGCGGCACTTTGCAATCGTCGGCTCCGGACCTGCCGGTTTCTACACTGCAGAGGCACTGGAGAAGGCCTATGGCGAGCAGGGCCGCATCGACATCCTCGACCGCTACCCCGTTCCCTACGGGCTGATCCGCTTCGGAGTCGCGCCCGACCACCAGTCGCTGAAGGCGGTCAGCAAGCGCTATGACAAGGTCGCCGAAAGCGCGGGAGTCGACTTCATCGGCAACGTCAACGTCGGCCTCGACGTGTCGATTGACGAGCTCCTCGATCTTTATGACGCCGTGATCCTCGCGACCGGCGCGCCGCACGACCGCAAGCTCGGGATCCCCGGTGAGGACCTTCCCGGCGTTGTCGGTTCCGCGGAATTCGTCGGCTGGTACAACGGCCATCCGGATTTCGTCGACCTCGGCCCGGAGCTCGGAGGAGCGCATGCCGTCGTCGTCGGCGCCGGAAACGTTGCCCTCGACTGCGCGCGAATCCTCTCGAAGACGCGGCACGAGTTCGAAGGCTCGGACATCGTCGGCCATGCGCTCGACGCGCTCGACAATTCGGCGATCCGGACCATCACCATCCTCGCCCGGCGCGGGCCGCACCAGATCGCCATGACCCCAAAGGAGCTGGGCGAGCTGGGCCATCTCGAGGCGGCGGTCCCCGAGATCGAAACGGCCGATTTCCCGCCGGTCGAGGCCGACGAGCCGCTCGAACCAGGGCTGCGCAAATCGGTGACGCTTTTGCGCGGCTTCGCCGGCCTGCCGCACGACAAGCCCAAGCGCATGGTCTTCGATTTCTTCGCCAAGCCGGTCCGGATCGAAGGCGACGGCAAGGTCGAGCGGGTGATCGTCGAACGGACCGAGCTGGACGCCAAGGGCGGCGCGCACGGCACCGGCGAGACCTACGACGTTCCGGCGTCCCTCATCATCACCGCGATCGGTTACTCGACTTCGCCGATCGCCGACGTTCCGTTCGAAGGCGGCAAGTTCGTCAATGAGAAAGGTCGAATATCGGACCGCCTCTACGCTGTCGGCTGGGCGCGGCGAGGGCCGACCGGGACGATCGGGACCAACCGCCCCGACGGCTATGAGGTCGCGGAGCAGATCGCAGCGCAGATCCCGCCGGAAAGCGCCGGCGAGCGTCAGGGAGCCGTCGGACTCAAGGGGCTGCTCGAAAATCGCGGCGTCATGCCGACCGACTATGACGACTGGCGCAAGATCGAGGAGACCGAGGTCGCGCGCGCCCGTCCCGGAAGCCCGCGGGAGAAATTCGTTCGGCCGCACGAGTGGATGAGCGTGCTCGGCCGCTGAGCGGCCGACCTCGGCCCAAGCTTCACGTCTCTCGCCATTCGGCTGGTGCCGAGAGCCGAAACCCGCTGCGAAGCCGCCCTCCATAGGGCTCCAGAACTCGGTTCACGAGCGACTGGACCGGTTGAGTTTCATGCGTTTCGAACAAGAGTTGGAATGCTGTCTCAAAATCTCGGGAGAGCGTTGGCTCCATGGCCGCGAGCGCCTTCGGTAGGGCCTTCCCGGAAGCGCTCCATCGATCGGCGGCCCGCAAAGCGAAATCGCCGAGGCTCATGTAAAGCGCCGCTCCGGCCGCCGTCACCTCGCTTGCGGGCCGACCAGGTGCAAGCGAGTTCGCCAGTTCGCTGATCGCAAAGCGCCGCATTTCGAGCGCCCTTTGGTCCAAAGGAGGAGGTCCTGCGTCGAGGACCTCGGCGGCAAGCCGTCGCGCGTCCGTTACCAATTGATCGTGTTCGGCGCCGCTGACGATCAAACTTTCGACGATCATCGTCGGAAGGGCGGGAATTCCCGAAGGCGCGTCTATCTGGCGGCAGAAATAGGCCAGCGTCGAAGCGTCGTGAGCGAATACTTCGATGTCTCGGCCCTCGAACTCCGCCATTTCGCGCCATGCACCCTGCGCCAGCGAGCCGAACAGCAGAACGATGTCAAAGTCGGACGAGGCGGTGGCATTGCCGTTCGCTTGCGATCCAGCGAGCAATGCAGCCACGGCCTGCGGGTGACGAGCGGCGACAAAGCGCTGGGCAAGCGCAATCGCTTCCATTTTTCGGTCGCGGGGGTCCATGCCGGCTGTGTCGCATCCGAGTGAGTGGTCGGCAATCTGGATTCCACCGGCGTGAACCGCGCTTGCGCTTGCCCCAACCCCCCTCTATCTAGCCGCGGCCTTGGCTCCCGCCGTGACCCTCTGTCGCACCTGCGGGTTCCGGTCGGGGAGTAGCTCAGCCTGGTAGAGCACTGTCTTCGGGAGGCAGGGGCCGGAGGTTCGAATCCTCTCTCCCCGACCATTACTCCGCGATCAGGTCGCGTCCGATTTCGTTAGTTCGAGTGACGCCGGTCAGCGCCATCGCGACGCGCATCTCGGCTTCGACCAGCTTGAGTGCATGCGCGACGCCCGCGCCGCCAGCCGCGGCAAGCGCATAGGCCCAGGCACGGCCAAGCAGCACGAAATCCGCTCCGAGCGCGAGCATCCGAACGACATCGAGGCCTGATCGAACGCCACCATCGACGAGGACTGGCAACCGTCCGCCGATTGCCTTGGCAATGTGCGGAAGCGCCCGCGCGGTCGACAGGGCACCGTCGAGCTGGCGGCCCCCATGGTTCGACACAACGATCGCATCGGCGCCGCTGGCAGCCGCTTCCCGCGCGTCGTCCGGATCCAGGATGCCCTTGACGATCAGCGGCCCGTTCCATTGCTTGCGGACCCACTCGAGGTCCTTCCAATCGACCGACGGATCGAAATTGGCGTG
>DASUIC010000161.1:0-8772 GCA_036273215.1 Sphingomicrobium sp.
GTGCCAGAAAACGGTGCGGCTCGAGGATGCGTTCATCGACCTCGCGTTCGAGATGGGGCCGGTCAACGGCATGGATGCCAAGGGCATCAAGAAGTACATCCGCTACCTCGCCGACTGGCGGTTGGGTCAGCTCGGCTTCGCGCCCGTCTACATGGTCGACGAGCACCCGCTGCCGTGGCTCGCCCCGATGCTCAACGGAGTCGAGCACGCCAACTTCTTCGAGACACGCGCGACGGAATATTCCAAGGCCGCGACCCGCGGGAACTGGAACGAGGTGTGGGAGAATTTCGACCGCCGCGTGAAGGCGAAGGCGGAAGCGGCCAACGACTCAGCTTCGCCGGAAGGCGGTGACGAAGGCGACATGTTCTCGCACGCCGGAGTGGCGGCGGAGTAAAGATTGCCAGCTGCTGAGCCGATCGAGGTTCGCCAGACTCGCGAATTCGCACACTGGTTCGAGTCACTTCGCGATCTACGGGCAAGGGCGCGGGTCCTTGCGCGAATCCGGCGCTTGTCGCTTGGCAATTTCGGGGATGTGAAAGCGCTTCGCGGCGGCGTCAGCGAGCTGCGGATAGACTATGGTCCCGGTTATCGTCTTTATCTGGCGCGCACGGGGCCCAGGCTTGTTCTGTTGCTCAGCGGTGGTGACAAATCGCGCCAGCAGGCTGATATTGCGCGCGCCAGGCAATTGCTTGCCGCGCAGGAGTAAAGTGATGGGTATTGAGACCAGACCTTGGGACGCCGCCGACCACCTCGGCAGCGATGAGGCGATCCTCGCCTATCTCGAAGCGATCTTCGAAGACGGAGACTCGCGCCTGATCGCCGCCGCGTTGAACGATGTCGCTCGCGCGAAGGGGATCTCGGAATCGGCGTTGACAGACAAGACCGACCTGAGCTCGGTGATCCGAACGCTGAAGGCATTGGGATTCGAGCTTACGGCGAAGGCGGCGTGAGCAGGAGCGTTGCGGCGAACGATGGGGCCGGCGCGGGGGATAGGCCGGACATGTTCGAGTCGGCCGGCGTTGCGGCGGAGTGATCTGCAACAACTCGACTCAAAAAATGCACGGTTCGACTCGTCTGACGGCGGAGTTGCGCTCAGGGGGATTCCCATTACGGATCTGAATTGATTCAGATCCTTATGGGCTATCTCGATCCGGCACTTCACTCCCCTGCGTCGGATCTCCTTCAAAAGTGCGCTGGAACAAGATTCGGCACAATCCTCGCCGACCCGCCGTGGCAGTTTCAGAACCGCACCGGCAAGGTCGCGCCGGAGCATAAGCGGCTCAACCGCTATGGCACCATGACCATTGACGAGATTTGCGCGCTGCCGGTTGCCGACATCGCCGCTGATCGCGCGCATCTTTACCTGTGGGTGCCGAATGCGCTGCTGCCGTGGGGCCTGCAGGTGATGGACGCCTGGGGCTTCAAATATGTCTCGAACATCGTGTGGGAGAAGGTGCGCAAGGACGGCGAGCCGGACGGACGCGGCGTCGGCTTCTATTTCCGCAACGTCACCGAGCTGCTGCTGTTCGGAACGCGCGGCAAGAACGCGCGCACGCTCGGCCCCGGCCGCAGCCAGGTGAACGTGATGCGCACCCGCAAGCGCGAGCACAGCCGCAAGCCCGACGAGCAATACAAGATCATCGAATCCTGCAGCTGGGGTCCGCGGCTCGAAATGTTCAGCCGTGGCAAACGAGTCGGCTGGCACTGTTGGGGCAACCAAGCTGACGAGGAGTACGAGCCAACCTGGCCGACGTATGCCTATAACAGCAGCTACTCGATCGCCGCAGAGTGACGGAAATAAACGACAGCAAGCGCTACGCGATGGTGTCCAGCCGGTGCGGCTCGGACGATGTCAGCCGCGACGCCTGGGCCGATTGGGACACCGGCACACAGCAATGGGTGCTCCGCTGCGCCTTCGATTACGCGCACTGCCACAAATGCGACGGCGAAACCTCGATCACCCAAGTCGAGCTCGCGCGCGCATCTTTCTGATCGTCACCCGCGCTCGTTCAACGTCGTTTCTGACAGTACCCCTCTACGCCGGCACCACCACCGCGGCGGCCCTCGCCGCCATCTGCGGACGCTTGCCGGCATTCCATCCGGCCCAGCTCGTCGCCGCGCCGATGGCGAACCCGATGAGCCAGATCGGGGCGCCCGGCATGTGGCCGATGAAGGCGTCGAGCTGCTTCAGCACCGGGAAGTCGCTCGCGAAAACCATTGCCAGGACCTCGATGATGATGAGGCCGCCCGTGACCAGGAACGGCCTGGCGCGATCGCGCACCCGCCACCAGATCGCAGCGATGATCAGAAGCTCGATGACGCACGACCAGACGATCGCCTGCATGATGTGCGGGAAATCCGCGGGTCCCTGAATCTGGAAGCGGGGAATGTGCAGCAGCATGATCCGGCTGAAGGGCGATTCGAACAGGATCAGCGGCGTCGACAGCATGTAGCCTGCGTGGACCCACACCTTCCTTCGGTATTTGAGCGCCCGGTAATAGACCGTCACATAAGCCGCGATCGCGACCATCGTGCCGATCATGAAGCCCGGTCCGTAGAGCAGGTTGACGGGGTCGCCCGCCACGAAATCCTCCCCCTGCCGGCTGATGATCGCCGCGAGGCCGCCGGTCAGGAAGGGGAACAGGAACAGGCTCGCCTTGCCGACAGCGCGGTGGAACTGCAGCTGGTTCTTGTGCTGGGCGGTCCAGCTTTGCGCGGTGACCACGAGCACCCAGAGGCTGGCGGCGACGCCGTGGGCGTGGAACTGCCAATGGACCGTCGGCGCGATGGCGAAATAGCTCGGCCAGAAGCCGATCACGATCGTTACGATGACGCCCAGCATGTAATAAGGCGCGCGTGGATAGGGCATGGCTTGCTCCCCCCGGATTTCCCCGTTCGTCGCATAGCATCCCCGTCGCCCGCTGTCCGAAGAACTGTCGGGCATCCGACTATCGGGGCGGGGCGGATGCAGTCTTGGTATCGTGGACGCATGACCATTAGGCCCCCCACCCCAACTGTGTTATAAGCGCATATCGCACGGATTCGTTGACCGTAGGCCTGTGCGGCTGAGAGACCGGCTTGCGCTCCCGCTTACTGAAGGGAGCCCAAATGGACTTCAATTATCTCTATCATCGTCGCGGCAAATCCTTGCTCATGGCTGCACAGGCATCCTGCGAGCAATCGCGCAATGCCCACCTCGGCCTCGCACGCGGCTATGTCGAGCGAATCGCCGAGCTGCGCAGACCGCGCCGGGCAGACGCCGCATGAACCCGCCGCAATCGCGCGAGGACGCTGCAGACGGGCTGCGCGAGCAGGCCGCGTCCTGCCGCCGCCTCGCCAAACGCGCCCGCACCGGGTCCGGCTGGACCGCGCTCCAGGCTGTCGCCAACAATTTCGACACCGACGCCGACCGGATCGATCCGCGAAGCCTGCGCCGCTGATCTCCTCCACCCGCCCAAGGAACAACAATGACCAGCAACGACAATCAGATCGATGAAGTGGAGCTCGCGCGTCTCGGAATCCGGCGCGTCGAAAGGCACGTCTACCAGCGGGGCGAGTACGTCTACAGCAATCTCGGCGACGCGGTCGCCGCAGCGAAGCGCGAGGAAAACAAATGAGCCGCGTCCTCTTCCTCAGCCTCGACGAGGGTCAGGTGGTCGCCCGCTGCCTCACCGAAAAGGTCGGGATTTCGGCGATCGAGCGCTTGCCTGGCGGCGGCGTTCGACTGGTTTGCAAAAGCGGCGACGACGCCGTGATGATGCGCCGCAAGCTGAAGCCGCACCTCATGAAGGAATCCGCCACGCGAGAGCGGCACCGGCCGAACTCTCCGCTGTGGTAGAGCGCTGGACTCCGCGCACCGCCCGCACCCGAAGCGGCGCGCCGGCCGGTTGACCATCCTGGGCTAACGGCAGAAAGTCCCGCCTCCTGAAGGGGGGACTTCATGACCAAGGGAATACGCGCCTCGCTGCTGCTATGCCTCGCCGCAGCGGCATCCGGGCCTGCGCAGGCGGCGAGCTACCCCGCCCGCGCGCCGATCGCCGAGTACATGATGGCGAGCCCTGCCGCGGAGATTGCGCTGGCAAGGACCGCCGCTCCTCCCTCCATCTCCGCCAATGCCACCATCCTCGTGCTCGGCCCGAACGGCTACACCACCGCCGTCAAGGGCTCGAACGGCTTCGTCTGCCTGGTCGAGCGGGCGTGGGACGCGGAGCTTGGCAATCCGGTGTTCTGGAACCCGCACAACCGCGGGCCCGACTGCCTCAATCCCGCAGCGGCGCGCAGCGTCCTTCCGCACATGCTCGAGCGGACCCGATGGGCGCTCGCCGGCCTTTCGATCGCCCAGATGCGCGAGCGGACGGAGGCCGAGGTCGCCGCGAAGACCTATGTGATGCCCGAGCCGGGCGCGATGGCCTACATGCTGTCGAAGCAGCAATACCTCTCCGACGACGCGCACGCCTGGCACCCGCACCTGATGTTCTTCGTCGCGGCCAGCGACGCGGCCATGGGCGCGAACCTCCCCGGCTCTCCTGTGATCCACCCCTACCCGCCCGCGCCGGACCCCGTGACGACCTTCCTCGTCGCCGTCAGGACGTGGTCCGACGGCACCGACGCGATGATGAAATAAGCAGGACTGCGCCCGCTGCGGATCGCAGCTTTACCGTTCCACAACTCCTCACGTGCGACACCGCTCGGATGCGTGCGGTCCTTCTCCTCGTCGCGGCGGTGCCGCTTGGGCTTGCGGGCGGCTATGCCTGGTCGGCCTGGTCGCGCCCGCCTGCGCACGTGCACGTGCGCCCGGCGGTCGAGCCGAAGGAAATCGATCCGCCCGAATCGGCCGCCGACAAGCAATGGGATTCGCGCTCGCTCGAGCAGGGCGCGCCACCTGTGGTCGCTGCGGCTGATCCCACGATCGTCGAGCAAAGCGTCTATTACCCCAGCTGCCATGACGCGTGGGCAGCGGGCAAGGCGTCGATCCATGCCGGCGAGCCGGGCTACCGCCCCGGCCTCGACGGCGACAACGACGGTGTGGCCTGCGAGCCGATCCGGTCGCGATGACGCGCCATCGCTGATTGCCTAATCAACCGCTTCGCGCGGCGCGTTCGTTCCACGACTGTAAAGCAGCCACCCCACCGCAGCCCCGATGATCAGGTTCACGACGCCCGTCAGGACCGAGAACTTGAATTGGGGAAGCTTCTGACCCGGCGGCATGCGCCGCAAGAATGTCGGGTCGTTCAACATCAACAGCATCATCAGCGGGATCGCAACGCCCACAGCTGCGGCGATCAGCACCGTAAGCCCAAGTTCGCGAAGCCTCCTGCCGGGACTCGCCCACATACCGAGCAATAGAAACGGCGCGCTGACTGCCCAGAAGATCGCGATCATCGCGACATCCATGCCGGAACTCTGGCCGACATCCATCCATGCGATCATGGAGCCAGACACAAGAATCCACCCGCCGATGACGAACAGGACAACGCTGAGGACGCGGCGCATCGTCAGCTGCTCACTGCCGGGTTGAACCAGGCATTCGCCACCGGGCGGAACAGGAAAAAGGCGATCACGGCGAGGAACAGGATGCTGATGACCATGACCGAAATAATCGGGACGGTGAGAAGCGAGAAGAGGAGCCCGATGACGCTCCAGCCAATGTAGAGCCAGCGCGACCAGGGATAGCCTTTGAGCATCCCGTAACCGGTGACCAAGGCCACAATGACGCCGACGATTCCAAAGCCCAGGTGAACCGATATCGGCACGGGACTATGAGCGAGCATTCGCGCGGTCATTGGATTGCCGCGCAACCTGAACAATGAGAAGATCGTGAATAGCGCCCCGATGATCACGAACCATGCGATCACCGTCACCGATGTCGGCCGCTTCTGCATCCAATTCCCCTTTCGACTGCCAAGCTATCGCCGCTGCTGAATGTGGCAAGGGCTTCGGCTTCGACATCGTGAACTGATCGGCTTCGCCGAAGAAAATGCTGTCCTACAGCAGCGCACATGCGCCAAGTGGTTCGCCCGCCACTCCGGGGAAGTTACTCGTCGCCGTTGGAGTCCACCGCCCCTTGGGCTCGGCGAAGCTGTCGATCCGGCGCTCGGGGCGCTCGTGCCACTGGATGTTGAAGGCCCACATCCAGGGATAGAATTGCACCGATCCGAAATCCAGGTGCTTGTCGATCCACCGGGCGAGCACCCGCCAGCCGCCATCCTCCGGGCAGAGGTCGTGGAAGGCGGGCAGGACGACGCAAGCGGTCGCGCCCTTACAGCCGTTGGCGTCGATGCGATCCCAAATGTGATAGCCGGCGTTCTTCTCGTTGGTCGCGCAGTTGTATCCTTGCTTGCCCTCGCGCTGCATTCGGTTGCCGAGGGCATTGACCTGCGGGCTTCGGTAGGCCGAGCGGATACGCATCACGCCCCAGCGCTCCTGGAGCGGTTCGAGCAGCTCCTCACAGAGCCTCGTCCCCACCTCGACCGCAAGATCAGGATCGTCCGGAGCGTTCAGAAGCCCGTGCACCTCAGCGATTTCCGAATGGAGCATGTCGCGCATGAAGAAGCTCTTGGAGAGCCGCACCCGCCCGAGCTCGGTCAGCGCCGCGACTGTCGTGGGTTTGCGCATGCTCGCCTCCGTCCTCCGCGCGCTAGCGCGGCCGGCGGCTAGACGAAATACATCACATCGAAGGCGAGCGCGGTGATTCCGATTGCGAACACGATCACTCCGATCACCACGACCAGGATCTCGCGCTCGGTCGGGTACGGCCGAACCTCTTTATCGCGGCCGGGAATGGCGCGCGGATCGCGGCGGATTTTCGACGCACGCGCGGGCTGCGCCTCGAAATTGCGGCGACGAATCTTCGAATGCTTGATCTCGATCACGAGCGCCGTTCTACGCGGCCGTGGTTACCGCCCGGTTATTGCCGTAATTTGGAATGCTCCGCACCAGTCCAACGAGAGACAGGAAAACCGCCGATGACCGCGCTCGCTCACGTGCCCTCCGTCTACAGCCATTATTTGAAGCAGGCGGTCCCGCGCGGCGCGCTGCCGGCGGCCGGAGCGAGCCTCAAATATTATCATCTTGAGCGGCCCGGAGAGCTGGTGGCGGAGCGGGCCGACGCGCTCGCCCGGGCGGCGCTGACGGACAATCCTGCTTTCGCCTTCTCGGGCGATCTCGGCTTCTGCATCCTCCACCGCTGTGGAGCGAATTTCTATTTCCTCCTGCCAACGGTCTGGCGCGGCGCCAACGAGGATTGGGAAGCGGTCTGGTACCTCGACGGAGGCGCGTCGGCGTTCGCTCCGTTCGACCCGGCCTATCCGCCGGTCGCCGGGCCGGCGCGCGCCGCCTTCTGCGTGTGGGAGCTCGGGATCGTCGCTCACGAGGCCCGCGCCTGGTCGCGCTTCTTCGCCTCGCCTCGCGGCGGCGCCGAGCTGCAACACTGGCTCGATGACCGTTTCCAAGGGCAAGTGTGATCGCCGGCTCTACTTACTGGCGATCCCGCCGAGGATCTGAACCCGCCGTTCCTTCTTCTGTCTCGCTTTGGCGTCGAGATATGCTTGGTATTGCTCTTGACGTGTGCGGAAGACCTCGCGCCAGTCATCGCCGTCGGCGGCCATTGCAACCGCCGTCGCCGCGATCAACGCCATCCCGATAAACGGGACGACTCCGCCCGTCCCGCACTGGGCGCCGATGCACGCAGTCTGCGCGTCGTCGGCCGTGAGTGGAGCCCTGATTGGCGGCGCCTCGGCAGCGCGCTCCGCGGCGAGCACGTCCGGGTCGATTCGGTAAAGGTGCTGAGACCGTCCGCACACGACGACGGAATCCGGATCATTGCTCTTGCAGTCCTTGGACGACGGGCTGGTCACCGGGTTGCGCAATGCGTTCCCGATCGGCGGAATGGCGGTCTGCGCCGTCTGCGCGGACGCCGCAGTCGAGATGGGGATGGCCAGCGCAGCGAACATGCACAGTGCCTTCAACACAACCTCCTGACCCGAGCGGCGGATTCCATAGCCTATGATAGTGCCGCCGGTCACGCGTTCGGTTCAGGCTGGTTGGCAGCACTTGAACGATGTTCACGCCGCCCTAATTCGGCAGCGGCGTCGCCCACCCGACAAAGGAGGATCGAATGCCCGCCGAACCGCTGCGCATGGACCTGTCGAAGCTCGCTCCCGAGGCCTACCGCCGCTTCCTCCAGCTCGAGGGCGTCATCTGCCAGCACGTCGACCGCAAGCTGCTCCACCTCATCAAGCTGCGCGCGTCGCAGATCAACGGCTGCGCTTATTGCCTCGCGATGCACACCGACGAGGCGCTCCGCGACGGCGAGCCCACCGAACGGTTGACGCTGCTCGACGCATGGCAGGAATCGACGCTCTATTCGGACAAGGAACGGGCGGCGCTCGCCTGGACCGAGGAAGTGACCCTGATCGCCGACAGCGGCGCCGGCAAGGAGAGCTTCGATGCCCTTAACGAGCATTTCAGCGAGGACGAGATCGGCTGGCTGACTCTCGCGATCGTGCAGATCAACAGCTGGAACCGAATGGCGATCAGCAGCCGCGCCCAGTACGACCGCAAGATGTTGGCCCACGCCGCGGCGGCCGAGAAGACGCCGGAGCCGGCTTGAGATTTACGCCCGCTTTCTCCCGACGCGATTTGGGGAGGAGCGCGGCCTCGCTCTTGCGGCGAAGACGCTCGGTGACCTCGTCGGTGTTGTCGGCGCCGGCGGCGTTGCAGCGGATGTGGCAGAGGCAGAGCGCCTCGATCGGCTGCGGCTCGCCCGCCGGA
>DASUIC010000162.1:0-3350 GCA_036273215.1 Sphingomicrobium sp.
CATTGCGGCGCACATTTCGTCCACTGCTTGGACGAGCTCCGCCTCGATGAACGGCGGGATCGCGCGGTCGAACACCACGGCGAGGCCCGGGTCCTCGACGTCCCAGCCCATGATTCGCAGCGTGTCGGGCCAGAGCTTTTCCGCCGAGCCGGTGATCCGCGCGAGGCTGTGCTCGCCGCTGGTCACGACCGCGGCCGCGGCGCCGTCGCCGAACAGGGCTGTGGCAACCACCGCGGCAGGGTCGTCGCTGTCGAGGCGGATCGAGATCGAGCAGGTCTCGACCGTCACAAAGAGCCAGTTGCTGCCCTCGTCGGCGGCAGCCATGCGCGACGCGGTCGCGAGGCCGTTGACACCTCCGGCACAGCCGAGCCCGAAGACCGGAACCCGCCGTATATTGTTGCGGAACCCTACCTTCGACGCGACCCGTGCGTCGAGGCTTGGAGTGGCGATTCCGGTCGTCGAGACGGTCACCACCCCGTCGATCTGCTCGGGCATGAGGCCGGAGCGTTCGATGGCCTTGGCGGCGGCGTCGACGAACAGGTCCTCGGCCGCTTTGACATAGACGGCGTTACGGTCGCTCCACCCGTGGCTTTCCAGATACCAGTCCTGCGGAGCGACGATATGGCGTCTGGCGATTCCCGCATTGTCGAACACGCCCGCCAACCGGTCGAACAGCGCCTTCTTTCCGCCGAACGCCTCGCGCGCACAGGCTTTGGCTTGCTGCTGTTCGATCACATAGGGGGGAACCGCGGTGGCGAGAGAGAGTAAGCTACAGGGTCGCATGATGGCGTTATGTGAGTGAGGCACCGGCACAGAACGGTTCACCGGCGTAAAAGGAACAAGCTGTTCGATGTCGAAGCGCGCGCTTCAAATGTTCATGCTTCTCGCGCTCGCCGCGTGCGGTACGTCCGCGAAGACGAATTCGGCGGACGCGCAGGTGCCCGCCGGAGCTGCGAACCTGCCGCTGTCGCAGCCGCCCTTCGCGAGCACCACGGTCGCGACCTTCGATAACCCATGGGCGATCGCTTTTCTGCCGGGGACCAGCACCGCGATCGTCACGGAAAAGCCCGGGCGCATCTGGCTGTTGGACGTGCGGACCGGACAGAAGCAGCCGGTCAGCGGGGTTCCGCAAGTGGTCACTGGCGGGAGCACTAGCGACCAGGGCGGTCTGCTCGACGTGGTGCTCGCGCCCGGATTCGCAAGCAACGACGAGGTCTATCTCACTTATGCCGAACCGTCGTCCGCCGGTGGAAGCGGACTGGCGATGGCGCGGGCCAAGCTGGCGCGGAACGCGAGTGGTGGTGCCAGCCTCCAAGGTCCGCAGCTGCTCTGGCACGATCCCGCGGGCGGGGAAGGCGGACAGTTCGGCGGTATTATTGCCTTCGCGCCGGATGGCCAGTCGCTTTTCCTGTCTTCCGGCGAGCGGCAGCGCTTCACACCGGCGCAGGACCCGAGTCAGCCGCTCGGCAAGATCCTCCACCTGACGCTCGATGGAAAGCCAGCGCCAGGCAATCCGTGGGCGGGCAAGCTGGGCGCCTCCACGGTGACCGTGACCGATCCGCCGGAGGACACCGAGACTGCCAAGCACACCTCGGGGCACACTGTGAGGTGGCCAGGGCCGAACCTCAGTCCGGCGGAGACATGGACCACCGGTCACCGCTGTCAGTACGGACTCGCCTTCGCGCAGGACGGGCGGCTGTGGGAGACGGAGATGGGCCCTCGCGGCGGCGACGAGCTCAACCTGATCGAACGCGGCAGGAATTACGGCTGGCCGCTGGTCTCCGAGGGCAAGAATTACGACGGAGTCCCGATCCCCAAGCCAGCGACCCGTCGGGACCTCGAGCCGGCGAAGCTCTACTGGGTCCCTTCGATCGCGCCCACAAGCCTGCTCATCTACACCGGCAACCTTTTCCCGCAGTGGAAGGGCGACGGTTTCATCGGAGCGCTTGCCGGGAAGGCGCTGATCCACGTGCGCATCCGCGGCGACCAGGCGAGCAAGCGCGAGCAATGGGACATGGGCCACCGGATCCGTTTCGTCGGCCAGGGGCCGGACGGCGCCATCTACCTGCTCGAGGATGGGGCCGGTGGGCGGCTGCTGAGGCTCACTCCAACCAAGTGAACTCGGGCCGAGAGTGCCGGGACAGGGCGCGACACGGACGGGACTGGACCACCCGGTCCCATCTCATGATCGTACAGGATTGCGCTCGTGAGTGCCACGAACAGCACCAGCACCACGAACGAGCCGAGGCCAACCGCGACAGCACGATTTGAACGCGCCAGGTTCGCTGCCCGCATTGCTTCGTGCGCCTCCACCGTTCCCATGCGGCGGCGGCGTTCGGCCGCGCGCTCCTCATCGATGCCCCACCGGTGCAAGATGAGAATCGCGGACACGGCGAACATCATGCAGCCCGGAATCCACATCGTCAGGCCGCCGATTTGTTCGTCGGTGAGCGGAGTGAGTCCGAACATTCGGCCCATGACATCATAGGCGTGATAAAGCGGGACCGCCTTGAAGGTCAGGAATGCGCCCAGGAGGATGTTCCCCATTGCAGCGCACCAGAACATGGCGAGGCGCGTGCCGAGCCTTGCGCCGGCCGGAGCCGGACGCGGGTCGAAGATGGTCGAGAAAAAGAATAGTCCGGTCACGAGCAAGCTGACGTGCCAGGTATAATGGATCGGCTCGTTCAGGATTGCGACGTCGTGCCAGCGCGGAATCATCCAGAACCAGCTGACTCCAACAAAAAGCGCCGTGGAGGTTAGCGGTTGCGACAGGAAGCCGAAGGTGCGGCGAGCGCCCGCACTGCCCACGATCGGTGAGAAGAGTTTGTGGCGGAGCCAATCCGGCATTCCCCGGATCAGCGCCGCTTGCGGTTGCGAAAGCAGGAGCAGCATCGGACCGATACTCCTCAGGAGCATGTGCTCGACCTGGTGAATGACGAAGACATGGTCCGCGAGCGGCTCGATCGGCGACAGCAGCGCAAGCGCAAGCGCGGCGAGGCCGCCGAAGAACAGCGCATGCCGCCACCATTTCCCCGGTGCGCCCCGGCGAACGCCGGCGATGTAGAGCGCGCCGGCAATGACGAGACCGAGAACGATCTCGGGCTCAAACTGCCACATCGCCATGATCGGCTCTCCGGCGCGAATTTCGTCGCCGTGAGCAAATGCTGCCGCCGGCATGAAAAGGAGGAGAGCGGCAACCGTTGGCAAGCCTGCTCTCTTCAGCCGAATGGTCCCCAACGTCGCACTCCTTGTGGACAGGCGCTAACGTCGGCTCCGCGCCACGGCCAGCAATTCGGATCCGCGTGACAGGATTTTGATTTCGCTCAAGCCGGCTGCGGGACGAGGAACTC
>DASUIC010000163.1:0-18871 GCA_036273215.1 Sphingomicrobium sp.
GCGATCGTGAACGGCTGGAGCACGGTGCCGCTTCCCCAGTGCGTGCTCGCCGGGATGCCGCCGACCGCCGCAATGGGGCTCGCGGTCACGCTGGACGCGCCGGTCGCGACCGCCGCGCTGAGCGAGGTCGAGTTGGTGATCATTCCGCAGCCGAGATTGACGTCAGTGCTGCCCGTAGCATCGATGCCAGTGACCGCCTGGTTCTCGAGGCTGACCACGCAATAATGGCCGCCTGGAACGATTGTCGCGGTCGAGCTCGCCGTGATCGTCGGCGCGGCGCTCAGGAACATCCCCGAAAAGGAAAGCGAGCGCTGCATCGAAAGCGTGACGTGGACGGCATTGCTGTCGCTGGTGTAGCCGCCCACCGAAGGGGGGTTCGTCGCGGTGCAGGTCGGAGTCTGCGGCAGGTGGTTGTTCTTCTCGACATCGTAACCGACCGGCTCATCGTACGTCGCGGTGGTGACGTTGCTGCAATTGTCGACGGTGTCACCCTGGGCGATGGCGTAGACGCCAGCTTGAGCGCCCGAGTCGGCGAGGCGCTGAAGCTGGCGCTTCCACAGCGCCCACTGGATCGTATCGCTGGCAAGCCCGGCCGAGCCGATGACCAGCGGCAAGGCGGCGCCCGCGAGGACGAGCGCGTTGCCACGGCGGTCGCGCCAGAGCTTCTTCAGGAACCTGATCATTTCGATGTGAATCCCGGCAGATGAATGCGCATGACGCAGCGCTCTACGCGCAGCACGGTAAGCGAAGCGTTCAGGGCTGTGGTTAACCGGCGTTGACCATAACTCGCCCGAGCGGCGGAGGCCGGTCGCTCCTTGCGTTGGCGTGTCTTACACCTATAATACAGTCTGATTGCTGTGCGGCGTTGACCGGCCCTGGCGCGCGCCGCACAAGAGCGACGAAAGGATGACAGCCATGGCCACCGACCCGGCGACCGAGACCCAGAGCGCGGCCCCGACCAAGCTCAAGCTCGATCCCCCCGAAGCGCTTCAGCCCGTGCCTCCGGCCGAAGCCGCGGGGCTCGTGCCGCTGAAGAGCGAGGAAACGAGCGAGCTCGACAAGCGCGTCGCCCAGTTCGTCGACGAGCTTGCAAAACTCGATTCCAACAGTCCCGAGTTCGGCAAGAAGGTCGATCAGCTGACGGCGATGGGCCGGAAGGAGATCGCCGAGGCCGCGGGCGCGTCCAACCGCTTCCTCGACCGGCCGGTGAAGGCGATCGACAAGGACACCGGGATCGGCGCCGACCTGACCGAGCTTCGCCGCACGGTCGAAGCGCTCGACCCAAAGGAAGCGACCAAGACCAGAAAGCTTCTGGGGATCATTCCGTTCGGGAACAGGGTCGACCGCTATTTCGACAAGTACCGCAGCTCCCAGACTCACATCCAGAAGATCCTCGGCAGCCTCGGCGACGGCAAGGACGAGCTTCTGATGGACAATGCGGCGATCGACACCGAGCGCGCGAACCTGTGGAAGACGATGCACAAGCTCGAGCAGATGGTGCATATCTCCAAGGCGCTGGACCAGCAGCTCGAGGACAAGGCGGGCGAGCTCGACGCGACCGATCCCGCGAAGGCCAAGGCCATCCGCGAGACTGCGCTTTTCTATACGCGCCAGCGCACGACCGACCTGCTGACGCAGATGGCGGTGACGGTCCAGGGCTATCTCGCGCTCGACCTCGTCAAGAAGAACAATGTCGAGCTGGTCAAAGGCGTCGACCGCGCGTCTACCACGACCGTCGCCGCCCTCCGGACAGCGGTCACGGTCGCTCAGGCGATGACCAACCAGAAGCTGGTCCTGGAACAGATCGGAGCGCTCAATACCACCACCGCGGGCATGATCGACACGACCGGCGAGATGCTCCGCACGCAGACGGGAGCGATCCACCAGCAGGCGGCGAGTTCGACGATTCCGCTCGAGACGCTGCAGCGCGCGTTCCAGAACATCTACGACACGATGGACCAGATCGACCAGTTCAAGCTCCAGGCGCTCGGCAACATGAAGCAGACCGTCGACACGCTCGGCAAGGAAGTCGAGAAGTCCAAAGGCTATATCGCGCGCGCCGAGGGCGTGAACCAGGCGAAGCTCGAAACCAGCGCTTCGCCGTTGACGCCGATCGAGGCCAAATGAGCGACGACCGCCATCTCGCCGTGATGCAGCGCGCCCATCAGGTGATGGCGCATGCCAGCGAGGTCATGGCCCGGATGGACGAGCGCGGCGGTCCTGCTCAGGACGCGGCTCGACGCGAGCGCCAGCGGCTCAACGCCGACGTCGGCCGGCGGATAAAGCGCGTCGGGATTGCCATCGCGATCGTGAGCCTGATCACCATCGGCGTCGGGCTAATCACGCCGATCGGTATGTTCGGTTTCATTGGCGCGGTCGGGCTGGCGGTCGGGATTGCGGCGCTGCTCGCCTTCTCCCCCTCCGCGGAGCGGATCGCCGCGCCGCCGTCGACCGATCTGCCGAACGGCCAAATGGTGCAGCGGTTCGATTCCTATCTGTATCGCACCCGCCGCTCGCTGCCCTCTTCCGCGCAGACCGAAGTGGATTCGATCAGCGCGCTCCTGCCCTCACTTCGGCAGACGCTCGAACGCGTCGAGACCCTTGACCCCAATGCCCAGGATGCGCGCAGATTGATGTCGATCCACCTCCCCGGCCTGATCGACCGTTACCTGCGGGTGCCCGCAGCCTATCGCAACGAGAAGGATGGCGAGGACAAGACCGTCGACGAGCGGCTGCTCGAGGGCCTGACGGCCGGTCGCAACGCGCTCAACGAGATCGGCGAGCACCTCGCGCGCGCCGATATGGCCGCGCTTGAGACCCAGGGCCGCTTTATCAAGTCCCGCTACGGCGAGGAGCGGATCGAGAGCTAGCCGAGATAGGCGTTGCGCCGCCCTCCGGCGGCACGCATGATAGGCGCGAGCGACACGGCGGGAGCCGATTGGGGATGCAGCTTGCGCTGGCCAGCACGTTCAAGGCGCCGAACGGCCGATTTCGGCTGCCGCCCTACGTGCCGCCGTTCAGCAAGACGGGCTATCGCGTCTTCTCGATAGTCTGGATCGCGGCACTCCTGCTGGCGGTCGTGGGCCCGATAGCCGGCTTCTATTTCCGCTACACCTCGCCGGCGAACAACTCACAGCTGCTCCTAGGCAGCCGGGCGGGCATCGCCGTGTCGCAGAGCGACGCGACGCGGGTGCGGTTCGTCGTCGGCCCTCAAGCGCAAGCGGCGGGCATTCACCCGGGCGATCACATCACTGCCGTGTACGGTTTACCTCTTCCGCGCACTATGCCGGTCGACGAGGAGAGCCTCGCCGCCCACGCGAACGATCCCGCCTATATCGCGATGGGAAATGTGCTGTTCGGCTCCGACAGCTCGGCGATCCCGCTGACCGTCCGCGATCCCGACGGCCGCGCGCGCGACGTGACGATCACCACTGGCGAACAGCATATCGACGCGGGCGCGCGCGCGCTCGGGATTTCGCCCAAGCTCCTGAGCTTCATCGACCTGCTGCACGTCCTCGCTTACCCGTTCCTGCTCTGGGCCGCCTGGCTGCTTCACCGGCGCAACTCGACCGACGTGGTCAGCTCGATCCTCTCGCTCGCGATGCTGTTCACGATCGGCGCCGAGCAACCCTCCTCGGTGTTCCTCGCTCAGGCCGGCGTGCCGCGCGGAATCAACGTCGCGCTTTACGATCTCGGCAATGTCCTCCTGCTCGGAGGGATCCTCCTCTTTCCGCACGGCAATTTGTCGTGGCGGCGAGTGGCGGTCATCGCCTGCCTGCCCGCGCTCTTCTTCCTCCACGGCAGCTTCTACGAACTGCTGTTCGTCGCCTTCATGGTCCTCGCCGTGCTGTCGCTGGTGCAATGGCTGCGGCGAACGCGATCCGCCGAACAGCGCCAACAGATCCGATGGGCCCTGCTCGGGATCAGCGGCTATGCCGTGTTTCGCTGCCTGTCGATCGCCTGCGACTATCTAAAATGGACGACCGGCAGCTTCGGCCATCAGCTGCTCGTCGAGATCGCGGCGGGGGTGACGTTCGCCGTGGCGGTCATGATTCTGCAGCTCGGCCTCCTGATCGCACTGCTTCGCTACCGCCTTTACGATGCCGAAATCGCGATCGGCCGTTCGGTCAATTTCGCCGTGGTGACGCTGGGAGTCGCCGCGGTATTCGCCGCCGCGGGCGATGCGCTGAAGCAGATCGTCTACAATTACTCGGGCAACTCGAACAACGAGGGGCCGATCATCTTCGCGGCCGCTCTCGCGACAATCATGGTCAATCCGATCCAGGAGCGGGTCCAGCGCTGGTCCGAGCGCAAATTCCAGAAGAACCTGTTTTTGTTGCGGGAGGACCTGCCCGAGTGCGTTCGCGATCTGCGCGAGACGGCCTCGCTCGGCGAGATGCTCGAGGAAATCCTCGCGCGGGTCGACCGCGGAGTGCGAGCGACCCGGAGCGCCGTGATCGTGGACGGCCATTTGCTTCGTGCACGGGGGATCGGGCTCAATGAGGTTGAAGCGTGGCGCAGCTCGCGCTCGGCGCAAGACTATCGAGCCGACAGTTGCGAGCCTTCCGATCGCTTGTTCCCTATCCGTGTGCCGCTGGTCCCGAGCTCGGGCGAGGAAGCCCCAATCGGCTATCTTCTGGTCGGACCGCGGCCGGACGGCTCTGTGCCCAGCCGCGAGGAGCAGAAAGCGCTGGCCGGCGTGTCTGAATCGATCGCCCGCGCGATCCGGACGGTGATCAAGCGAGAGGCGCACGAGCGAGAAGTGCTCGACAGCATCGAAGGAGCAAAGCGGCGGATGGGCGAGATCGAAGCAATGCTGTCCACGAGGACTGGAAGGAAGCGCTCGCCGGACGCAGCCTGATCGAAGGCAAGTTTATCCGAAGATTAATTGACCCCATTCAAATCAAAGCATAATTTGGCCGCGAAAACTCAGGGGGTGAGTCATGGTGCGTGGCTTGGTTTTGTCCGGGCTGCTGCTGGCCGTTGGGCCGATTGCAGCCGCCGGTTCGGGTTCGGCCTCGGCGCAAAGCGCCAACTCGCAAAAATGCCAGGACACTCCCGAGAAGCAGGCCAAGAGATCGATGTTCGGCAGCATCCTCGGAAGCCTCGGCGGAAGCATTCTCGGTCACGCGGGGGCGGCGGGCTCGGTCGTCGCCGCGGCGCTTCCAGCCACGTCCTATCTTACCGACGAACTGCTGAAGCTTCTCGACTGCCACGAGCAGCAGCAGGCCGCCAAAGCAACCGATGACGCCATTCGCGGCGGAGTCGGAACACAAGTCAGCTGGAAGAGCGACTCGCGGCCGAACGTGACGGGAAGCTCCAAGGTCACGGGCCAGGAGCAGCTGGCCGACGGCAGCCAGTGCCTGACCGTCACCGACGTCGTCATCGTCGACGGAAACGAGACCACCGTTCCCAAGAAGATGTGCCGGGCCAAGGGCGCGAGCGCCTACGCCAGGGTCTGACCTTATGTCGGGGCGCATCAACACCGCCTTGGCGGCTGGCCTCATGCTCCTGAATGTCGCCGCGGCCGAACCGATGGACCCCGACAATCCGACCTGTCCCAAGTTCATGAACTGGTCGACCTATCCGGAGATGAAGTTCACGCTCGAGACGATCAACGGCGTGCGCGTGCTCAAGGCGGAGGGTCAAATCGACCAGGATGTGCCCGCCAAGCTCCAGGATGCTTTGAAAGCCGATGACCCGCAGGAAATCTGGCTTCGTTCGCCGGGCGGGATCGCACGCGCGGGAAACGAAGCCGGCAAGATCATCCGCGCTTCGATGATTCCCACTCGGATCCCCGACGGCTGGGCCTGTTTTTCTGCCTGCAACTTCATGTTCATGGGCGGGGTGGCGCGCTACGTCGATCCGGGCGGCATCTTCGCGGTCCACATGTTCACCCACCTCGGCGACAAGGAAGCGGTCCGCTCCGAGCTCAAGAACGGCACCGACAAAGCGATCGGAATGATCGGAGATGTCGAGCAGGATTCGGCGCTGCTCGCGAGCGAGGACAATGATTTCCTGATCCGCATGGGCGTTTCGCGAAAGCTGCTGACAGACGTAATGTACCAACAGAAGGCGATCGAGGATGGCGGCCAGGACAAATCCACAAGGCGCTGCCTGACCCGTGAAGAGGACGTGAAGTACAACGTCGCCAACGCGCAATGAGGGAGCTGGAGTGATGGGTTCGAAGCTGATGCTGGCCGGAGCCGCGGTTGCCGCGACGCTGATTTCGTCCTCCGCACTCGCGAACGTTGTCGTCGTGCGATCGCTCGGGCCGTCGGCGAAAGCCTACCCGCCGGGCAAGACCCTGCCCGAGGACGCCAAGATCACGCTCCAGGGAGGGGACGTCGTTACGCTGGTCGGACCGAGCACCGCCAAGACTTTGCGCGGCCCCGGCACCTTCGAAGCGAAGCAGGTCGCGCTCACCTCGGCGGCGGGCCAGCGCGGCCGGTTCGGGGCGCTGCGTTCCGGGGAGATCGCCCAGAACCCGAGCATCTGGGACGTAGACGCGACGCAGAGTGGAAAGATGTGCGTCACCGATGCAACGAAGGTTCAGATCTGGCACCCGCAGAGCCAGGGCGCGGCGACGGTGCAGATCAAGTCTCCCGACGGCAAATCTCAGGCGCTGAGCTGGGCGGCGGGCAAGTCGCTGACGGCGTGGCCGGCGGCGCTTCCGGTCAAGAGCGGCACCGAATATGAGCTTCAGTGGCCCGACGCGGCCGACAACGGAAAGGTCGATTTCGTCCTCGTCAGCGCGCCGGCCACCGACCTCGTCGCAACCGCGCAGGTGCTGATTGAAAACGGCTGCCAGAACCAGCTCGACCTTCTGGTATCGAGCGCGAGTAAGGCCAAGTAGCTAAGATTCGGCGAGTTAATTGCCGATCCCAAGCCGCTGGCGAGCATCGCTCAGCATTTGCCTGAAGCGCGGATCGTCGCGCAGCGGATTCAGATCAGGATCGACTTCGGCGTGGCGAATGTGAGTCACGCCAAGGGTTGTCCTGAAATATGGCTCCAGAACCTCGATGCCCCGTTCGGGATCGTTTAGATCGGTCGTAAGCGCGCACGCGAGATTGTAGCGCATGATGTTGTTGTCGGGATCGAGCAACAGCGCGCGATCGATCCAATCCTTCGCCCGCTGATTTTCCCCAACGACGGCGAGCGCGCTTGCGCCCGAGGCAAGCACCGTCGCATTCGAAGGATCCCTGGCGATCGCCTTCTCGGTTCGATCGACCGCCCTCTGCGCAGCCCGCCGCATCTGCGCGAGGTCTCCCGTTACCCGATAGCAGCCGATCAACATGGACGCATTGTGCCAATCCGACTCGGCGAGTGCCGCAGCTTTCTCGAAGTAAGGAATGGCGTCGCTGACGCGACCCTGGCGGAAAAATACCCGGGCAGCCTCCCGATTCACTTCCCACGATTCCGGATCGAGCCGAACCGCTGTTTCTATCTCGGCGCTAGACTCGGCCTTTTTGCCCTGCTCCTCGAGGAGGTGCGCCTTGACGCAATGGGCTTCGGCAAGATCGGGATTGATCGCTAGCGCTCGCTCGGCCGCTGGCGCAGGATCGACATCCATTCCATGCCATGACCGCAGCTGCGACTGCGCAAGCGCCATGAGCGCCCAAGCCTGGGCATAGTTCGGATCGAACGAAAGCGCCTGTTTGCAGATGCGGACGATCGTCTCCTGCCGCCGCACATCGCCGAGGCTGCCTTCGGTCCACTGCTGGCGGGCCATCAGGTAAAGATTGTATGCCTCGACGCTCGCGGTCCCGCGGGTCTCAATCGCCTTCTTCTCGGCCGGCAGCAGCTTCACCCGCAGCGCCGCGACGATTGCCTTCGAAATCTCATCCTGGATCGCGAAAATGTCGGTGAGATCACGGTCATAGCGGTCGGCCCATGCATGACCGCCGGTGGCCGCATCAATCAGCTGAGCAGTAATCCGGACGCGGTCGCCAACCTTGCGGACGCTCCCCTCCATGACGTGGGTGACATCGAGCGCCCGAGCGACTTCCTTCACGTCCATCACCTTGCCCTTGAACGTGAAGGCCGTGTTGCGGGCGATGACCAGCAGGGCGGACACCTTCGACAGGTCGGTGATGATGTCCTCGGTAATTCCGTCGCTGAAATATTCCTGCTCAGGATCGCCGCTCATGTTCACGAACGGAAGCACACAAACGGAAACTTGGCTCGGCGAGGCGGGCTTGGCTGCACCGGCCTGACCTTGCTTCGCTTCGGCTGGAGCAATCGTCGATTCGATGGCGCCGAGCAACGCCTGCAGTTCAGGGCCCTCGCCGCCCCTCCACCGCGAGAGGTCGACCGATTGAAATTGTCGAAAGCCGAGCGGCGGTTTGCATCCGTCGAGGAGCACAGGGACAAGCCGGCCGCTGTCGCGTCCCTCGGCCGCCTCATCCTGCACCCACGCCGAGTCCACGGAGCGATCGGACCACAGAACGACGACAGCCTCGGCATCCTTCAGCGCCTGGTCGATTGCGCGGCTGAAGCGCGATCCGCCCTGGATGTGCTGGTCCCACCAGACCTCGTGCCCGGCGCGGCCGACCGCCTCCGCGAGTTCTCTCGCGGAATCCACATCTTCGCGCGCATAGCTAAGAAAGATGTGAGCCACTGCCCCTCCTGCGCGCTGTTTGCGCCGAAGCACCTGTATCTTCAAGCTTTGCTAGGCAGGATGGGTTCAGCAGCCGATTACCGCGGCTGCTCGAAGTTCGTCGATCCGAGCGCCGTCGACGCCGATATTCGCCAGCACCTCGGCTGTATGTTCGCCCAAGCCCGGAGGAGGAAGGTCGGAGTCGATGCGCTCGCCGTCGAGCCGGACCGGCGAGCCCACCAGTGGCATGCCAGCGATTGTGCGCACCATCTGCCGATGCTGCGCCTGAACATCGGTCAAGGCCTGAGTGATGTGGTTGATCGGGCCGGCGGGAATTGCTGCCGCCTCGAGCTGCTCCAGCCATTCCTCCGCGCGTTTCTGCACGATCGCTTCGCTGATGAGCTGGACCATTTCGTCGCGGTTCGCCACCCGCGCAGCATTGGATGAAAAGCGGGGATCGCCGCTCCAATCTGGATGGTCGCAAATCTCCGCCAGCCGCGCGAACTGCCGTTCGTTGCCGACGGCGATGATGATCGGCTGATCGGCCGCCGCGAACGGCTGATAGGGAACGAGATTCGGATGCGTGTTGCCCTGCCGCGGCGGGTCCTTGCCCGAGATCAGCGCGTTGGACGCCTGGTTGGCGAGCATCGCCAGTTGCGTATCGAACAGCGCCATATCGATGTGGGTCCCCTCGCCCGTCTTCTCACGCGCGTAGAGCGCGGAAAGGATGGCGACGCAGGTATAAAGGCCGGTGAACAGGTCGACGACCGCGACCCCCACGCGCATCGGTCCGCCGCCAGGTACGCCGTCGGGCAAGCCGGTGATGCTCATCAGCCCGCCCATGCCCTGGATGATATAGTCGTAGCCGGCGCGGTCCGCATAAGGTCCGTCCTGGCCGAAGCCCGTGATTGAGGCATAGATCAAGCGCGGGTTCGTCGCCCGGAGTGACGGTGCGTCGAGGCCGAACTTCTCGAGGCCGCCCACTTTGAAATTCTCGATGAGCACGTCGGATTTTCGCGCCATCTTGCGAACGAGCGCCGCTCCCTCTGGTTCGGCGAAGTCGATTGCGGCGGACTTCTTGCCCCGGTTGCAGCTGAGGAAATAGGCGGCGACTCGGCCGTCACCTTCACCGTGCCAGGGCGGTCCCCAGTGCCGCGTGTCGTCACCCGAGCCTGGCCGCTCGATCTTGATCACCTCGGCACCGAGGTCGGCGAGCAATTGCGTGCACCAGGGGCCCGCAAGCACTCGGCTGAGGTCGAGGACCTTGATTCCGGCGAGCGGCTTCAATGCCTGCGCCTCCAGAAGCGTCGGTCGGCGAGCACGGCCTGCGCGGCGTTGTGCCCCGGCGCTCCCGTGACTCCGCCGCCGGGGTGCGCGCCCGAGCCGCACAGGTACAGCCCCTTGAGCGGCATGCGGTAATCCGCCGCGCCGATCATCGGCCGAGCGCTGAACAATTGGTCGAGACTCATCTTGCCGTGGAAGATGTCGCCGCCGGTGAGACCGAACCGGCGTTCGAGGTCGAGCGGCGAATGGATCTGGCGGCCGAGCACGGATTTCGAGAAGCCTGGCGCATGCGCGTCTACGGCGGCGATGATCTGGTCCGCTGCCGCTTCCCGCTCCTCGTCCCAGCTGCGATCCGGGCCAAGATCATACCGGAAGTGCTGGCAGAAAAGCGAAGCGACGTGCCTGCCCTTGGGCGCAAGGCTCGGGTCGAGCGTCGTCGGGATCAGCATTTCGATGATCGGCTGCTTGGTCCAGCCATTGACCGACGCATCGAGCCAGGCGCGGTGCATATAATCGAGGCTCGGCGCCATGATGATCCCGGCAGTCAGGTGATTGCCCTTTTTCGGAAGCACCGTGAATTTGGGCAGCTCCGACAGCGCGACATTCATTCGGAACGTGGCGCTTTCGCATTTCCAGCCGTGCATTCGGTCAGCGACATCCGAGTCTACCGCGCCGCGCGGAACCAGTTTGTCGAACAGCAGTTTCGGGTTGACGCCCGCCACAACAGTTGCGGCGCGCCAAGCTTTGCCGGCCGCAACGACACCACTCGCGCGAGCGCCGGCAACAATTAATTCCTCGGCTGGCGTGTTGAGCACGATGTCGACTCCAGCCTCGCGGCAAGCCCGCGCCATCGCCTGGGTGATCGAGCCCATGCCGCCGATCGCATGACCCCATGCGCCGGGCACTCCAGCGGCTTCGCCGAAGAGGTGGTGCAGGAGCACGTAGGCGGTGCCGGGAGACTGCGGTGAAGCGAAATTGCCGACTACACCGTCGAAGCCGAACAGCGCCTTGGTGAGATCGCCCTCAAAATGCCGGTCGAGGATCTCGGCCGCGCTCCGGACTGCGAAGTCATGGACGACGCGCGTCTCCGCGAGCGAGAGCCCTGCCATGTCGCGGCCCAGACTGAGCAACTTGGGTATGGCACTGATCTTGCGGCCGACGTTCGGCGGTGCCCGCATCACCCATTTCTTGAGCAGCCGAACGACGGACTCGAGTTCGGCGAGGTAACGATCGTAAGCCTCTGCGTCGGCCTTGTGCTGCCGGCTGATCTCCTTGCGGGTGAGGCCGCTTCGCCCTGCAAGCAGATAGTCGCCTTCCCCCGGAAGGAAGTTGTCGACCTTGCGCAGGACCACCTTCAGCCCATGCCGCTCGAGCTGCATGTCGCTGATGACCTTGGGCTGGAGCAGGCTGACCGTATAGCTGGCTGCCGAGTTGCGGTAGCCCGGCAGGAATTCATCGGTGACCGCTGCGCCTCCGACCTTGTCCGCCGCCTCAAGGACGACGACCTTCATCCCCTTGCGCGCCAGATAATAAGCGCAGGTCAGGCCATTGTGGCCGGCGCCGATGATGATCGCATCGTACAAGAAGTCCCCCGCCGTGGGCCTAGCGCATCAGCACCAGCTCTTCGGCCATGGTCGGGTGGAGCGCAACCGTGGCGTCGAAATCCGCCTTCTTGAGCTTGCCTTTGATCGCAACCGCGGCGGCCTGGAGGATTTCGGGAGCGTCGTGGCCGATCATGTGGATTCCGACGATTTCGTCGGTCGCCCCATCTACCACCAGCTTGTAGAGCGAGCGCTCGTTGCGGCCGGCGAGGACGTTCTTCATTGCCCGAAAGTCGGAGGTATAGGTCTTCACCTGCCCGAGCTTCTCACGCGCAGCGCCTTCGGTCAGCCCCACTCCGGCGAGCGGCGGATGGCTGAACACGGCCGAGGGAATGCAGCCATAATCCACGCGCGTCGGCTTGTTGCCGAAAAAGGTGTCGGCGAACGCCTGCCCTTCGCGGATCGCGATGGGGGTCAGCTGGACCCGATCGGTCACGTCGCCGACGCCGAAGATCGACGGCACGTTGCTGCGATTGTCCGCGTCGACCTTGATCTGCCCCTTGTCGCCCAACTCCACGCCGACGGTCTCGAGCCCGAGATTCTCGGTGTTGGGCTTGCGGCCGACGGCAAACAGCAACTCGTCGGCCTCGATGTCGTCGCACCCCGTCATGGTGACATGCAGCACGCCATCCTCGGCGCGCCTCACGCCCTCGATCGTCGCGTGGAACTTGAAATCGATTCCCTTGCGAAGCGAAATCTGGATGAGCCGGTCGACGATCTGCTGGTCGTAATGGCGAAGCATCACGTCGGTTCGGTTTACGAGACTCACCTGGGTTCCGAACTCGTGGAAGATTCCAGCGAACTCGCTGGCGATGTAGCCGCCGCCGGCAATGACGATCCGCTTCGGCAGGCGGTCGAGATGGAATACCTCGTTCGAGCTGATCGCATGCTCGATGCCCTCGATCCGCGGCATGATCGGCCGCGCGCCCGCGGCGATCAGGATCTTGTCGGCGCTGACTTCCTTGCCGCTCGCCAGCCTGATCGAGTTGGGGCCGGTAAGAGTCGCCCGCTCATGAAAAATGCTGACGTTATGGCTGGTCAGCGTGTTGGTATACGCACCCTCCAGCCGCGACACCTCGCACAGCACATTGTCGCGAAGCACGGTCCAGTCGAACCGCTTCTGCGGTACATCCCATCCGAACATCGCCGCATCATCGAGATCCTCGGCGAAATGCGCGCCGTAGAACAGCAGCTTCTTGGGAACGCAGCCGCGGATGACGCAGGTGCCGCCGACCTTGTGCTCCTCGGCGACTGCGACGCGCGCGCCATGAGCGGACGCCACGCGCGAGGCACGCACGCCACCGGAGCCGGCGCCGATCACGAACAGGTCGAAGTCGGCCATTAGACGCCTGCCCTTTCGGTCAGCGCGCGGGTGGATGGATCGAGGTCAGCCTCGCCCGCTCCCTGGGCGAGCTGCCGCGCAATGTCCTTACCAAGCTCGACCCCGAACTGGTCGAACGGGTTGATTCCGAGCAGCATGGCGTTGGCGAAGGTGCGGTGCTCGTAGAACGCGATCAGCGCTCCGAGCGACCGTGCATCCAACTTGTCGAGCAGGATCGTCGAACTCGGCCGGTTTCCCGTATAGCTGCGCTGCGGATCGTCGCTCTGCCGCCCCTGCATCAGCGCGGCGCCCTGCGCGAACGCGTTGAGCAGCAACAGGCGGTGGTGTTCGGGGTCCTGCTCGTCGTCGCCTTCGCGCACCGCAATGAATTCGACGGGCACAAGCACCGTCCCTTGGTGAAGCAGCTGGAAGACGGCATGCTGCGCATCGGTGCCGGTGCCGCCCCAGGTGACCGGCGCGGTCGGGTGCTCGACCGGGTTGCCGTCCCTGGTGAACGATTTGCCGTTCGATTCCATCTCGAGCTGCTGGAGATAGTGCGGAAGCAGGCGCAGCCGCTCATCATAGGCGAAGACTCCGCGAGTCTGGCATCCGAGCTGCTCGACATAGAGCCGGTCCGCGAAGGCGGCGAGGAGCGGCACGTTCTCGTGCGGCTCCGTGAATCGGAAATGCCGGTCCATCTCGGCCGCGCCCTCGAGCAGCGCCTCGAACGCATCCCACCCGAGCGCCAGCGCCGCGGTAACCCCGACCGAGCTCCACAAGGAATAGCGGCCTCCGACGCCCTCGCCGAACTTGAGGATGCGCGTGTCGTCGATCCCCTGCTTGACGGCGGCTTCGGGATTGGCCGTAACGGCGATAATCCGCCCGTCCGGATCCGCCACGTCGTTGAGCCGCAGCCATTCGCGTGCAGCCTGCATGTTCGTCAGCGTCTCGAGCGTCGTGAACGACTTCGAGGCGACCACCACGAGAGTCGTCGCGGGATCGAGCGGCTGCACCGCTTCGTCGAATGCAGCACCGTCGATGTTCGACAGGAACCGGACCGTGAGCTGCGACGATCGCCTGCCCAGCGCATCGACCAGAAGCGCGGGGCCGAGCACCGAGCCTCCAATCCCGATGTGCAGCACGCCGGTAACCTGGCCGAATGCGCCCGCCTCGATTGCATCCACCAGCGCGCGCATGCGATGGCGGCGGGCGGTGGCGAGGTCGACCTCGTGGGGTGATCCGCTTCCGCGTTCGGCGACGTGCGTCGCCGGTCGCTGCTCGCTCGGGTTTACGATACCGCCGGCAAAGAGCGTATCCCGCTGCTGGGCAAAACCCATCCGCTCAGCGCGACCTAGGAACGCATCGATTGCGCCAGAATCGAGGTGCGTCTTCGACCAGTCGAAATAAAGACCGGCGGCCTCAAAGGTGAGACGGCTGAGCCGATCCGGCTCGGCCTCGAACAATTGCTTCAGGGTCTTGTCCGGGGGCTGCTGTCGTTGGGGCATGGCGGGCACATAATCGCCGCGCCCGCAATTGCCACCCTCGCGCTCACTTGACTTCGCTGCGGCCATCGAAACAAGCGCTGCGATGCGCTGGCCGGCTTCACATCGCGGTTCACGTCATGTCGCGGACAAGTCGGCGCCGCAGGACAGTGGTTGGAGCATCATCAAGTTCGTTGTGACGGTGGCGCTGCTCGCCTGGGTACTCCGGAGCTTCATCGTCGCTTTGTTCAACATCCCGTCCGGATCGATGCTTCCCACCCTCTATATCGGGGACTATGTGGCTGTCGCCAAATGGCCATACGGCTATTCGCGCTACAGCTTCCCGTTCGGATATCCCTCTTTCGAAGGTCGGCTGTTCAGCCATTTGCCCAAGCGCGGCGATGTCGTCGTGTTCCGTCATCCCGCCGATGACGAGGACCTGATCAAGCGCGTGATCGGGCTGCCGGGGGATGTCGTCGCTGTGCGCAACGGAATCCTGTTCCTCAACGGCCACGCTGTACCGCGGAGACCGATTCCGCCGTTCCGAATGCCCGTAAGCGAGAACAGTCCCTGCAAGGTGGTCCCTCCGGCGGTACCGGTGGTGTCGACCGCAGGAGGCCATTCCTATTGCGTTTACAGAGCGTTCGAGGAGACCCTTCCGGGAAGAGACAGTTACACGGTGCTCGACCAGGTGGACGAAGGGCCCGCCGACGATTTTCCGGCGCAGCGCGTGCCGGCAGGGCACCTCTTCCTGATGGGCGACAATCGCGACGACAGCCTCGACAGCCGCTTTCCCACGGCGATCGGCGGTGTCGCCATGGTGCCGATCGAAAACCTCATCGGGAGAGCGACGGTCACCGTCTGGTCCACCAATGGAAGCGCGGTTTACTGGAAGCCGTGGACCTGGTTCTCCGCACTCCGCGCGCGGCGGATCGGGAACGGCTACAGCGAGGCGGCGCAGTGAAGGACGATATAGGCCGATTCATCCGCGAGCGCCTCCGCCACGAGCGAAAGAATCTGCGCCTGTTCGAGCTTGCGCTGACGCATTCGAGCGTCGGTCACGAAAATTACGAGCGGCTGGAATTCCTCGGCGACCACGTACTTGGCCATGTGATCGCCCGGGCGCTCTACGATCGTCATCCGGACGAGCCGGAAGGCTATTTGTCACGGCGCTACAATGTTCTCGTGGCGCGCGAGACTTGCGCCGAGATCGGGCGAGAGATCGGCATTCCTTCGCTGGTCCGCCTCGGCAAGCAGGCTCGGGAGGACGGCGCGAGCCAGAGTGAGAATGTCGTCGGCGATGTCGTCGAGGCGCTGATCGGAGCGCTGTTGCTCGACGGCGGCTTCGAAGCTGCACAGCGCTTCGTCATGGACGCCTGGGGCCCGCACCTTGCAGAGCAGCGAAAGGCGCCGACGCATCCCAAGTCGGCGCTTCAGGAGCTCGCAGCGGCGCGCGAGTGCAAGCCGCCGGTCTATGAAGTCGTCAGCCGCACCGGCGCGCACCACGCGCCCAAGTTCACCATCCGAGTCTCGGTGCCGGGGCTCGGCGAAGCCACGGCCGAGGGGACTAGCAAGCAGGATGCAGAGACCGATGCGGCCGAAGCGCTGCTGAAGCAGCTCCAATGACTGAAACGCGGGCCGGCTTCGTCGCGGTGATCGGAGCGCCCAATGCCGGAAAATCCACGCTGGTCAATGCGCTCGTCGGCCAGAAGGTGGCGATCGTCAGCGCCAAGCCGCAGACCACGCGGGCGCGGCTGATGGGAATCGCCATTGAAGGCGACGTGCAAATCCTGCTGGTCGACACTCCCGGCATTTTCGAGCCGCGCCGCCGCCTCGATCGGGCGATGGTCGCAGCTGCCTGGACCGGCGCTCAGGACGCCGACCTGATCCTGTTGGTGATCGACGCGGCCTCCGGGGTGAATGACGAAGTCGAGCGCATCATCACCTCCGTCGCTGAAGCCAAGCAGCGGCTCTTCGTCGCGCTGAACAAGATCGATTCGGTCAAAAAGGGCAACCTGCTGGCTCTAGCCGCCGGCCTCTCTGGTCGGCTGAATGCGGAGAAGCTGTTCATGATCAGCGCCGCACAAGGCGACGGCGTCTCGGATCTCAAGCAGGCGCTCGCCGAGGCGATGCCTGCCGGTCCCTGGCTGTACCCTGAGGACGAGCTGTCGGACGCAACAGAGCGCATGATCGCCGCCGAGCTGACGCGCGAGCAGATCGTCAACCAGCTCCACCAGGAACTCCCCTATGCCACAGTCGTCGAGACCGAGAGCTGGGAAGACCGGTCGGACGGCTCGACGGTCATCAACCAGCAGATCATCGTCGAGCGGGAGAGCCAGAAGGCGATCGTCATCGGCAAGGAAGGGCGGCGGCTGAAGAGCATCGGCGCCGCCGCGCGCGTCGAGATCGCACAGCACCTCGCCCGGCCGGTGCACCTGTTCCTGCACGTGAAGGTCGAGCCGAAATGGGGCGAGGACCGCTCGCTTTATCGGGAGATCGGGCTGGAGTGGGCCGAGTGAAGCACCTCCTTCACCCATAGCGGCACCAGCTCTCCGGCCCTTCCGATTCGGCTCTCGTCGAATAGGTAGCTGCCGAGGCTCGGCTCGAGGTTGATCTCCAAAGTCCGCGCGCCGCAGTAACGCGCCGTCTGCACGAACCCGGCCGCCGGATAAACCGCGCCTGAGGTGCCGATCGAGACGAACAGGTCGCAGCCGCGGATCGCCTCATCGATCCGTTCCATCGCGTACGGCATCTCGCCGAACCAGACGATGTCGGGGCGCACTAGCCCGTTCGTACCGCAGCTCGGGCAGTCCGCGGCCTCGCCCATCGGCCCGGCCCAGGCGAAGCGCTGATTGCAGCGCAGGCACCAGCCCTTGGTCAACTCGCCATGCATGTGGACCAGCCGCTTCGACCCCGCGCGCTCGTGCAGGTCGTCGACGTTCTGCGTGATCAGCAGCAGTTCGCCCAACCATTCGGAGTCGAGCCGCGCCAGCGCTTGGTGCGCCCCGTTTGGTTCGACCGTTCCGAGCTTCGCGCGCCGCGCGTCGTAAAAGGCATGGACCAGAGCCGGATCGCGCCGAAAAGCCTCCGGAGTGCAGACGTCCTCGACCCGATGGCCTTCCCACAGCCCGTCGGGGCCGCGGAAGGTCGCAAGCCCGCTCTCGGCGGAAACGCCGGCGCCGGTCAGAACGACGATGTTGCGAATGTCCATGCCTCCAGCATAGAGCGGCCGAGCGATGGGCGAAGGCAAAATCCGCGTGGGAATCGGCGGCTGGACCTACGAGCCCTGGCGCGGCGAGTTCTATCCGGAGAAGTTGCCGCAAAAACGCGAGCTCGAATATGCATCGCGGCAGTTCGGAGCGATCGAGATCAATGCCACCTTCTACGGTCGCCAGAGCCCGAAGAGCTGGCAGACGTGGGAGAAGCAGGTGCCCGACGGATTCGAGTTCGCGATCAAGGGCTCGCGCTATGTCGTCACCCGGCCCAAGCTCGCCGACGCCGGAGAGGGGCTCGACACTTATTTTGCTCAGGGCGTGGCCGCGCTCGGGCCAAAGCTCGGACCGGTGCTGTGGATGCTCGCCGCCCGGCGCAAGTTCGACCGCGAGGATATCGGAGCCTTTTTCAAGGTCCTTCCGAAGAAGCTCGACGGCATTCCGCTCCGCCACGCGATCGAGCCGCGCCACGAGAGCTTCCGCGACGAAAGCTTCTTCGCTCTCTGCCGCGATCACGACGTCGCGATCGTTTATGGCGATGACGACGAATTCCCCTGTATCGACGCCGATACGGCGAGCTTCGCTTATGCGCGTTTGCAGTGCATGCATGAGGATGTGCCGACGGGCTATGACGAAGCCGCGTTGAAGCGCTTCGCCGCGAAAGCGCGCAAGTGGCGCAAAAGTGGCCGCGACGGGTATATTTTCATGATCAACGGCGCGAAGGTCCGGGCTCCCGCGGCCGCGCTGGCGCTGCAGGAACGGCTCCGCTAACCAGCGGGCATGCGCACCGCCGACCAGCCGATCCGCATCAGCCTGTTCGCTCCGGACGGCCGGATGGGCAAATCAATTGCTGCGGCTGTAGACGAGAATCCTGCCTTCGCACTGGATCAGGATCACGGCGATGTTCTGATCGACTTTTCCGCGCCGGCAGCGCTTCAGCAAAGCCTCGACCGCGCGGTCTCGGCCGCGATCCCGATCCTCGTCGGAACGACGGGGCTGGACGAAACGGCGGACGCGCGGCTGTCGGAAGCGTCGAGGCAAATCCCGGTACTCCATGCGCCCAACACGTCGCTCGGCGTCGCGCTTCTCGCCGAGCTGGTCGAGCGAGCTGCGCAGGTGCTCGGGCCCGAGTGGGACATCGAGGTCACCGAAACGCACCATCGCATGAAGGCGGACGCGCCGTCGGGCACGGCACTGCTGCTCGGAGAGGCAGCGGCGCAAGGCCGCGCAACCGATCTGCAGGCGGAGCGCGGCCGCGACGGGACCGGGCTCAAGCGCCGCAGAGGCGCGATCGGATTCGCCTCGCTTCGCGGCGGAACCGTCGCGGGCGACCATGACGTGCTGTTCCTCGGGCCCGACGAGCGGCTGATCCT
>DASUIC010000164.1:0-5131 GCA_036273215.1 Sphingomicrobium sp.
CCGAGCAGCTCCAGCCTGATGTCGCTGGACCGGAAAAGCTCGCCGCTTTGCCCTTGGTCGGCCATTCAGCTGAGACGAATAATTGCAACGGCTCCCCTTGGCGAGTGGGCTCACCGCAGTCGTTTCAGCGTCTCCCCCCGAACGACTTCAATTCCACGAGCTTTTCGACCGGCGGCAACCCCTTGTCGACGGCGGCGATCCTCTGGACGAAGTCGGGCGTGATGTTCATCGCCTTGAGTTCGACCAGCTGGTCAACCGGCAAGTGGCGGTAACCGACGCGGTCGAATGCGGCGATGAACTCCGGAGTGATGTCGAGAGCCTTTAATTGCACCAGTTGCTCTGCCGGCAGATTGCCGTAGCCGATGCGCTCGAACTCGGCGATCCAGTCGGGCGTGATGTCGAGCGCCTTGAACTGGATGAGGGCGTCAATCGACCCTGGCCTGTATCCGGCGTGAGCCATGCCGCCGATGTAGGCCCGGCTGACCCCAAGCGCCGAAAGCGCCATCAGATTGTCGATGGAGGGCGTTGGATAATGCGCCTCGGCGATCGCAGCGATCAGATCGCGGCGGGCGTTCACGGCCATCAGGCCGAATGCCTGCTCTTGCGTCGGGCTCCCGATGCCCGCCCTCTCAAGCTCCGCCGTGAAGCTCGGGTCGGCCGTGAAGCTGCAATTGCCGGCGGCATAGGATTCGCCTCCATGTCCGGTGCAATCGAGCCTGCCAGCTTCCCGAATCACGGAAAAGCGAAGGGAGCGGGTTCCTCCAGAACGAAAGCCCGCGAGGTCGAGTCCGGCGAGGTCGGAAGACCGAAAGTCGGTCGACCAGTTGTTGTTTCCGCGCTGTCCATCGTTGCTGCGAAAGCTGGCGCGGACGTCCGCTCCACCTCCGCGCTGCGGCTCAAGCGTGAAGTGGATCCACTGACCCGGCGCGGCAGTGCAGGCGGACGACACGCTGATGAACGCAAGCAGGAGCGCGCCGATAAGAGCGAGAAAGCGGTTCATGGTCGGTCTCCTTTCAATCTTTTGGGCAAAGCTCGCCCGTTCGCTCCGGAGAGCGGCTTCGAATTCGCGGCAATTGAGGTCAGTTCAGTCGGTCAGGTCGCGCTGAACCTCACGGGTCGTCACGCCCGCTCGCCCTCAGCTCTTCGGGTGTCAGGCCCATCGTTTTCGCCTCGACGAGCTGATCGACGCCGATGTGGGGAAAGCCGGCGCGGCGGAATCGCTCGACTTCCGCGGGCGTGATGCCAACCGATTTCAGCTCGATAAGCTGCTCGAGCGAAAGGTGGGAGAAGCCCACCGCAGCCATCGCGCGGATGTAGCCGGGTCTGATCCCCATTGCATATGCTCCGGTGACGTCGTCGGCATTGAGGTCGCGATATCCTCCCGCGGTGAGTTCGCGGATGAACTCGGGCGTCACTCCAACTGCTTTCATTCCGACGATGTCGTCATGCGAGAAGCGCATGCCGGGAGCGGCAGAGCGGATCGAATCGACATATTCCCGCGTGATTCCGACGGCTTTCGCCTCGACTGCGCGGTCGATCGCACCGTAGCGGCCAGGAGCGACCGCAACAGCGCCGGCAAGCGCCTCGCCGGTCGCCGCATCGACATAGCTCACCGCGGTTGCGCCATCGGCAGCACGGGCGACCACGCGGCTGCGGCCCTGGGCGTCAGGCGGATAGGTCGTGACCGTCGCGCCGTCGGAGCCGCGCGCGACCGTCATTCCATTGCCGGTCGTAACCGTCGCGCCATCCGAGCCGCGAAGATAGGTGGAACCGTCGCCCCTGGTGACGCTGGCCGACCCATCGGCGCCGTAGGCGATGGTCGTTCCGTCGCTGCGGGTAATACTGGTCGACCCGTCCGATCCGCGCGCCACCGTGGTTCCATCGCGGCGCGTTACGCTCGCTCCGTCCGGAGAGGTCACCGCAAAATCGCCGGGCTGCACCGCCGCCATTGCGGTCGCGACAGAGGTCGAGACTCCCTGGGCGATGATGTGCGGCAGGTCGGCGGCGACGTGAGGTGCATAATAAGGTGCGGGATAATCGCGCGATGCCGGTGCACCCGTGAGCGCGTCCTTGGCTCCGGCCGGGGTAAGATTCAACGCGGCCAGCGGGGCGGCTATCACCACGGCGCCGACGAACACGCCGATGGCGAAGGTCCCGGCGGCGGGACCGCGCAGCGAGGTGCCGTCGAGCACTCGGGCGACTCGGCGGGCGAGCGAGCTCTTCGACGGCGCCACGCCGTGCGCGCCGAGCAGCAGCCCCGGGCATTCGTGCCGGGCGACTCCGACCAGAAGCTGGGCATAATCGGTGTCGCTGATGTCGGCCGCGAGCACCGCGTCGTCGGCGGCTTCCTCGCGCAGCTGGTGGGCCTCGCGAGCGAGCATCCAGACCAGCGGGTTGAACCAGAACAGCGCCGTCGCCACCCGAGCCAGGAGCAGCTTGATCCAATCCATCCGCGCCACGTGGGCAAGCTCGTGCGAAATGATCGCCTCGGCTTCGTTCGACGCTTCCACGGCCCGGCTGTTGAGCAGGATCACCGGACGCATCAGCCCCCAGCTGATCGGCGAGGCGAGCTCGTTGCTGGTCAGCAGCGCGGTGCCATGCTTGAACCCCATCCGCCGCTGCGCTCTGGCAAGCGCGCTCAGCCAATGGGCGTCGACCAGCACCTCGGCGCGGGCGCGAAGCGCGATCAGCCGCGCGAGCGCCAGAAAGGTGATGAGCAGCAGGACTGCGGCAGGCAATGCATAGATGGCCGAGGCGGCTGCGCCCGCGCTAATCGACGGCTGCTGCTTCGGCGCGACCGGAGCAACCGCGACGGGCCTGTCCGTAGTGGCGCCAGCAACCGGCGTTAGCGTCGAAGGCGCCTGCGCGACGACTTCCTGCGAAGGCGCGCTGCCGAACAGGGCAGGGGCCTCCACGTTCCAGGTTGGAAGCACCAGCGGCGCGAAGGCCATGATGACCAGCGCGAGCAAGCCGATGTGCGCCACCCAGGAGCGCTCCGCGGCCGAGCGGCGCCTCATCAGCTGAAGTAGGCCGAGAGTGAGGCCGGCGATCAGGACCGACTTCAGCGCGATGGCGATGAGGACCTGGATCATTTGCCGCCTTTCGCTTCGCGGGCACGAGCGATCATCTGTTCGAGCTCATTGAGCTCATCGTCCTTCAGCTTCTCGGACATTCCGAGCAGCGCCGAGGCGGCGCTTGCGGGAGAGCCGTTGAAGAAGACCCGCACGATCTCGCTCAGCGCCGACTTCTTGGCGGCGGTCTCCGACACCGCGGGGCTGTAGAGGAAGCCGCGCTCCGACTCCTTGCGCTGGACATAGCCCTTGTCCTCGAGTCGCTTGAGCATCGCGCGCACCGCCGACCCGCTCAACTGGTCGGGCAGCGCCTCGCAGATTTCGGAGACGAGGACCGGGCCCCGCTCATAGAGAATGTCGACGATCTGCCGTTCGCGGGGTGGGAGCTTGCTGAGCATTTCAAATCCTGTCCAATGCGGCCGACTCGCCGCGCTACATTTGTATGGTGCTACATTTGTAGCGTGAATGCAAGATGAATGTTTAGCCTGGCTTCTATCGAACGTGGATTGGCGGATGGGGTGGGATTCGAACCCACGGACGCTTGCACGTCGCCGGTTTTCAAGACCGGTGCCTTAAACCGCTCGGCCACCCATCCGTCCGGAACGCTTGTCAGAGCGCTTCGCGCGGTTTTCAAGACCGTTCGGCTTTGTGTCCTGCCCCCGGCAGGACAGTCGCCTCACCTTAAACCGCTCGGCCACCCATCCGTTCTGGCGCCTGCTATCGTGTCCCGAGCCGAGCTGTGCAAGGCGCGCGATGAACCAAGCTGGCCGGATGCGGGTTTTGCCCTCTAGCCTCGGTTGTGGTGGAGGAGGGTGCGTTGGCGGCAATGAGCAGTTGGATCGTGGTTGGGCTCTCGGCGGTTTCGCTGGGCTCGGCCGCGACAAATCAGCCGCAGGCACCGCCTCCCGCCGCGCAGCTCGCGCTGGCTGCCGCTCAGGGCTACGGGTCGCAACCGAGCGCCTGGGATACCTACAAGGTGCGGCTTGCCACGCTCGCTTTGAACAGGGGTGTCCGCGAATCGACGGTCCGGGCCTATGTGCCGGGGCTCACCGTCAATGAGCGGGTGATCGAGCTCGAACGCACCGAGCCGCAGGCGCACAGCTACGGCGGCGTGGTCGGCGCGCTAGAGCCTTACCTCCGCTCTCATGTGAATGCCGAACGCATCTATCGCGGCCGGGCAAATTATGCCGAGCATTACCAGGCCCTTCAGCGGATTGATGCGCGCTACGGAGTCGATCCGGCGGTGCTGATCGCCATCTGGGGGCTCGAGACGAGCTACGGCTCAGTCACCGGAAACACCGACCTCCTCCAGGCGCTCGCCAGCCTCGGCTATTACGGCCGACGGCGCGATTTCTTCGAGACCGAGTTCGTCGACGCGCTGAAGCTGATCGACATGGGCGTCCCGCGCGTCTGGCTGAAGGGAAGCTGGGCGGGCGCAACGGGCTACCCGCAGTTCATGCCCTCAGTCGTGCTTCGGCTTCGTTCCGACGGCGACGGCGACGGCTATGCCGACATCTGGCGGAGCGAGTTCGACGGATTGGCTTCGATCGCCGCCTACATGCGCGATGCCGGCTGGAAGCCGAACGTCGCCTGGGGAATCCCGGTCCGAACGCCGGCCAACCTCAACCGCTACGCCATTGTTTCGCGGCTCACCGCGACGCGCTGCCCGCAGGTCTACAAGCGGCTCAGCCGCTGGTTGACGATGCGCGAATGGCGCGCGCTCGGAGTGACGCCGATCGGGCGATCGCTCCCGGACAATGAAATGGCCAGCTTGATCGAACCCGACGGGCCGAACGCGACCGCTTACCTCCTGACCACCAACTATCGCGCGATCCTCGATTACAATTGCTCGAATTTCTACGCGATTTCGGTCGGAGTTCTGGCGGACGCCATCGCTCGACGATAGACAGAGTCTCTCACCAACCTGAACCAGGGGATTTCAACCGTTCCGATGCCGCGCACCCTTCTCCTCGCCACCGCCGCTTCCGTCCTTCTCGCCAGTGCAGCGCCCGCCGCCGCGCCACAATTCGATACGCCGGCCAAGGCCGCCTACCTCTACG
>DASUIC010000165.1:0-15522 GCA_036273215.1 Sphingomicrobium sp.
GGTCAGTTGCCTGTGCCCCGGGCCGACGCGCACCGAGTTCGGCGAGGTCGCGGGCTTCGGCGGGAACCGGCTATTCGACCGCGTTGCGATGAGCGCTGCCGACGTGGTCCGCGCCGGACTCAAGGGCCTCGATCGCAACCGAGCCGTCGTCGTCACGGGCTGGATCAACAAGATCGGGGCGGCGAGCACGCGCTTCGCTCCCCGCCCGCTGATTCGCAAAATCGCCGGAGCGATCAAATATTGACTGGACAAGTGAACCGCTGCGCGGCCAGCGCCGTTGCACTGGCGATATGAGCGGGGCCCAGGAGACATCATGCCTGAAGCTGACACGATCGACCGCGTGAAATCGCGCAGGGTCCAGGTGGCTAGCCTTCCTCCCGCGGACAGTGGGCGCGGCTTCGCGCGGCTTCCCGACAAGCTGATGGAGGAGCTCGGGCTCAACGAAGGCGATGTCATCGAGATCGTCGGCAAGCGTGCGACCGCGGCTCGCGCGATCAAGCCCTATGGCGAGGACGAGGGGATCGACATCATCAGGCTCGACGGCCTTCAGCGCGCCAATGCGGCAGTAGGCTCCGCCGATTATGTCGAGGTGAGCAAGGCAACATCGAAGCCGGCTACCCGGGTGGTATTCGCTCCGGCGCAGCCCAACATCCGGCTGCAGGGCTCGGCCGATGCGCTGAGGCGGACCTTCGCCGGGAGGCCGCTGGTCGAAGGCGACGTCGTCTCGACCACCGGCCACCAGCGGGTCAATGCCGATATGCCCGAGCACATCAGGCAGATGGTCAACGCGCCCGCATTCGCACTCCAGGAATTGCGCCTGGTTGTCGTTACCGCCGTGCCGAAGGGCATCGTCCACATCGATGCGAAGACCGCGGTCGAGCTTCTGCCCGAATTCAGGCCTCAGGATGGGCAGCGGCGCGCCGACGTCACTTATGACGACCTCGGCGGAATGCGCGCGTCCATCGATGCGCTGCGCGAGATGGTCGAGCTTCCGCTTCGTCATCCCGAGCTGTTCCAGCGCTTAGGCGTCGATCCGCCCAAGGGCGTGATGCTCCATGGGCCACCCGGCACGGGCAAGACACTGCTGGCGCGGGCGGTCGCCAACGAGAGTGCGGCGAAATTCTTCCTCATCAACGGGCCCGAGATCATGGGCTCGGCGTACGGGGAGAGCGAACGCCGGCTGCGCGAGATTTTCGAGCAGGCGGCGCAAGCCGCGCCATCGATCATCTTTATCGACGAGATCGATTCGATTGCCCCTAAGCGCGGACAGGTCACCGGCGAGGCCGAGAAGCGGCTGGTGGCGCAGCTCTTGACCCTGCTCGACGGGATCGAGCCCAGGCAGAACACGGTCGTGATCGCCGCTACCAACCGCCCCGAAGCAGTGGACGAGGCGCTTCGCCGGCCCGGCCGGTTCGACCGCGAGATCGTCGTCGGAGTCCCCGACGAGCCCGGCCGCCGAGAAATCCTCGGGATTCACACGCGCGGGATGCCGCTCGCGCCGGACGTCAACCTCGACGACCTTGCCCGCCGCACCTATGGCTTCGTCGGCGCCGACATCGCCGCGCTGTGCCGCGAAGCCGCGCTCGAGGCAGTCCGGCGGATCATGCCCAAGATCAACCTCGCCGAGCAGGTGATCCCGACCGAAATCCTCGACGCGCTGTCGGTCGAGCTGCGCGATTTCGACAATGCGCTGAAGCGGGTGCAGCCATCGGCGATGCGCGAGGTAATGGTCGAGGCGCCGCAGATCCGGTGGGAAGATATCGGCGGTCTCGACGAAGCGCGCGACCGGCTCAAAGAGGGCGTCGAGCTTCCGCTAAAGCATCCGGGAGCGTTCCGGCGCCTCGGAATCCGCCCGGCGAAGGGTTTCCTGCTTTATGGGCCGCCAGGAACCGGCAAGACTCTGCTGGCGAAAGCCGCGGCGCGCGAAAGCGAGGCGAACTTCATCGCCACCAAATCGTCGGACCTGCTGAGCAAATGGTACGGGGAGAGCGAGCAACAGATCGCCCGCCTGTTCAATCGCGCGCGGCAGGTCGCCCCCACCATCATCTTCATCGACGAGCTCGACAGCCTGGTGCCGATGCGGGGCGGCGGCCTCGGCGAGCCGCAGGTGACCGAGCGCGTGGTCAACACGATCCTCTCCGAGATGGACGGCCTCGAGGAGCTTCAGAACGTGGTGGTGATCGGCGCCACCAACCGGCCGACGCTGATCGACCCGGCGCTCCTTCGCCCGGGGCGCTTCGACGAGCTGATCTATGTCGGGGTGCCGGACACTGCGGGACGCCACCGGATCCTCGCCATCCACACCAAGGGCATGCCGCTCGGCGACGATGTCGATCTCGAGAAGATCGCTGAGCGCACCGACCGCTTCACCGGCGCGGACCTCGAGGACCTGGTGCGGCGCGCGGGCCTGACCGCGCTCCGCCGCGGGCTCGACACGAGCAAAGTCTCGATGGAGGATTTCGAGGTTGCGCTGAAGGAAACCCGCGCGTCGGTCACTCAGGAGATGCTCGAAGAATATAGCCGAATCCAGGAGACCCTGAAAAGCGACGCAACGCGGCCGCTCGGCGGAATCGGGTTCGTCCTTCCGGGGATGCTCCACCCGCGCGAGGGGGGGAAGAGCTAGCGTCCTTCGTCGCAGCAATCGTCCGCTTCGCAGACTGTCATGCGGCGCATCAGCGGCCGCGCGCGTTGGAAAACTTGCCAAGCGGCGGCGCATTTGCCAACGCACCGTCTTCCCCTTCCCCACAGGGAGCATCCATGCCGACTTCCACCGCGCGAACGCTGAAGGGCCCACGCCGTCTTCAGCGCCGCCGCGATCGCCGCAGCCCCAGTCCACGCTGGCAGTTCCTGCGCGGCTTTCTCAAGAATCCGGTGATGGTCGGCTCGGTCATTCCGTCGAGTCGCGTGCTCATCGACAAGATGCTCGGACCGGTCGATTGGGCCAACACGAAATTGTTCGTCGAATATGGCCCCGGAGTCGGGACGTTCACCCGTCCCATCCTCGACCAGCTCGCGCCCGACGCGACCCTGGTGACGATCGACACCAATCCGGATTTCACCCGCTATCTTCGCGACTCAATTGACGACCCGCGGCTGGTCGCGGTCAACGGCTCGGCTGCGGACGTCGAGAAGATCCTCGCCGACCGCAATCTCGGCTCACCCGACTATGTGCTCTCGGGCCTGCCGTTTTCGACTCTTCCGCCCGGCCTCGGCGACGCCATTGCCGAAGCTACCGCGAACGTGATCCGCCCCGGCGGCGCGTTCCTGGTCTATCAGTTCAGTCCCAAGGTGCGGAATTTCATCCAGCCGCACTTCGCTCCTATCAAGCGGGGGTTCGAGTGGATCAACGTGCCCCCGGCCGTGCTGTTCTGGGCCTACAAAGGCGAATAGTTCCTCTCCATCGTGGAACGATCGGGACGGGAACCATGCAGCCAGGACTGCATGGTGGAGGATCCTTGCGGCGCCGAATTTACCCCTCCACCAGCTTCGCTGGTTCCCCTCCCCACAAGCTTCGCTCGCAGGGAGGAACGATCACCGTTCGTCGCGGAAGTTGAGCCGGCGAGTCACCGTGTAATCCATAACGTTCACGAGATAATAAGAGATCGCCCATTTGAGGCGCCGCCACAGGTTCGAGCGGAGCTTGTGGACCTCGGGCGTGATCCATTTGCAGTCCTTGAGTTCGCGCTCGAAATAGCCGCGAACAGCGTCCGCGAAGCGGCGATCCTTGATCCGCAGCATGACTTCGAGGTTGATGTAGAGGCTCCGGTAATCGAAGTTCGACGAGCCGATGTGAACGATGTCGTCGACGATGACGAGCTTCGTGTGCAGCTTCGTTGCCTGATATTCGTACATTTCGACATGCCGCCGAAGCAGCCGGCTGAAGCTGTTGCGAGCGGCGGCGATCGTCGCGTTGTTGTCGGACTTGGCCGCAGTGATGATGCGAGCCCGCCCCCGCCGCCCCACTCGCCCGATCCGCCGAAGCATCGCTCCCGGCGGCGCGAAATAAGCGAAGATCATGTCGAGCCTGCGGGCCCGGCGGAGGTCGCGCCCGATGCTCCGCCACCAGCTGTTGCGGAGGCTCAACGGGCCGCTGAACTTCCACTGCAGCGGCCCCTGCCACTCAGTGGCGTCGGCGAGCATCCGGCGGAGCGAGCGAAGCTTCGGGTTCTTGCGCAGCGACCAGCGGAAGACATGGTCGAAATAGCGGGCGGGCGGCCGCGCTTCCGGACCGTCGAGCCGAAGCCAGACGTCGCGCCAGCGCTTGGCTCCTCGGTCGGTCAGATACGTGTCGTCGATGTTCGCTCCGCCGATCAGCACCGTGCGCTCGTCGATGACGATCAGCTTCTGGTGGTCGCGGATGAAATAATGCCGGTCGAAGCTCGGATTGAACACGCAATGCTTCCCGCCCGCCGCGTCGATCGGCTTGAAGAATTCGGGAGGCGCGCCCGAACCGAAGCCGTCGACCAGCAGCTTCACCTCGACTCCGCGTTCCGCCGCCGCCACCAGAGCGTCGCGAACCCGCTCGCCGGCGCGGTCGGGGTTGAACATGTACATCAGCACCCGGATGCTGTGCCGCGCCTCGCCGATCAGCTGAAGGACGAGCTTCAGCCGCTCCCGCCCCGATTCGATCAGCTCGAGCGAGTTGCCGGCGATCTCGGAACGGATCGGCGGCGATGCGATCGGCTCAGCAGGATCGTCGGGCATGCGTACGGTTTTGTTGACTTTTCGACGCTCCGCAAGCTATTGGCGCCGTCTTCCTCACATCCCATATTCCCGGCTCGGAATCATTTGCGGAGCGGCTGATGGCGCGCGTTACGGTTGAAGATTGTGTCGACAAGGTCTCGAACAGGTTCGATCTCGTCCTGTTCGCCGCGCAGCGTGCGCGCCAGGTTTCCGGTGGCGCCGACCTCACCATCGACCGCGACCGCGACAAGAACCCCGTCGTCGCTCTGCGCGAAATCGCCGAGGAGACGGTCAAGCCCAAGCATCTCGAAGAAGCGATCGTCGCGAACCTCCAGAAGGTGCGAGTCGACGAGGAAGACGAGACCGAGGAGCTGGGCTCGCTGAGCGATGCCGCCGAGGCGCTTCGCCTGACTGCCGCAGCGCCGCCGCGTCCGACACCGTCGGGCGGCGACTACGAGTAGTTCGCTCTAGGCGAAGCGCGAATGGCCGGTTAGACCGGCCGAATGGTTCCCTTTTCGTTCGCAGGCGAAACGTTCGAGGCAACGTCCTCAGGCGCGCTTTATTGGCGAGCGCTGCAATCGCTCCTGATCGCCGATCTGCACCTCGAAAAGGCCAGCTGGTATGCGGCGGGCGGCCAATTCCTTCCGCCTTATGATTCGCATGCGACGCTCACCGCCGTTGCACGCGACGCGGAGCGGACCGGAGCCGAACGGATTTTCTGTCTCGGCGACTCATTCCACGACCGCTTCGGCTGCGACCGGCTCCCCAACGACGCGCGCGAGCTGCTGACGGGGCTTACCGCGGCGCACAGTTGGACCTGGATCGTCGGCAATCACGATCCCGCATTCGCAGACCGTTGCGGCGGCGAAATCGTCGGCGAGGTCGAGATCGGCGGAGTCGTTCTCCGCCATGAAGCCGCGGCCGGCGAATTGCGTGCCGAAATTTCCGGCCACTTCCACCCGAAGCTCAGGGTCAATCTCAACGGCCGACACATTTCGCGCCGATGCTTCGTCGTGTCCGCAACGAAGATCATCATGCCGGCATTCGGTGCGCTGACCGGAGGTCTCGACGCGCGGCATCCGGAGATCCTGCGCTCGGTTGGAAGCGATGCTGCAGCCTTGGTGCCCGTCTCCGACCGGCTGCTGCGATTCCCGCTCGCAGCCTGATCAATCGGCGCGGACCTCGATCGCCATCGCGCCGGTCGGCGAGAGGAGCAGCCGCGCCGTCGCCACGCGGCGCTTGCCGAAAGTTGCGGCCTGCAATTCGTTGCGCGCGGCATGGCGGTCGAACTTGAAGCCCTGCGCCTCGGCCGCCCGCTTCAGGCGATCGAGATGCTCGTCGAGATTGGCGACGCCTTCGTCCGGGTCGAACTTCATGACTTCTTCAAGGTCGCACGGGCGCTCCATCGCGACCATCATTCTCGACAACCGGGCCGGCCCGCAAGCCCCCCCATGATTGCGCAGCTGCATTGCTATTCCTAAACCCTTGCGCATGACGCTGGAAAAGACGCTTCTGCTGGCAGCCGCATTGACCCTTATGAGCACGACCGCTTCCGCACAGACCATTCCGCCGCAGGTGAAGGCGAGGATTGACCGCATACTGCAAGCCACGCCGCTGATCGACGGTCACAACGACTTGCCCGAGCAGCTGCGCGAGAATTACAACCTCGACATCGCTGGCCTTGCCAACGGCACCGATCAGCGCCCGGGCCATCCGCTGATGACGGACATGCAGCGCCTCCACGAAGGCCATGTCGGAGCGCAATTCTGGTCGGTCTATATTCCTTCGGAGGTCACCGGCGACCGCGCGATCCGCGACACGCTCGAGCAGATCGACATCGTCAAGCGACTGGTCAAAGCCTATCCCAACGACCTCGAGCTCGCGCGCACCGCCGACGACATCGTCCGAATCCACAAGAGCGGAAAGATCGCGTCGCTGATCGGAGTCGAGGGCGGCCATCAGATCGGCGGAAGCCTCGCCGCGCTGCGGTCCTATTACGAGCTCGGCGCACGCTACATGACTCTGACCCATTTCAAGGACAACGAGTTCGCAGACAGCGCGACCGACGATCCCAAATGGCACGGGATCAACGATTTCGGCCGGACCGTCATCCACGAGATGAACCGGCTCGGGATGCTGGTCGACCTCGCCCATGTCTCGCCCGAGACGATGCGCGACGCGATCGCGGTCAGCAAAGCGCCCGTGATCTTCAGCCACAGCGATGCGCGCGCGCTGACCGATCATCCGCGCAACGTCCCCGACGACATCCTCAAGAAGCTGCCGGCGAATGGCGGCGTGGTGATGGTCAATTTCTACCTCGGCCATCTGTGGGAGCCGTATCGCGCGTGGGACGCCGAGCATTCGGCCGAGGAGGCGCGGCTTGCCGATCTTTACACCGGCCAGCCGGACATCCGTAAAGCCAAGCTCGCCGAGTGGAAGAAGGCCCATCCCGCGCCGAGCACCGGAGTCGGGATCATCGCCGATCATATCGAGCATGTCGCCAAGATGGCCGGCTACGACCATGTCGGGCTCGGCGGCGACCTCGACGGGATCCCCTACGACGGAGCGCCGCCGGGAATGAACAGCGTCAGTGGCTATCCGCTCCTTTTCGCCGAGCTGATCCGCCGCGGGTGGAGCGACGAGAATCTGTCCAAGCTCGCCGGCGGCAATCTGCTGCGCGTGCTCCGCCAGGCGGAAGCGGTTTCCGCTTCGATGAAGAACGAGCCGCCGGCCACCGCGACTCTGGAGCCGCGCTCCACGACCGATCCGTGGCAGTGAGCTATGAGCCGCCGCTTCGCGCGGCTGTTATTCCAGTGACTCCACTTCAGCAGAATTGCACCTTGCTGTGGTGCTCGGAGACGATGCGGGGCACTTTTGTCGACCCCGGGGGCGATTTGCCGAGGCTCAAGGCTGCTGCCGCGCAGTGCGGAGTGACGGTCGAGAAAATTGTGCTCACCCACGGCCATATCGACCATTGCGGCGGCGCCGGCATTTTCGCCGAGGAGCTCGGCGTTCCGATCGAAGGCCCTCACGAAGACGATCGCTTCTGGATCGACAAGCTCGGAAGCGAGGGCCCCAAGTACGGAATCGTCGGTCGGCCGTTCGAACCATCTCGCTGGCTCAGCGATGCCGATCAGGTGACGGTCGGCAACCTCACGCTGGAGGTCAGCCATTGTCCTGGCCACACACCGGGGCACATCGTTTTCCACCACCCTGAATCAAATTTTGCGCTGGTCGGCGACGTGCTGTTCAAAGGCTCGGTCGGGCGCTGGGATTTCCCGCGGGGCGATCAGCAACAGCTCATTCATTCGATAACTTCCAAGCTCTGGCCGATGGGCGACGATACCGCCTTCGTTCCTGGCCACGGACCCATGTCCACCTTTGGGCACGAGCGCCGGACCAACCCGTTCGTCGCGGATCATCTCACTCGCGTGCAGGCCGGAGGCGCATGAGCGAGGAGCGGACCGACGCGCCGAAGTTCACGCGATCGCTCTCGGGCTTCGGAGTCATCATTCTCACGCTCTCGGTGCTCTCGCCCGGCGTTTCCGTGCTGGTCAGCGGCGGCGCAATCATGACCGAGGCGGGGACCGGAACCGTGCTCGCCTTCGTTCTGGGAAGCCTGGTCTGCTATTGCCAGACATCGATGGCCGCCGAGCTCGGCGCGGCCTATCCGACCGCGGGCTACGATTATGCGGCGATCGGGCACGCGATCGGCGACTGGGCCGGGGCGACCACGTACATCGCCAGCATCTTCTCGATTCCGCTTTTCCTCAGCACGTCCGCGGTCGGAATCGCGATCTACCTCCAGCCGTTCGGAATCCCGCTCACAGCGAACGAGATCACCTTTGTTACAGTTGCTCTGATCACAGTCCTTTCCCTGCTCAACATCCGCTCCAACGAGGCGATCACCGGCATCTTCATGCTGATCGAGGGGACGGCGTTGATCCTCATCGCGGTGGTCGGAGTCGTCCACTGGCAGCCGGGCGCGGCGCACGCGATGATTCACCCCATCCGGATCGACAACGGCATGTGGGTCGCGGCCGGGATCGCGATCACCGGAATTGCGATCAACAACGCCTCCTGGGCGCTTGCCGGAGCGTCGCAGGCGCTGATGTTCAGCGAGGACATGAAGCGGCCGCAAACCGTCGGACGGATCATCATGCTCGCCTTCGCGATCACCGTGGTGCTCGAGACCGCGCCGATGATCGGCGTGATCGTCGGTTCGCACGACCTTCGCGCGGTCCTGAGCAGCGATTCGCCGTTCGAGACTTTTCTCACTTATTATCTGCCCGATTTCGTCCTGAAGCTGGTCTCGCTGTCGATCGCCATCGCGATCTTTAACGCCTGCCTCGCGGGCTGCGTCGGCATCGGCCGGAACGTCTTCTCGATGGCCCGCACGCGTCTCTTCGCTGCACCGATCAACCGGGCGCTCCTGCACCTCATCCCGAAGACGGACGCGCCGTGGGTCGCGATCCTGCTGATCGGCGCAAGCACCGCGCTCGCGACCTACATGCCCCTCTATTTCAAAGTGCTGGTCCTGTCCGGCAATTACACCATCCTGACCGCTTTCTATGTCTGGGGAGTGCTCGCCGGCCGGCGCAGCGGCCGAACCGGAGTCGGCCGCTACAAGACGCCCGCATGGCCGCTGATCCCGCTCATCGGCATCGTCATCGTCATCGGAGAAGTCGTCGTGCTCTGGCTTGATCCCGAATCGGGGCGTAAGTCGCTGTTCGTCTGCAGCGGAATCTATTTGCTCGCCTGGTGCTACTACCGCTTCGTTCTGATGCGGCGCCCCGGCGGTTGGATCATGACCGGTCCCGAGGACATCGACGCGGAGACCGGCGCCCGCCACGTGCCGGTGCCCGACTTGCAAGAGCGCACCGTTTCGCTATAGGGGCCGCGGTTCGCGACGATCAGCCGCCGCCGCGGGGTCACCCCGCCGATGAGGCGCAGATCGTCGCAATTTTTATTGATGTAACATCTGTATTCGAAGGTGCCGCAATGGCTGTCCCCAAGAGAAAAACCTCGCCGTCGAGGCGCAACATGCGCCGCAGCCATCATGCGCTTAAGGCGAAGACATTCCAGGAATGCCCGAACTGCGGCGAACTGAAGCTGTCCCACAACATGTGCCCGGCATGCGGTCATTATAAGGACCGCGAAGTCGTCCCCACCGAGGCCTAAGTCGCGGCAGCCCTCAACATGGACGGGGGCCCGCGCATCGCGATCGACGCAATGGGGGGCGATGCCGGCCCAGCCGCGATGATCGCCGGCGCCGCGCGTGCGCTGCGCAAGGACCCCTCGCTCCAGTTCACGTTCTACGGCGACGAACCCAGGGTCCGCGAAGAGCTCGATCGACACAAGACGCTCCGCCCCAGCCATGCCATCGTCCATTCGCCCGAGGCGATCGAGCCAAGCGAAAAGCCCAGCCAGGCGATCCGCCGCGCCCGAACGACCTCTATGGGAATGGCGGTCAACGCGGTGAAGGAAGGAAAGGCTGACGCCGCTTTGTCGGGCGGCAACACCGGCGCGCTGATGGCCATGTCCAAGCTCGCGCTTCGCACGATGCCCGGGATCGATCGCCCCGCGCTCGCGGCGCTTCTCCCGACGCTCGGCGACAATGACGTGATCATGCTCGATTTGGGCGCGAACACCGAGTGCGACGCCCAGAATCTCGTGCAGTTCGCCGTCATGGGCTCCGCCTATGCGCGCTGCGTGCTCGGAATCGCCCAGCCACGCGTGAAGCTGCTCAACATCGGCACCGAGGAACTGAAAGGGACAGACGAGCTGAAGGCCGCCGCGGCGCTGCTGCGCGAAGCCGATTACCTGCCGCTGAGCTTCGACGGGTTCACCGAGGGCGACCAGCTCTCGCGTGGAGCGGTCGACGTCGTGGTCACCGACGGCTTCTCCGGCAATATCGCGCTCAAGACCGCGGAAGGCACCGCCCGCTTCGTCACCGACCTGCTTCGCCGCGCCTTCACCAGCTCGCTTCGGTCGAAAGCGGGTTTCGCTTTGTCTCAGCCAGCGCTGAATCTCCTAAAGGTCCACCTCGACCCGAACAATCACAACGGCGCCGTATTCCTTGGTCTCAATGGACTCGTCATCAAGAGCCACGGGAGCGCCACTCCCAAGGGCGTCGCAAATGCGATCCGTGTCTCGGCGCAGATGGTCCGAAACGACATCACTCGGAGGATCGGGGAGGATCTCGACAATTTCCGGGCGCATGCCTTCAACGAGGCTGCCCAGTGAGCGTCCATTCGGTCGTTCTCGGAGTCGGAAGCGCACTTCCCAAGCGGCAGGTGACCAACCAGGAGCTTGCGCAAACCGTCGACACCTCCGATCAGTGGATCGTCGAGCGCACCGGGATCAAAAGCCGCTACGTCGCTGGCGAGGGTGAAACTACCGCGAGCCTTGCCACCGATGCGGCCCGACGTGCGCTCGATCATGCGGGCGTGGCCCCATCCGACATCGACCTCATCGTCCTCGCGACCGCGACGCCCGACCAGACCTTCCCCTCCTCGGCGACCAAGGTTCAGGCGACGCTCGGGATCGACGATTGCATCGCTTTCGACGTCCATGCGGTCTGCACGGGCTTCCTCTACGCGCTGTCGGTCGCCGATTCGATGCTTCGGTCGGGCAACGCGAAAAGGGCGCTTGTCATCGGGGCGGAAACGTTCAGCCGAATCATCGACTGGCAGGACCGCGCGACCTGCGTATTGTTCGGCGACGGTGCCGGCGCGCTGGTGCTGAGCGCGGAGGAGAGCGACGGCGGGATTCTCGCGACCAGGCTCCACGCGGACGGCCGCCACAACGACTTGCTGTTCGTCGACGGGGGTCCTTCCACCACCGGGACCGTCGGCAAATTGCGGATGAAGGGCCGTGAAGTCTTCCGCCATGCCGTCGTCAACCTCGCCGATGTGCTGAATGAAGTGCTCGAGGACGCGGGCCTCAGTTCGGCCGACGTCGACTGGGTCGTTCCGCATCAGGCGAACGCGCGAATCCTCGACGCTACGGCGCGCAAGCTGGGGCTGCCCGCAGAAAAGATCGTGATGACTGTCGACAAGCATGCGAACACCTCCGCCGCGTCGGTTCCACTTGCATTCGATACGGCTGTCAGGGATGGCCGGATAAAGCGTGGGGACGTTGTTGTGCTCGAAGCAATGGGGGGCGGCTTTACATGGGGCGCTGCGGCGCTCAGGTATTGAAAAATTTGAAATATCCGGCGAGAAGGTCGAATTGCCGACACGTCTGAATTCCGTTACGAAAGTGTAATCTAAGCGGCGGGGGCACGCCGAACAGGGCGGGAGAATATTTTATGGCCGATCTGGGCATCGCGCGGATCAACAAGGACGCGGACGCCGCCAATACGTTGACGCGCGCCGATCTCTCGGACGTCGTCCACCGGCGGCTCGGGCTGTCGCGCGCCGAATCGGCGAGCGTGGTCGAGCGCGTGCTTCACCACATGTGCCATGCGCTCTCGGTCGGCCAGAACGTGAAGGTCTCGGGCTTTGGCACCTTCATCCTTCGCGACAAGGGGCAGCGGGTCGGCCGCAATCCCAAGACCGGAGTCGAAGTTCCGATCGCTCCGCGGCGCGTGATGACCTTCCGCGCCAGCCAGATCATGCGCGACCGGATCGCGAAGGGCTGACGCCTTGGCGACCGCCGGACAGAAGGATCCCGGCGCTCTTCTGACGATCGGGGAATTGTCCGACCAGCTGGGCGTGGCCCAGCACATCCTTCGTTATTGGGAGACCAAATTCCCCCAGCTCCGACCGATGCAGAGAGCCGGGAACAGGCGCTACTACCGTCCGGGCGATGTCGAGCTCGCGCGGCGAATCCACGGGCTTCTGACCGAGCAGGGCTATACGGTGCGCGGGGTCCAGAAGCTGCTTCGAGACCGCGGCGGCGCCGAGGTCACGCCATTGGCCGAAGCCTCCGTTGCTCCCCAACCAGCGGCGATGCCGAACCACGAGGAGCCGATCGGCGTCGACGTCTTTCGCCTGATCGCGCTCCGCAACCGCCTCGCCGACGCCCTCCAGTCTTAATCCTCCCCTACAAGGGGATCGCCCGGAAGCGGACCATCTCCCGGATGGTCTGACCCGGCCGATCCATGCGCAGCATGGTGGAGGGGGCGCACCTCTCCGCCGCTTCCACCGTGGACGCCCTCCACCACGCCGCTTCGCGTCGCGGTCCCCCTCCCCGTTCCGGGGAGGAATTGCTCAACACGCTCGATCGCTTCTGCCAATGGAATGCGACGCACCGGGACTCCCGGCGGGAAGGCCTTGAGCAGGCGCGACGGCATCGCCGCCGACAGGACGACGAATGTGCCGCAGTCGCCCTGCCGCCGAATCAGCCGGCCGAATGCCTGCGCGAGCCGGGCTCTCACGACTCGATCGTCATAGGTGCTTCCGCCGCCGGCCATCCGGCGCGCCGCGTGGAGTACCGTCGGACGCGGCCATGGCACGCGCTCCATCACCACAAGCCGGAGCGAATCGCCGGGCACGTCGACTCCGTCGCGCAGCGCATCGGTGCCGAGCAGTGAGGCGCGGGGATCGTCGCGGAAGATGTCGACGAGGGTCCCGGCGTCGATCGGATCGACGTGCTGGGCGAGAAGCGGCAGGCCTGCTCGCGCCAGCCGGTCGGCGATCCGCGCGTGCACCGCTTTCAGCCGCTGTATGGCGGTGAACAGGCCAAGCGTGCCGCCGCCCGAAGCCTCGATCAACCGCGCATAAGCGCCCGCGAGTGAAGCAATGTCGCCGGGGCGAACGTCGGTGACGATCAGGACTTCCGAGCAGGAGGCGTAATCGAATGGGCTTTCGGCTTCGAATCGTCCGGTCGGCGCGGGCAAATGGACGGCTCCGGTGCGCGCTTCGGCGGCCGCCCAATCCTCTCCCGCGCGCAAAGTCGCGGAAGTGACGAGGACTCCGTCCGCCGGGGCGATGACTGCCTCCGCGAGTGGCTTGGTGGGGTCGAGCCATCGTCGGTGGATCGCCACGTCATATTCGCGCCCATCGACCCGCTCAACCGCAAGCCAGTCGACGAACTCGGGGTCGGCCTCGCCGCCGATCCGCGCCAGCAGCGCAACCCACGCCGCCGCAGTTTCGCGACGCCACGACAAGCCGCGGATCGCGCCTTCGACGCGGGCGCGCGCCTGGCTGTCGAGCCAGTCCGGCGCATCCTCGAGTACAGCTTCGAGGCGGCGCGCCAATGCGGCGAGCGGCTTCTGCAGCGCTTCGAGCGCGTGCATCGCGGACGCCGCTCCGGAGACCAGCGCCCCGTCCGCTTCGGCAAGCTCGGTCTCTAGACCGTAGCCCGCCTCCTGCGCCTTCGAGCGCGCGTAGACCGTGCCGCGAACCTCGGCGAGCAGCGCTTCGACCGGCCCGAATGGCGCGCCTTCGACCAGCCGCTGCAGCCAGCCGTCCGACGGCAGTAGCTTGGCCGCATCGATCGCCCCTTCGAGCGCCTGCGCACCTTCCTCATCGTAGGAAGCCACATCCATCAGTCGCGCGGCCAGTCCGCGCCTCCGCCCGCGCGAACGGCCCTCGGGGCCCACGATCCAGCGCCGCAACTCGATCGCTTCCGACCCGCCGAACGCGACCGCGAAGGTCGAGTCGGCCGCATCGAACAGGTGATGGCCCTCGTCGAAGAGGATCCGCCCGGGCGCGTCTTCCCGTGCGCGCGCGGCGTTGACCATCACCAGCGCGTGGTTGGCGATGACGATGTCCGCGTCGCGGCTCGCGCGTTCGGCGCGCTCGATAAAGCAGCGGCGGTAGTGCGGGCAGCCCGCGTAGACGCATTCGCCGCGCCGGTCGGTCAGCGCGGTCGAGCCGGCGCGGCGGAACAGGCTCGGCAGCCAACCGGGCAGATCGCCGCCGACCATGTCGCCATCCTTGGTGTAGGCGGCCCAGCGCCCGACCAGCTGTGCAAGGATGGCGGCGCGCCCGCTGAACGCGCCCTGCAGCGCGTCTTCGAGGTTGAGGAGGCAAAGGTAATTCTCGCGACCCTTGCGCACGACGATCCGCTGCGCCCGCTCGGCACGGTCGGCGAAAAGCTTCGGGCCTTCGCCATCGAGCTGGCGCTGGAGGGCCTTGGTGAAAGTCGAGACCCAGACGGTTCCCCCCGATGCTTCGGCCCACAGCGACGCGGGAGCGAGATAAGCCAGTGTTTTGCCGATGCCCGTGCCCGCCTCGGCGAGCAGCAGGTTCGGCGCGCCCTTCACGCTCTTTGGTGCAAACACCTGCGTCACCGCTTCGGCCATGGCCTTCTGGCCCTCGCGCGCCTCGGCTCGACCTGTGAGCTGGTCGAGCTTGGCGCGCGCCTCGTCCGGATCGACTGCGACTACTCGCGGCGGCGGTCGCTGGGCAGCGTCGTCCCATTGCTTGAGGCGCGAGAAGAGCATTCGCTCGCCGCGTTCGGGCCGCTCGAGCCGAGCCCCGATCAGCGGCGCCCAGCCCCAGCCGAGCCGGTGTAGAGTCGCGTTGCTCGTCCACGCCCCTTCGCGCTCGCGCCAATCCGCACCTCGGAGCACCGCCAGCAACCGCTCGGCGATATGGCGAAGCGACTTGGCGGCATCGGCTTGACTCGGCGGCGGCTCGAGACCCAGCGCTCGGCTGAGGCCTGCAACAGTCGGCACCACGAACCGCGCCGGATGGATGAAGGCGAACAGCTCGAGGAGGTCGAGGCCACTCAGCTCCGGGTAGCCGAGCCTCTGACCGACCAGCGGCGCATTCAAGATGATGTGCGGAGTTTCCGCAGCGCGGGCGATCGCTTCCCCGCGGCTCGCCTCGCGTACCTCACCCTCGCCGCTCGCCAGCCAGATACCGGCGTGGGTTGCATGCAGCG
>DASUIC010000166.1:0-12187 GCA_036273215.1 Sphingomicrobium sp.
AGCAGACGAAATCCTATTAGGAAAGGACTTTTGTGCGAGCGCCCCCCTCACCCGCTCGCGCACGGGGAGAGGGGTCGAAGTTGAATAGACTCTTGGGGAAAACCGCTTAATCGTAAGCGCATGGCGAAGCGGGGGCGCAGCTGCGGCGACGGCGCGACCATCGAGCGGGCTCGGCCGACCGCGCTCGCGACTCTTCCCGCCGCCCAGCTCCTCGAAGCTCGGGATTTCGGAGTCGGAGGCGGAGGTTGCGCGGGCGTCGTTCGCCGGCTGTGTCGAATCGCTCATGGGCTATGCGTAACCAAATCGGTTTGCTGTAGGAAAGGTAAAAGTGCGTATCAGGCCGGTCAGTCGTGAGGGCGGTGTTGGTTTTCCCTGTCCTGCAGACGCTTCGCCGCCAAACGGCAGCCGGTGGGTTAATCGGTCAAGTTGAGCTTCGTTGCCCATCGCTTGCTCGCGCGCGCCGGTGCGTACGCGCAAATCTACCGCGGTTGCGGCGTTTCGCGGCCTTGAAATGCCTCTGCCCCAAGCGCAACTGGGCGGCGGAGGAGTGCGCTGATGGCTACGCAGCTGGCGGAGGACAAGTCGGTCCTTGGGCTCGACAATCCGATGGGGACCGACGGGTTCGAGTTCGTCGAATATACCGCGCCCGACACCGCGCTGCTGCGCGAGCTGTTCACTCAAATGGGCTTCCCGGCGATCGCCCGGCACAAGCGCAAGGACGTGACGCTCCACCGCCAGGGCGAGATCAACTTCATCATCAACGCCGAAAGCGGCAGCTACGCCGAGCAATATGCCAGGGACCACGGCCCCAGCGCCTGCGCGATGGCCTTCCGGGTCAAGGATTCGAAGGCCGCGTTCGAGCGCGCCGTCCGCTTGGGGGCGACTCCGGTCAAGAACGACGTCGCGCATGGCGAGATGGACATTCCGGCGATCGAGGGCATCGGCGGCTCGCGCCTGTTCTTCGTCGATCGGTACGGCGAAACGGGCTCGATCTACGAGGTCGACTTCGACTTCTTTTCCGACGCCGAGCAGAAGCTCCAGCAGCTCGACAGCCGCCTCACCTACATCGACCATCTGACCCACAACGTCCACCGCGGCCGAATGGCGGTCTGGGCGGAATTCTACGAGAAGCTCTTCAACTTCCGCGAGATCCGCTATTTCGACATCGAAGGGAAGCAGACGGGCCTTTTCTCCAAGGCGATGACCAGCCCCTGCGGCAAGATCCGCATCCCGCTCAACGAAAGCCAGGACGACAAGAGCCAGATCGAGGAATTCCTGCGCGAATATAAAGGCGAGGGCATCCAGCACATCGCGCTCGGCACCAGCGACATCTACGAGGCGGTCGATATCCTGCGCGGCCGCGGAGTCGCCTTCCAGGACACGCCCGACACCTATTACGAGATGCTGCCCGAGCGCATCCAGGGGCACGACGAAAACATCGCCGAGCTCGAGAAGCGGCGAATCCTGATGGACGGCGCGCCAACCGAAGGGCAAGGGCTGCTGCTTCAGATCTTCACCCAGAACGTGATCGGCCCGATCTTCTTCGAGATCATCCAGCGCAAGGGCAACGAGGGCTTCGGCGAAGGCAATTTCAAGGCTTTGTTCGAGTCGATCGAGCTCGACCAGATGCGGCGGGGGGTCATTTGACGCTGGTCCTTCGATACGCCGCTCGCGCGGCTACTCAGGATGAGCGGAATAAAACCAAACCCGCTCATGCTGAGTAGCGGCTGAGCGAAGCGAACACGCGTATCGAAGCACGAACATGAGCGAAGCCTACATCTGCGACTATGTCCGCACCCCGATCGGCCGCTATGGCGGAGCGCTCGCGCATGTCCGCGCCGACGACCTCGCCGCCATTCCGATCAAGGCGCTGATCGAGCGCAACCGGCAAGTCGACTGGGCTCAGCTTGACGATGTGATCCTCGGCTGCGCCAACCAGGCGGGCGAGGACAACCGCAACCTCGCGCGGATGGCTGGGCTGCTGGCCGGACTGCCCGACAGCTCGGGCGGAGTGACCCTCAACCGCCTGTGCGGCTCAGGCCTCGACGCGGTCGCGATGGCCGCGCGCACGATCCGCGGCAGCGAGGCCGACCTGATCGTCGCCGGCGGCTCGGAAAGTATGAGCCGCGCGCCCTTCGTCATGGCCAAGGCGACCAGCGCCTTCGACCGCAACGCCGAGATGTACGACACCACGATCGGCTGGCGCTTCGTCAACCCGAAGCTGAAGGCCGCCTACGGCGACGACACGATGCCGAGCACCGGCGAGAATGTCGCTCAGGAGTTCCAGATCAGCCGCGGCGACCAGGACGCCTTCGCGCTTCGAAGCCAGGAGCGCGCCGCCGCCGCGCAGGCAAACGGCCGGCTGGCGGCCGAGATCGTCCCGGTCGAAATTCCGCAGCGCAAGGGCGGTCCGCTCGTGGTCGACAAGGACGAACATCCGCGATCGACCAGCATGGAAGCGCTGGCCAAGCTCAGGCCGATCGTCCGGCCCGACGGCACCGTCACCGCCGGCAATGCCTCGGGGATCAACGACGGCTCGGCCGCGCTGATCATCGCTTCGGAAGAAGCAGCGAAACGGAATGGGCTAACACCCAAGGCGCGCGTCCTCGGCGCAGCCGTCGCCGGGGTCCCTCCGCGGATCATGGGCATCGGCCCTGCGCCCGCGAGCGAGAAGCTGATGAAACGCCTCGGCCTGAAAGTCGGCGACTTCGACACGATCGAGCTCAATGAGGCATTCGCCGCGCAGGCGCTCGCCGTCCTGCGCCAGCTGGGCCTTCCCGACGACGCGGCGCAAGTGAACCCCAACGGCGGGGCAATCGCGCTCGGCCACCCGCTCGGCATGTCCGGCGCACGCCTGGCGCTCACCGCGGCCGAGCAGCTTCAGCGCAGCGGCGGGAAGCTCGCACTCGCGACCATGTGCATCGGCGTCGGCCAGGGAATCGCGCTCGCGCTCGAACGGGTGTAGATTGGCGCCATGGCGACGGTGGTGAAGCAGCTCGATCGTGCCGCGATCATGGCGGTGCTGGAGAAGGTGCCCGACCCGGAGATTCCGGTGCTCTCGATCACCGACCTCGGAATTGTCCGGAGCATCGAGGAGGACCCGCCGCGGGTCAGGATCAGCCCCACTTACACCGGCTGCCCGGCAACGATCGCGATCGAGGCGATGATCCGCGAAGCGCTCGACGGCGCTGGGTTCGAGGACGTTCACATCGAGCGGGTCCTGTTCCCGCCGTGGACGACCGACTGGATCAGCGAGGAGGGACGGAAGAAGCTCAAAGCCTATGGCATCGCACCGCCCGAGGATTCAGCGACCGTCGCCTGCCCGCTGTGCGGGTCGATGGACACCGAGGAGGTCAGCCGCTTCGGCTCTACGCCGTGCAAGGCGCAATGGCGCTGCAAGTCCTGCCTGGAGCCGTTCGAACGCTTCAAGTGCCACTGATCTAGGCGGCGCTCAGCGGCCCTTCAGAACGGATTCGACATCCGGCCGCGGCAGCACTGGTGGGGTGCTGTCCGGGTAGGTCAGCCAATCACGCCAGATCGCGTAAGTCCGGAGCGTGGTGAGTCGGATGCAGCAAACAAGTTCGACGCTGAGGCGGATCGTCCCTCCGTACCGATCGAAGACCGACGCGCATTCGGAGTCGCGGTACGCAATCCATGACCGCTGCGCATGGACGAATTCCTGCGCCACTTTGTTTCCGTTCTCGCTTCGGATGCGCTTGAGCGCGGCCTGGTAATAGCGGTTGAGAGCGGCATCGCTTTGCTCGAAGCGGCCGTTCAGGCATGCGTTCACCTCTATCGTAGTCGCACCGGGGCATGGCGCCACATTCGGAGGAGCCGCCGCCGCCAGGAGGAGGAAGGTCAACATCGGATCGTCTCCAGGTTATTACCTAGGCACTGGCGGCATAGAGCTGATCAACACTTTGCCACCGGACCCTTTGAGGCGGGTCGCCGGCGGCACCGTCGGGTTTTCCGGATAGCTGCGCCCATTGAATCGCAGCCGTGCTTCGTAGCCGGGGATGATGCCTCCGCCTGCGACGAAGACCGCAAGGTCATGCCATCCATGCGCCTTCGTCGGAAGCAAGCGTATCGGCGGCCGCGTGAGCCCAATGTCCGTCACCACTCGATAGCCTCCTGGAGCAAGGGACAGAACGTAAAGCTCACAACCTCCGCTTCCGCAATAGTCGCTTCCTCGATCGCCGTCGCTCCCCTCCATTGCGTAGACCATTGCTTCGGGCTTCCCGTCGTCATTCAGATCCGCCAGTGCGACTGCGTAGCGAGTGAGCTTATGGTCCCGCACAAACGCAGCGACTCCGGGCGGTGCGGTCGCGATTGCCACCGTTGCGAGCAGCGTCACCACTCGGCGAAGCTGCCGTCCTTGGTGCGCCAGATCGGGTTGCGCCAGCGGTGGCGTTCCTTGTCGGCTTCGCGCACGGCCGCCTCGTCGATTTCGATCCCGAGCCCCGGTCCTTGCGGCACCGGCAGATAGCCGTCTGTCGTGGTCAGCGCGTCCTTGTTGGTGACGAAGTTCAGCAGGTCGTGGCCGCCAGTGTTGTAGTGAATGCCCAGGCTGATTTCCTGGATCGCATGGTTCGGCGTACAGGCGGCGATCTGGAGGCACGCGCCGAGCGCCAGCGGGCCGAGCGGGCAATGGGGAGCGACGGCGATGTCGTACGCTTCGGCCATGGCAGCGATCTTGCGCACCTCGAGGATTCCGCCGGCATGGCTGAGGTCCGGCTGGATGATGTCGACCGCGCCGGCCTCGAACACTGGCTTGAACTCCCAGCGGGTGTAGAGCCGCTCGCCAAGCGCGATCGGAGTCGAAACCAGCGACGCGATCTCGGCGACCCCTTCAAGATTTTCCGACAGCAGCGGCTCCTCGATGAACAGGAGGCCCATCGGCTCGAGCACCTTGGCCAGCTGCTTGGCCATCGGCCGGTGAACGCGGCCATGGAAGTCGAGTCCGACGTCCATGCCTTGCGCCTGCGCCGCCTCGACCCGTTTGATAACTTCGACGAAGGTCTTGGGCGTCCCGATCCAGTCGACCTCGGCGGTGGCGTTCATCTTGACCGCGGTGAAGCCCTGCTTCTTGCGAACCGCAGCAGCCTCGGCGATCTCGCTCGGGCGGTCGCCGCCGATCCAGGCATAGCAGCGGACACTCTCGCGCACCTTGCCGCCGAGCATCTGCCAGGCCGGCAGGCCGACCACGCGGCCCTTCAGGTCCCACAGCGCCTGCTCGAGGCCCGAAAGCGCGGACATGATGACCGCACCGCCGCGGTAGAAACCGCCGCGGAATCCGACCTGCCAGATGTCCTCGATGGCGAACGGGTCCGCGCCGATGAAGCGGTCACGATAGATTTCGAACACCCCGTCGACCGCCTCCGCCCAGCCCTCGAGGCTCGCTTCGCCCCAGCCGAACGCGCCGTCACTCGCTTCGACGCGCACGAACAGCCAGCGCGGCGGCACATGGAAGGTCTCGATCTTCGCGATTGTGCGTTCGGTCACTCGGCGGCCCTCGCGCTCCGGCCCGCGGCATCGTCGGTGTCGGTCTCGACGGTGCCGACCTTCTTGATCGGGACGATCAGGCATACGCTCTGCGCCGGGAGCACATTGCGCCAGTCGGCGATCAGCTGCTTGTAGGCGCGGCCGACGTTGCGGATCTTGCGGTCGAGGTCGAACAGGCCGAGCGGATTGACGTTGCCGTTCTGCTCGCGAAGCGCGGTGTCCCAGTCGACCTGGTCGGTCAGGCTGTACCAGGTGAAGCCGACGGTCGGGATCCCGACGTTGCGGAGCCTTAGGACATTGGCCCATTCCTTCCACAGCCACTTGACCGCTTCGTCGCCGTGCGGGCCTTCCCACAGGTTGGTCTCGGTGTGCATCACCGGCACCCGGAAGCGATTGTAATATTGCCGGGTGATCTCGCAGTAGCCGAAGGTCTCGCCCGCAGCGACGGTGTGGCCGTCGGCGAACACCCGGTGCTCGTTGAGCTGGTAATAATCGTTGCCGAGGATGCAGTGCTGCTTCAGCCGGTGCTCGAGGAACCAGTTATATTCCTCGCGGGTCATGCCGTTATCCATCAGATATTGGTACATGCCGCTGTCGACCCGCCGGCCGTAATTGAGATCAAGGCTGAGGAACCGCATCTGGTTGAGCACTTCGGCGCGACCGATCGCGGCCGGTGAGTCGGCGTGATAATATTCCGACGATTCCGACTGGATGAAAATGGCGTCGTGGCGTCGTTTGAGGATTTCGATCATCCCCATGACATTGGCCTTGACGATGTGCTTGACCGCGGTGACGAACGAGCGGTCGTCTTTCTTCTGCTCGTTCCACCAGCCGTATTTCGCCGAGAAGATCGCGCAGATCAGCATCTCGTTGATCGGCGTGTACAGCTGGACCCAGGGATAGCGCTCCGCGAACTCGCCCGCATAAAGCGAGAACAGGCGCGGGAAATCGGGGTTCTGGAAGTTCTCGATCCAGTCGGGCACCCCGAAATGGCAAAGATCGACGATCGGCGTGATCTCGCGCCGCTTCAATTCGGCGAAGGTTTCGTCGGCGAAGGCCCAATCGAACTTGTTGGGCCCGAGATAGGTTTTGTAGATCGGCGGCCCGTAGCGGAGATAATTGATCCCGAGCTCCTGGACGCAGTCGAAATCCTCGCGCCAGCGCTCGTAATGGCCGCAGACCGCCATCTCGTCGATTCGGGTCTTGCCGTGGTTGATCGTCGGGATGCTGTTCTCGATCCCGGTCGCGAACATGAAGTTGGCGATGGGTCACTCTCCTCGGCGTTGCTGCGTCACCAAAGCGGTCCGGCGGACCGGCGCGGCGCTTCGATAGCCGCACGCATCGAAAACGAAAACCATCGGGAGCCTTGTCGCGCCGCCAAAGTTTTCCGCTAAGGCGGATAAAGCATGCGCTGGGCAGACGGTTTCATTGCAGTCGACTGGGGAACGACCAACCGGCGTGCCTATCGCCTGGATTCCTCGGGCGTGTGCACCGCGGAATTCGAGGACGGAAAGGGTGTTCTCGCCGTAGGGAGCGGCGGCTTTCCTTCGGCTGTCGCGGAAATTCGCGAGCGGCTTGGCGATGATCCGCTGCTCCTCGGAGGAATGATCGGATCGAACCGCGGCTGGGTCGACGCGCCTTATGTTCCCTGTCCCGCCGGCATCGATGAGCTGGCGAACGGCCTCGTCTGGCCTGCGGCCCGCGAAGCGATCGTCCCGGGCGTGTGTTACGTCGGGGACGGCCGCGCGGACGTGATGCGCGGCGAGGAAGTTCAGCTGCTCGGAGCCGTCGCGGGCGGCGAAGTGCCCGATGAGGCGCTGGTCTGCCATCCCGGGACGCACAATAAATGGATCAAGCTGGAGGAGGGGCGGATCGCCTCGTTCCGAACGGTGATGACGGGCGAGCTGTTCAGCCTCTTAAGGCAGCACAGCATTCTCGCCGACCTGTTGAAGCGCGAGGCGCAGCCGGACCAGGCGTTCCGGCGCGGCGTTCGCCACAGCCTCGATCAGGCCGATCTCACGTCCGAGCTGTTCGCAGTGCGCGCGCGTGTCCTCCTCGGCGAAGCGCGAGCCGAAGACGCATCGTCTTATGCGAGCGGCCTGCTGGTCGGCGCGGACGTGCGAATCGGACTGGAGATGCGTGAGCAAGAGGTTTTCGTGATGGGCCGGCCGGAGCTGACGCGGCTCTATGCAGCGGCGATTCGCGAAGCAGGAGCCGAGCCGATTGAACTCGACGGCGAGCAAAGCTTTCTTTCTGGGGCGAGAAGGATCGCCGAGAGGATTTCGAATTGAACGCGAAGGAACTGCTGCATCGCTATCTCGACGAATGCCCGCTGATCGCGATCCTCCGCGGCGTGAGACCCGATGAGGCAGAAGCGATCGGCGACGCCGTCTTCGAATCGGGAATCCGGATCATCGAGGTGCCCCTCAACTCGCCCGATCCGTTCAAGAGCATCGAGCTGCTGGCGGGCAAGTACGGAGACAAAGCCCTCGTTGGCGCTGGTACGGTCCTCGATCCGGCCGACGTCGCGCGAGTCCATGACGCCGGGGGACGCATAATCGTTTCGCCCGATACGAATGCCGAAGTCATTGCAGCGACGGTTTCAGCGCAAATCGTCTCGTCACCAGCCTATTTCACGCCTTCCGAGGCTTTCGCCGCGCTTCGCGCGGGAGCGACCGCGCTCAAATTGTTTCCCGCAGAAGCTGCATCTCCGGCAGTGCTAAAGGCTCAGCTCGCGATTCTCCCGAAAGGCATTACCGTGCTGATCGTCGGCGGTGTCGGCCCGGACAACATGCGTCCGTGGCTAGACGCCGGCGCGAGCGGCTTCGGCCTCGGGTCGAGCGTCTACAAGGCCGGTCAATCGCCCGAGCAAACCCGTGAGAAGGCGCGCGCCTGCGTGGCCGCGGTCCGCTCATGAAACCGATCCGGATCGCGATCATCGGCTACGGCAAGATTGCCGAGGACCAGCATGTCCCGTCGATTCGCGCGAATCCCCGCTTTGAGCTGGTCGCGACTTCGAGCAGGTCGGGCCAAGGGGTCGAACAGAAGTTCACCGACTGGCGCGAGCTGATCCGCAGCGTCGAGGGACTCGAGGCGGTCGCGATCACCACGCCGCCTGGCCCGCGCTACGAAATCGCCCGCGAATGCATCCTGGCGGGACTGCACTGCCTGCTTGAGAAGCCCCCGACCGCCGGGCTCGCCGAGATCGCCGACCTCGACTGTCTCGCCCAGGCGCAAAAGGTCACTCTCTTCACCACCTGGCACGCGCAGCATCACTCGACGGTGGAGGCCGCGGCAAAGGCGCTCGCGGGCAAGCGGATCAAGTCGATGCAGATCCACTGGCACGAGGACGTACACAAATGGCACCCCGGGCAGACGTGGATCTGGGAAGCTGGCGGGTTCGGCGTGTTCGACCCAGGAATCAACGCTTTCTCGATCGCCACGAAAATTTTCCCCGGCGGGCTGTTCGTCGAGTCGGCCGAGCTGAGCTTTCCCGAAAATGCGCAGACGCCGATCGCCGCGGATGTCACCTTCTCGAGCCCGCAGGCGGACGGGCCGCTGACCGCAAGCCTCGACTGGCGCCGAACGCAGGGTGAGGAATGGACGATCAACGCGGAGGCAAGCGACGGCACCAGCGTCCGGCTCGAGGGCGGCGGCGCGACACTGATCCTCAACGGTCAGACCACGGCCGACAGCGGCATCGGCGAATATCCCGACATCTACCGCACGTTCGTCGACCTGATCGATCAGCGTCAGAGCCTCGTCGACGTTGCTCCGCTACGACTGGTCGCCGATACGCTTCTGCTCGCTGCCCGCAAGACGGTGGATGCGGTCCAAAGCTGATGGAGCAACTTGCCTCGATGGGCATTTAAGGGTCAGCCCGCCGTCGTAACGAACAGTTCGCAGGCGCCTCCAGGAACACAACGTGACACAGACAGTGATCGACGAGCTGAACGAAGCCGACCAGGCATTTGCAGGAAACCGGCTGCTGTCGACATTCTCGGCCGAAGCCCGTGCCCTCATTGAGCCGTTCGGAGCAACCGTCGAACTCGCGCCAGGCGACGTCGTCCTCGACCGCGGCAAGGACGTCCTGTTCAGCCTCTTCCCGCTCGGCCCGACCATGATCTCGATGGAAATCGAGTTTTCGGGGGGTCGCACCATAGAGGTCGCCTCGATCGGCCGCGAGGGCGCGGTGGGCGGGATCGTCAGCTGCGGCCGTGCGCCTGCCTACTCGCGGGCTCATGTGCTGGTCGGCGGCCCGGCGTTCCGGGTGCCGATGAAGGCGCTCGAGGACGCCAAGAAGCGCTCGGCCTTCATCGGCAATGTCTTCTGCCGGTTCTCGGATTATCTGCTTGCGCAGGTGATGCAGAACGTTGCGTGCAACGCCTACCATTCGATTCCCGAGCGGACGGCGCGCTGGCTTCTCCACGCGCAGGATCGCGCCGGCGACCGGATCGAGCTGACTCAGGAGGCTCTTGCCGCTCTGCTCGGAGTCCAGCGGACCACGATCAACGCAGTCATCCGCGAATTCTCGTCGATGGCGATGATCGCCGCGAGCCGCGGCCGAATCCGGGTGATCGACCGGGTGGCGCTCAAGCGGCGCTCCTGTGAATGCTACGAAGTGCTCCAGGACCATTTCGGAAGCGTGATCGGGACCAGCGGCGGCGCCCACGACTGCTGAACTAGTCGAGCAACTTCCAACGCAGGGTCTCGCCGGCGTGGAAGGGGACGAGGGTGATCCCCTGCGCCTCGATTCGCTCGGGCACCTGCACCTCGGCTCGCTCCAGAGTCACGGTACCATCGTTCAGCGGAAGGCCGTAGAAGCGCGGACCGTTCTCCGACGCGAACGCTTCGAACCTGTCCAACGCTCCTTCCTCGTCGAACACCGCCGCATAACTCTCCAGCGCGAAGGGCGCGTTGAAGATACCGGCGCAGCCGCAGCCGGATTCTTTCGCGCCGATCGGGTGCGGCGCGCTATCCGTTCCCAGGAAAAATTTCGAAGAGCCGGAGGTCGCGGCGGTGCGGGCAGCGAGCCTGTGCTTCTCGCGCTTTGCGACCGGCAGGCAGTAAGCGTGGGGTCGTAGGCCGCCGGCGAAGATTGCATTGCGGTTGATGATCAGGTGCTGCGGGGTGACGGTGGCGGCGAGCTGTTGTCCCGCGCCCTCGACGAACTGTGCGGCCTCGACGGTGGTGATGTGCTCCAGGACCACCTTCAGCTCCGGGAAGTCCCGCGTCAGCGGCTCGAGGATGCGCTCGATGAACACGGCCTCACGATCGAACACGTCGACGGCAGGGTCGGTCACCTCGCCATGGACGCACAGCACCATGCCAATCCTCTGCATTCGCTCCAGCGCGGAATAGATGTTGTGGATGTCCGTGACGCCACTGGCGCTGTTGGTGGTCGCTCCGGCTGGATAGAGCTTGGCGGCGATCCAGACGCCTTCGCGGAAGCCGCGTTCGATCTGATCGGGAGCAGCTTCGTCCGTCAGGTAGCAGGTCATCAGCGGCGTGAAGCCCGCGCCCGCGGCCGCCACTATGCGCTCGCGATAAGCCGTCGCCGCTTCGACCGCGGTGATCGGCGGGACCACGTTGGGCATGACGATCGCACGCGCGAACTGCCGCGCAGTGTATGGCGCAACCGCGCGCAGCATCTCCCCGTCGCGCAAGTGCACGTGCCAGTCGTCCGGGCGGCGGAGGGTCAGCGTTTGCAATGCCACGGCGGCTCCCTAACTGAAGACCATGGCCGCAACCACCCTGACCAACCGCGCCGTGATCCGCCTGTCGGGCGAAGACGTGCGCGGGTTCGTGCAAGGGCTGGTCACCAACGACGTTACCGGTGAGCTTCCGGTCTGGGCGGGCCTGCTGACTCCACAAGGCAAGTGCCTGTTCGATTTCATCGTCTGGGTGGCCGGGGAGGCGCTGCTGCTCGACTGCGAGGTCGCGGCGGCCGACGAACTGATCAAGCGCCTGTCGATGTACCGCCTGCGCCGGGCGATCGCGATCAAGCGCGCCGGCGAAATCGCCGTGCACTGGTCGGGGGAGGGCGAGGGCGGCGTCCCGGACCCGCGTCTGGCGAAGCTCGGCCACCGCTGGCTTGGTCCTGCCGGAGAGCCCGTCAGCGGCTGGCTCGAGCACCGCCTTCGCCTCGGCGTCTGCGAGGGCCGCGACGAGCTCGGCGACCTGCTCTGGCTCGAATGCAACGCGGCCGAGCTGAACGGAGTCAGCTTCGACAAGGGCTGCTATGTCGGGCAGGAGAATACCGCGCGGATGAACTGGCGGCAAAAGATCAACCGCCGCCTGTTCGTCGTGCTCGGCGGCGGAGGCGAGCGGGCGCGGGTCGAATATCCCCAGGTAGGCTTATCGGTCGTTCACGCCCGCGTCGACGCGATCCCTGATAATGCGATCATTCCCGACTGGCTCAAGCCCGCGCTCGCGGCGCCGCAGGATGCCGATTGAAGCGATCGCTCCGATCAGCAGCCACATGACGTTGAGCGCGGCCGATGGAATCGCGCCGTGCCACCAGCCGTTGATCACGAACCCCGCCGCTCCGACCACATTCATCGCCTGGTAGCTCAGCGACTGGCCGGTGAGGCGCCCGGCCGAGAGGAGCAGATAAGCGAGCAGGATCAGAAGCGCTCCGCCCCAGCCCGCGATCTCGACCAGCCAGCGGGTGAGGTCCCAGGCC
>DASUIC010000167.1:0-16857 GCA_036273215.1 Sphingomicrobium sp.
AACCTGACCGGCGACCAGCCCAAACTGTTCGAGCCGTGGCTCGCTTTGGCTGACGAGCCGTCGACGGACTGAGAAAATCCTGTCCTACAGCACCCGATTTGTGCCTTAAGCTCGCCGATGCAGTTCGTCTCGACGACGCTCCGCTCGCCCCGATCGCTGTTCGTCACTGCGAACATTGGCGAACATTCGCGCCGAGCTTCGCGCGCACGCGCCCGCATTGAGGCGACAACTTCGGCAACTTCCGCCTTCGAATCCTCACCGCCGCCGCGTCAATTCCTCGCGCGCAAAGGGACTCGGCATGGCCGCGCTGCTGGCTTATGATTCGTCCACCTGGCCGCAGGCCGAAGTGGATGGCCGCGCCCTTACCCAACACAGACGAACGGAGAATTTTCAATGAACACCCTTCGAATCGCCCTTGGGGCTACTTTGCTGATGACCGGCGCGGCCGCCTCGGCGCAGAGTGCGAGCGACGCCCGCTGCATCCTGTTGAGCAACGCCTTCGCCCAGCAGGCGAAAACCGGCGACGCGCAGAAGCTCGCCGAGGCCAGCTTCTATTTCTATCTCGGCCGGATCTCCGCCAACGCGACCGCAGCGCAGATCAAGACATTGTTCGACCAGCAGGCGAAATCCGTCACCGATGCGACCGCCGGCGGAATCATGGACAGTTGCGCCAAGGAGTTCAAAGCGAAGGTGGACCTCGTCGAGAGCCTGGGCTCGAAGCCGCAGCCGGCCACGACGCCCAAGAAATAGGAGGGCGAAGCAAGATCTCGCACGGGGAGGATTGATGCTGAAACAGGCTTTTCGCGCATTTGCCGGGGTGACATTGGCAATCACGGCCGCGAGCGCCCGCGCAGCGCCGCCTCCCGGCTTCGAACAGCGCGTCGAGCAACTCCGCAAGGCGTTCGGCGTTCCCGGACTCGCGATCACCATCGTCGAGAATGGCAAGGTGACGCTCGCCCGCGGCTGGGGCGTGCGCGACATCACCACCAACCAGCCGGTCGACGCCGACACGATCTTCTTCACCGGGTCGACCGGCAAGGCGTTCACCAATGCCGCGCTCGCGACTCTGGTCGACGAAGGCAAGATCAAGTGGGACGACCGGGTGATCGACCACATGCCCGACTTCCGCATGTGGGACCCGTGGGTCACGCGCGAGATGACCATCCGCGACCTGCTCGTCCACCGCAGCGGCCTCGGCCTCGGCGAAGGCGATCTTCTGTTCCTGCCCAACAGCACGCTGTCGCGCGCCCAGACGGTGCGGCGCATCCGCTACCTCAAGCCGGCGACGAGCTTCCGCTACGGCTATGCCTACGACAACATCCTCTACATGGCCGCGGGCCAGCTGATCGAGGCGGTCAGCGGCGAGCCGTGGGAGAAGTACATCCACGACCATGTGTTCGGACCGTTGGGCATGACCCATTCGACCGACAGTGACGCCGAGTACCAGGCCAACCCCGATCGAGCGCGGCCGCACAGCCGCAACAGCGGCCCGATCCACGGACTCGGCAAGCAGGTGCCGCTCGACGAGAATGCGACGATCGCCCAGAACGCGGCGCCCGCCGGCGGCCTCGCGATCAGCGCCAACGACATGAGCCGCTGGCTCCTGACCCAGCTCGGCCACGGCAGGATTCCCGGTGGCGACGGCAGACTGTTCTCCGACGAGCAGTCGAAGCAGATGTGGACGGGCGAGGTAATCACACCGACTCGCCAGCTGCCGCCCGAGTTTGCCGTCACCGATCCGCATTTCAGCGAATATGCCCTTGGCTGGGAGCTGTCGGACTATCGCGGCGCGAAGGTCGTCGGCCATGACGGCGCGGTGCTCGGCTCGCAGGCGACGATCGCGCTTCTCCCCGACAAGGACATCGGCATCTTCATCGCCGCGAACAGCGAGGACGGCGAGATCATCCTCGGCCTTCGCGACGAGCTGCTCGACTATTACCTCGGCTATCCGCGCGCCGACTGGCCGGAGAAGTTCCACCAGTTCAAGCTTGCCCGGCTGAACGCCGCCGCGAAGCAGGTGCAGACCGCCGAAGCCAAGCCCGCGCCGATTGGCCCTTCGCTCCCGCTCGACCGTTACGTCGGCGATTATGCCGACCCCTGGTACGGAACGATCCACGTCCGCCAATCCGGCAAGGGCCTGTGGATCGACTTCCCGCATTCGGAGGGGATGGAGGGGCCGCTGACCCACTACCAGTACGATACGTTCAAGACCAACCCGAAGCTCGACTGGGTCGAGCCCGCTTATGTGAGCTTCTCGATCGATGCCAACGGCAAGGTCGACCATGTGACCATGAAGCCGGTCTCGCCAACCGCGGACTTCAGCTGGGACTATCAGGACCTGTCGTTCACGCCTGCGGCTGCGCACTGACGCACGCATCGCTCGCTTGACCGCAACGGGGGTCATGAGGCGGACGCGACAGCAACCATTCACCCGGCCTCCCGTTACGCCCGCCGATGATCGTACCGCGCCTGACGCTTGCCGGGGCTGCCTTGATGCTCGGCGCGCCCCTCGCTTCTGCCCAGCAGCCGCAAGCCGATCCGATGCGCTTCTTCGTCGGCCGGACGGAAACTCACGGGACCATCAAAGTCATCTTCAAAAAGGCCTACCGAACCAGCAGCGTCGGCGAGGGCAGGATCCAAAGCGACGGCAGTTTGATGCTGGTGCAACGCGTGACTGACGATGGCCAGCCGCCCCACGAACGCCGCTGGCGGGTGCGCGAGACCGGTCCCGGCGAATATGCGGCCACCATGTCCGAAGCCACGAGCCCGGTGGTGATTGACAGGAGCGGCGGCGACTACCGCTTCCGTTTCACGATGAAAGGCAATCTCAACGTCGAGGAATGGCTGACGCCGCTACCGGGCGATCGCTCGGCCAGCACGGTGACGAAGGTCCGCCGGTTCGGAATGACGGTGGCCACCGCGCAATCGGTGATCCGCAAAATCTAGGGCGGCGCCGGACGCCTCAGCCGTCCTTCAAATTCTCTGGCCGCGGACTCCGCCCTTCTGCGACGGATTGGCGGCGACGGTCTTGACCTTGGCCTTCTTCGGCTTGCGCGCTTCCTTGTTCGATCTCTGCTGACCCTTCGCCATCTTCGCTCTCCTGCTCGGTCGCCGCTGACGCGGCGGGTGTCCCCCTCATAGCCGCTTGCCGCCGCCACTCCTATTTCGGGAGCGAGGATTTGCCTGCGGTCAAGTTGATGAACTTCCTCAGCTCGGCCCGCCACCGACAGCGGACGGTTCTGAATCGACCGAAGGGTCGCATGCGGCCGGTCGAATGCTCCGCCCGTGCGTCTATAATGGGTTCAGCAAGTGCCGTGCATAATGCACAAGACTGCTCGCTCCAGAGGAGAACATGCCCAGGCTTAGCCGCGTCTTGATTGCCGCTTTGCCGCTGATGCTGATCGGGCTGGCGCACGAGGCCGGCGCGGCATCCGACCCGCCGCAGATCAGTCCGCCGAGGCCGGTACCCTATCTCCCTTCGGCCGTCCCGCCGCTTCCGCCGGCGGTGTTCGACAAGACCCTCGCGATCGGCGGGAAGGACGTGAAGGCGCAAGCGGCCGACACCCGGCTCAGCGTCGACGTCGACGTCAATGGCCACGGCCCCTACCGCTTCCTCGTCGACAGCGGCGCCGACACCTCCGCCGTCGGCTTGCGCATCGCTCACGACCTCGAGCTGCCGCTCGGAAGCCCGGCGATCCTCAATGGCACGACCTCGCGCGACGTCGTCGACCGGGTGAAGGTCGCCGAGCTGACACTCGGGGACACCACGATCAGGCATCTGGAGCTTCCCGCGCTCCGCGAAGGGGACATGGGTAGCGACGGAGTCGTGGGGATCGACGCCTTGTTCCGGCAGCGGCTGATGCTCGATTTCGAAAAGCATCTGATCAAGGTCGAGGACCCGCACCAGCCGCTGCCGTTCGATCCCAACGCCATCGTCATCATCGCGCGGCGCCAGCGCGGACAGCTCATCCTGACGGAGGTTCAGGCGGCGGGCCTTCCGCTCGACGCGGTGATCGACACCGGGTCCGAGATCACGATCGGCAACCTCGCCCTTCGCGACAAGCTGATCCGCGGCAACCGCGATAAGTTCTGGACGGTCGACGCGATCGGAGTCACCGGCGAGAAGACCAAGTTGCAGATCGCCAAGATCGCCGAGCTCCAGCTCGGTCCTGTGGTTCTTCACGATGTTCCCATCGCCTTCGCGGACGTGCCGCCGTTCAAGCTGTTCGGGCTCCTGGACGAGCCGGCGCTTCTGCTCGGCACGGACATCTTGGGAAATTTCCGCCGCGTCTCGCTCGACTTCTGGGCGCGCAAGGTCCGCTTCCAGCTGAAGAGCTGCAAGACCGAGGGGATCCTCATCAACAGCTCGCCCGAGGAGACGTTCAACCGCTTCACCCGGCTCTCATCGACCGGCGGGGAGGACGTCTGCGGAAGGTTCTAGGCGCAGGCGCCAATCGACAGCCACTCATCGAATCTGCAATGGATTTCAGCGATTTCGCTGGTGCGATTCGACGAGGTTGGTCTAGCCAGCGCGCGCCGAAAAGTGAGGTATCGTGATTTTCCCAATTCTCCTGTCCGCGGCGCTCGCGGTCCAGCAACCTGCGCCCGCTCAGCCTTCTCCTCCCGGGCAGGCGATCGTCATCACCGGGCAGAAGGACCAGCAAAAGGCAATCCAGGACTTCGTCGGAGCGCTTACGGCGGTGCCGTCCAACCGCCAGCTGAGCCGCTTCGAGCATGAGGTCTGCCCGGCGGTTTTCGGCCTTGCCAAGCCGCAGGCCGAATCCGTCGCGAACCGCATTCGACTCGTGGCGAAGAACGTCGGGATCGTCGTTGGAGGCGCCCATTGCGCGCCCAACGTCCTGCTCCTGGTGACCTCGGACAAGACCGCGTTCCTGAAGGAGCTCCAGCGGCATAGCGCCGATTATTTCGGCCTCACCGACAAGCAGTTTCGCGATCTCGAGCACAAGCCCGGGCCGGCGGCCGCATGGCAGACGAAGGGCCCAATGGTGACCGAGGACGGAGTCGACCTGACCGAGGACACCACGCAGGGGGTGGTGGTCAACCGAACCGTGGATCCTTCTTCGCGCATCACCGAACCGGTGCACCCGCAGTTCGATACGTCGGTTGTCGTGGTCGAGCGCAAGGCGCTCACGGGAATGACAGTGACTCAGCTCGCCGATTATACGGCCGTTCGCGCCCTGACGGGGGCCGATCCTGCGAAGCTGAACGATTCAGGCGCTCCGACGATCCTCCACGTCCTCGACGTTCCCATCGGCGGCGTAGCGCCCGTTACCATGACCAAGTGGGACTTCAGCTTCCTGCAGGGCTATTACAACGCGCGACGGAACCTTCGCACGGGCGCGCAGCGCTCCGCCATCGGCGACAGCATGAGCAAGACTCTCCACTCGCCGCCCGGCAAATGAACGCGAGCAGAAAAACGTCGCTGGAAGAGTGAACCGCCGATCACCTGATCATTTCGCTGACGTTCAGATGCGGTGAGCCGAGCCCCGTCGCCGGGTAAGCTGACAACAATCGACGAGTCTCGGGTGTTCGTCAGTCGGGAACTCCATCTCAAGAGGAAAACCGACATGAAACGGACAATGATTCTCGGCTTTGCAACCGCCACAGTGGCGCTCTCCGCCACGAGCCCGGCTGCCGCTCAGTACCGGCGGCATAACTGGCGAACGATCGCCTATACGACCGTGAGCGGCCGTGACAACGACACCATCCGGGTGCCCGGCACAGCGCGCTATCGCCAGATGCGGGTTTGCGTTTACGGCGGCCCGATCGACATGCGTGACGTCGATGTCTGGTTCCGCAACGGCGGACACCAGGACATCGGCACGCGGGCCCTAATGCGTGCGGGAACCTGCACGAGGAGCCTCGACCTTCGAGGCCACCGGAGGGACGTCTATCAGGTGAGGCTGAAATACACGCCGCTGAGGCGCGGATGGATCCGGCCGGTCGTGCGCGTCCAGGCGCGGTAGTCGCGCAAACGGATGGGGCGCCCGCCGATGCAGGCGCCCCGCTCCGGCGCGTGCTCAGGCCGGATCAGTAGTTGGTCGTGGCGTTCGCGCCGGCATTGCCGGTCGCGTTGACGTCGGTCATGCCGGTGTTGGTCGTGGCATTCATGTCCGTCGCGTTCATATCGGTCGCGTTCATGGTCGCGGCGGCATTGAGATTGGTCGCTGCGTTGGTCGCAGCGTTCATCGCCTCGGCATTGTTCGCATTGTTATTGCTACCACAAGCGGTCAGCGCTGCGATGGTCGCCGCGGACAGGATTCGTGCAATTTTCATCTGCTCCCCTCCAAAAGTGTTGAGCGGCTTGCAGAGCGAACCGCGCGCCATTCGGTTCCAATCAGGCTGAAGATAAACGGCTTCGGACAGGAACCGCCTTCCGCTCCCGATCATTTCAGCAGTGTATCCGCCACCCTTTAAGGAGAGGGTTATGTCGAGCGCGAAAAGCACGACGAATCACGAGCAAATCCGCAAATGGGTCGAAAAGCGCGGGGGGCACCCCGCAGTGGTTTGGTCGACCGAAGACAAGGGCGGCGGCGGCCTTTTGAGGATCGACTATGATGAGCCGGGCGGGAACGAAGACGAGGGCCTGCACCGAATCACCTGGGACGAGTTTTTCCGAACGTTCGACGAGAACGACCTTGCGTTCCTTCACGACACGGACAGCGACAGTCGGTTCAGCAAGTTCGTTCAGAAGGAGTCGGCGGACCGCTAGTCAGCTCATCGCCGAACGAAAGAAGGGCGCCCCGCCGATGGGGGCGCCCTTTGTGTCTGTTGCCGCTGCCAAACCCTACTTGGTCTTGTTCTCGCTTGTGTTCGAGCTGGAATTCTTGACCGCTGCCGCCTTGTTCTCGGCGGTGTTCTTGATCGCCTCGGCCTTGTTCTCGCCCTCGTTCTTGACCGCCGACGCCTCGTTCTGAGCCGAGTTCATGATATTCGCGGCCTCGTTGTTCGCGGTCGCTTCCACGTTCTCGGCGTGATTTTCCGCGTTCGCCTCGATCTGCGAGGCCTCATTGTTCTGCGGGCTCTTCTTGTTGCAGGCGGCGAGCGCCAGCAAGGCGACGCCCACGGCAAGCAGTGTCCTGTTGTTCATCGGCTTTCCCCTCTTTCGTGCGCGGCCCTGAAGCCAGGGCGCGCGGGGGGATAGCGGTGGGCCTATGTCCACCGCATGGCAAACGGATTAACTAATGTTTGAGCGCCTTCACGGCCGCGAGCGTCCGCTGGACGTGCTCGCTGGGATCGAGATTGGTGTAGGCCATCACGATATCGCCCTTGCGATCGATCACGTAGGACGTGCGGTTGGCATACTCGGGCTTCTGGGCGAGAACCACGTCATAGGCCTTGCGAACGTCCGGATCGGCGGTCGCGACCGGGAACTGGTTGCGGCATTCCTTGACCGAGAATTGCTCGAGGACCGGAAGATTGTCGGCCGACATGCCGATGACCCGAGCCCCGAGCTTGTGAAATTGGGCCGCCGCTTCGCTGAAGGCATGCGCTTCTGCCGTGCAGCCGCTGGTGAACGCCTTCGGGAAGAAATAGAGAACCAGCGGCCCGTGCTTCAGCTGGTCGGCGAGGTGGAACTTGAACGGCTTTCCGGCAAGCGCTCCGGTCGTGCTGAAGTCGGGCGCCTTCGATCCGACAGGAAGCTCCGCGAACGCGGGCGAAGCGATGAGGGCGGCAGCGGCGGTTGCGAACAGAAGCTTGCGCATTCGAGTCTCCTTGGATTTTCCAGGCGCGTCTGTGGCGCCCTTAGTCCTGTTCGTTCAAAAGCGCGAGGGTGCGCTCGTCCCGTTCTCCCGCGAAGAACCGCTCGAGACCGGCGCGGAAAAGCCGGTCCGGTTCGACCCGGTCGAACAGAGTTAAGCTCGACTTCAGCTTCAGCGCGTCGATGGGGCCGAGAAGGTCCTCCGCAGCAACATGTTCGGACCAGGGCAGGATAGCTTCTGCACATTCGCGCAGGCGAGGACCGAGCAGCGGATGCGCGAGATAGGCGCCAGCCTCGTCGATCGACGCAAGTGCGTAATATCGGGCTGTAGAACTCCGGCCAAGACCCGCCAGCTGCGGAAAGATGAACCACATCCAGTGGCTCTCCTTCCTTCCACGGCGAAGCTCGGCGAGCGCCTGTTCGAAAATTCCGTCCTGCGCATCGACGAAGCGCTGGAGATTGTAGGGATCGTTCATTCCCGCGGTGATGCGCTTCATGCGCTGCGCGGGAAAGAGCGGCTGGCGCCTATCGTGCGGGCACCAGCAGCCCGGCAAGGATGTAAAGCAGGATCATCAGCGGTCCGGTGAGCAACACCATTGCGATGAACCCCAGGCGGACGAGCGTCGGATCAACCCCCGTATAGTCGCTCAGTCCTGCGGCGACGCCCATCACCTTGGCGTCGCGGCGGTTGACCAGAAAGCGGTCGTTCATGGTGATTGTCCCTGCTGGCGTCAGGCGATTGGCAGCGAAGTCGCGGCCGAAACGAGGAGAAGCGCGGAAATGAATGCGCCGGCGAAGACGGTTGCGGTCTGACGGACCGAAGCGAGTGAATTGAACATTGGTCGAACCCCTTAGGCATCTCTGGTCGGACCCACCATTGGGTCACACCAATATCAATGCAGGAGGTGTGCCAATTAGAAAAAGTCGTTATTTTTCAATGACGGCATTCAAATTCGGCGAAGCCGGTTGGTCAATTCTGCGTGATGTTTGGTAAATTTCACCAACCGCAGCAGGAATATCGGCGAATGCCGCCGTCCGGATTCGGACATCCGGTACATATTTAGCGCCAACATCCAATCACCCTCTTGATCGAGGACTAGCTTGAGGTCGTGCTTCCCCCGTCGGGATGGAGCACCTGGCCAGTCATATAGCTCGAGTCCTCGCAGGCGAGGAACAGGAAGCACGGTGCGACCTCGTTCGGCTGTCCCGGGCGGCCCATCGGCGTATCCTTGCCGAACTCCGGGATCTTGTCCTTCGGAGTTCCGCCGGAGGGATTGAGCGGGGTCCAGATCGGCCCTGGAGCGACCGCGTTCACCCGAACGCCCTGCTTCACGAGATTCTTGGCGAGCGAGCGGGTGAAGCCGACGATGGCGCCTTTGGTCGAAGCATAGTCGAGCAGATGCTTCGATCCTTCGTAAGCCGTTTCCGAGGTCGTGTTGACGATCGCCGAACCTTCTTTGAGGTGCGGCCGCGCCGCCTCCGTCATGAAGAACATGCCGAAGATGTTCGTCTGAAAGGTTCGGCGAAGCTGGTGCTCGTCGATCTCGGTGATTTTCTGGTCGGAGTGCTGCTCGCCTGCATTGTTGACGAGGATGTCGAGCCGGCCGAGCTGATCGACAGTCTGCTGGACCGCCTTTTCGCAGAACTGCTTGTCGCTGATGTCGCCAGCGATGGTGATGGCCTTGCGGCCTTCCTTTTCGACGATGTCCCTGGTCCTGTTCGCATCGTCGTGCTCGCAGAGATAGACGATGGCGACGTCGGCGCCTTCGCGAGCGTACAGCGCGGCGACTGCGCGGCCGATGCCGCTGTCCGCGCCAGTGACAAGCGCGACCTTGCCCTTGAGGCGGTCCGATCCGGGATAGCGCGGCTCCCACTCCGGCTTCGGCTCCAGCTGGCTTTCGTGCCCCGGCTCCTGATCCTGGTGGACCATCGGCTCCATCACATTGGATTCCTGGCTCATTCGCTACTCCTTCGGTGCGATCCCGAGGCCTTCGCGTTCGAATTCGGCAGAGGTCGCCTGGTTGAGCTGAGAGTCCTCGACCTTGCTGCCGCGTCGGCCGCGGGGGAGCTTCGGCGTATTCTTTACGGGAATGGATCGCGCCATGCGTCGACGAACCGCCGGGCGCTTAGGCGGTTCCCCCGCCTATCGCCGGTTTGCGGCAGGTCGGACGCGCTCCTACCTAGAGGCGATGGCGAGCAACGCTCTCCCAAGCCAAACCAGGCCGAACGCGGGCTTCGCCGCGCTCTGGCGATTCCTGCCGATGCTGTGGCCCAAGGGCGAGCTCGGTCTCAAGGCGAGAGTAGTCGCCGCGGTGCTCCTCGTGCTCGCCGGCAAGGCGATCACCATCGCCATGTCCTATCCGCTGAAGCTCGCGGTCGACCGGATGAGCGCTCACGCGCCTGCGGGGATCGTCATCGGTCTGGTCCTCGCATACTGCCTCGCCCGCTTCGGCGGCGTGCTCTCGGACAATTTGCGAAACGCAATCTTCGAAAAGGTCGGGCAGAACGCCGTCCGGACCTTGGCGGGCCAGGTCTTCCGGCATGTCCATGATCTGTCCCTGCGATTCCACCTCGAGCGGCGCACCGGGTCGCTGACCAAAATCGTCGAGCGGGGGACGAAGAGCATCGACATGATGCTCTATTTCCTGCTGTTCAACATTGCGCCCACGGTCATCGAGCTGGCCGCGATCTGCGTCATCTTCCTCGTCAAGTTCGGCTGGGCCCTAGTCGCGTCGACGCTAGTGATCGTCGCCATCTACATCACCTTCACGCGCAAGGTGACCGACTGGCGCTCGCACATCCAGCGCGAGATGAACGATGTCGACAACAAGGCGATCGGCCGCGCCGTCGATTCGCTGCTCAACTATGAGACGGTAAAATATTTCGGCGCCGAGGACCTCGAGGCGAGGCGCTATGAGGAAGCGGTCGCCGCCTTCTCGCGCCAATCGGTCCGAAACGAAGTCAGCCTCGCCTGGCTCAACGTCGGCCAGTCGTTGATCACCAACCTGATGATGGCCGGGGCGATGGTGTTCACCGTCGTCGGCTGGAGCGAAGGTCGATTCACCTCGGGCGACGTGGTGTGGATCAACGGGCTTCTGATGCAGCTCTTCCGGCCGCTCGATATGCTCGGCTGGGTCTATCGCTCGATTCGTCAGGGCCTGATCGACATGGAAGCGATGTTCGGACTCCTCGACACGCCGTCGGAGGTTACCGACGCGCCGAACGCCGTGCCGCTCCACGTCAGCCGCGGGCATGTCCGGTTGGAGGACGTGCACTTCGGCTACGATCCGGATCGCGAGATCCTGAAAGGGCTGGACCTCGATATTCCGCCGGGCACCGCCTGTGCGATCGTCGGTCCGTCGGGCGCGGGCAAGTCGACCATCGCGCGGCTGCTCTACCGCTTCTACGATCCGACGGGCGGGCGAATCCTGATTGATGGGCAGTATATCGCCAAGGTCACGCAGAAGAGCCTTCGCGCCGCCATCGGCATCGTCCCCCAGGACACGGTGCTGTTCAACGACACGATCGGCTACAACATCGGCTACGGCCGCGCTGACGCGGCACAGTCGGAGATCGAGACAGCGGCGCGCGGAGCGGCGATCGACCGCTTCATCGATATCTTGCCCGAGAAGTACGAGTCGATGGTCGGCGAACGCGGGCTGAAGCTCTCGGGCGGCGAGAAGCAGCGCGTGGCGATCGCCCGAACCCTGCTCAAGAATCCGGCCGTGCTGGTGCTCGACGAAGCCACCAGTGCGCTCGACTCCCGCACCGAGGAGGAGATCCAGCGCACGCTCGATCGGGTGGCGCAGAGCCGAACCACCATCATGATCGCTCATCGGCTTTCGACCATCGTCAACGCCGACCAGATCGTCGTCCTGGACGAAGGCCGCGTCGCCGAACGCGGGACTCACGACGAGCTGCTCGAGCGCGGCGGACTCTACGCCGACCTTTGGTACCGGCAGGCGGCCGAGCAGATGCTCGACGAAACGGCGCAGGCCGCTGAATGAAGGTCAGCGCCTGAGGCCCCGCAGGACATTGCCTTCGGTGCTGAGATAGGGCCGGCGGTAGTCGAAGCGCGGCGTGTCGCTGAAGATGAGATAATAATATTTCATCTGCTCCGACCACCAGTAAGCGGGGCAGTGGTCGCTCTGGACCTTGTTCACCACGTCGGCGAGCGAGGCGTAGCCGTAGCGCGCCTTGTTCCAGCGTTTCATCGCCAGATAGTGGTCGCGGGCGACCCGCCGCCATTCCTCGCGGCGGTCGAGCAGCCACAGGTTGAACGCCGCGTCGGCGAGCTCGGGGCGCAGCGAATTGGTTGCGCTCAACACCTTGCCGCTCTCTGCATTGTAGCCCTCTGGAAGGACTCCGAAGCGCTTCTGCACCGCCGCCCAGCTTCCGGTGTAGGCCGCGCCGAATGCGTGCGCGCCGCCCTGCGCGAGGAGGCCGCCATAAAATGAAGCGAGCTCGTCCTGGTCCCAGTTGATCCGCTTGCCGGTCTCGAAATCGACGTCGACGAACCAGAGATGGCCCGCGGTTCGCTGCGGGTGATGTTTCAGGATCGCTGCGGTGCACGCGCGGTACATCGCCAGGCACTCGCGGTCGCCGAGCAGGTCCCAGCCGTCCCACAGATATTCGTAATAGCTGTCGGACGGCGGACCGATGGTCGCCCGGCGGCTCTTCCATTCGCCGGTCATGCAGTCCATCGAATCGGCAAGCAGGCCGATCCTCGAGCGCCGCTCGAACATCGAGACCTGCGCCCGCTTGGCGGCGGCGCGGTAGCGGCCGTCGCCCGTGGCACGGCTCAGGAAGCCGAACTCGGGGATGAAGGTGCCGGTCTCCGCCGGATTGGTGATCGGGTCGCGCAGCGCTCCGGTGCGCAGGTTGATGAAGCGATGCGGGATTCCCAAGGGCGATGCGGCAAAGCTCGGGAGAAGCCGGTCGGCGCAATCGCACGCCTTGGCGAGCAGCACCGGATCGCCGCACGCGTGCCATGCGGAGAGCAAGCCGCCAACGAGACGGATCGACGTCTCGAACACGGAGACTTCGCCGTCCACGTCGAAGTCGAGATTGCACTTGACCCAGTCGACTCCGTCGCGGAATTCCTCGTCGAGGCCCATCACCCACAAGGTGTCGAGCGCCTCGACGATGGTCAGGCCGAGGTGATGACTCTTGAGCGGGAAGCTTTCAGAGCCGCCGCTGATTGGCTTGATCTGGTCCTTGCCCCAGGCGTGCTGGCGATACTGTCCCCACGCCCACCGCATTTCACGCCGAACATCGTCGCCGAGCGTGCGCCAGGCCGGGGGCGCCGCGTCGGCGTTCTCCGCAACAAGCAAGGAAGCGGCGCCTGCGCTCAGGAACGAACGGCGGTTGAGCCGGAGCATCGGCGGAAGGCTAGCCCCGGCGAACGCCGCGCGCTACTGCCGCAACGCAACCGCGGCGCGCTCGGTCCGCACAACAGTTCGAGTTCATGACCGACCCGCATCTCATCCTCAAGCAGACCTTCGGCTTCGATCGCTTCCGCGGCGTTCAAGAGCAGGTGATCTCCCGCGTGCTCGGCGGCAGGCACACGCTCGCGGTGATGCCAACCGGCGCGGGCAAGTCGCTGTGCTACCAGCTTCCCGCATTGGTGCGCGAAGGCACGGCGCTGGTTGTCTCCCCGTTGATCGCGCTGATGCACGACCAGATCCGAAGCGCCGAGGCGATCGGTATCCGCGCCGCGTCGCTCACGTCCGCAGACACTGATCGCGAGCAAACCGTCGAGCGCTTCCGGAGCGGCGACCTCGACCTGCTTTATGTCGCGCCGGAGCGGGCGACGCTCGACGGATTTCGGCGGCTGGTCGACCGGGTCGCTATCTCCCTGATCGCCATCGACGAAGCGCATTGCGTCAGCGAATGGGGGCACGACTTCCGGCCCGATTATCGCAAGCTGAAGGCGCTTCTCGACGACCATGGCGAAGTGCCTCGGCTGGCGCTCACCGCCACCGCCGACGCCCGGACGCGCGCCGACATCCTAGCGCAGCTCGGGATTTCCCAGGACGGGCTGATCGTCGCCGGGTTCGACCGTCCCAACATCCGCTATCACGTTCGCCATCGCGAGCAGACCGGCAAGCAGCTGCGCGAGCTTCTGGCGACGCGGCCGGGCTCCGCAATCGTCTACGCACCGAGCCGCACCAAGGCGGAGAAGATCGCCGAACAGATCGGGCGCGATGGCCGCTCCGCGCTTCCGTACCACGCGGGTCTGGAAGCGGCGGTGCGCAGGCGCAACCAGGCGGCGTTCGTCAATTCGGAAGAGATGGTGATCGCCGCCACCGTTGCCTTCGGCATGGGGATCGACAAGCCCGACGTCCGGCTCGTCGCCCATGCCGCCATCCCCAAGAGCATCGAGGCATATTACCAGGAGACCGGACGCGCGGGCCGCGACGGGGAACCGGCCGAAGCGTGGCTGTTCTGGGCGTCCCAGGATTTCGCGCTTGCGCGGCAGCGGATCGAGCAGGAGGTCGAACCCGACCGGCGATCCAGCGAGCGCGAGCGGCTCAACGCGCTTGCCGCGCTGGTCGAGACTCCGGGTTGCCGCCGCGCCGTGCTGCTACGCCACTTCGGCGAGAATCCGCCCGAAGACTGCGGCAATTGCGACAATTGCCTGAACCCGCCGGAGACGATCGATGGCACCGAAGTCGCGCGCAAGCTTCTGTCGGCGGCGTTCCGGACCGAGATGCGCTTCGGTGTCGGACATCTCGCCGATGTGCTGGCGGGCAATGACACCGAGAAGGTGCGCAGCTCCGGCCACCATCGCCTCAGCGTCTTCGGAATCGCATCGGCGGAAGAGCTGGCGCTGGTGCGTCCCGTCTCGCGGGCGCTGATCGCGCGCGACGCGCTGCGCGCCGATGCCTACGGCGGTCTATCGTTCGGCCCCGGCGCGCGACCCATCCTAAAAGGCGAACAGGAGCTGGTCATCGCTGTTCCGCCGAAAACGAAGCGCGAACGGCGTCGCGAAGCCTACGCCGCCGATCCGCTGTTCGACGCGCTGCGCGAGGCCCGCCGCATGCTCGCTGCCGAGGCAGCGGTTCCGGCTTATGTGATCTTCCACGATTCGACGCTCCGCGAGATCGCTGCTGCCCGGCCGTCCAGCCTCGCCGAGCTCGCCCAGGTGAACGGCGTTGGCCGAAACAAGCTTGAGCGCTATGGGGAGGCGATGCTCGCAGCGGTGGCGTCCGCCGGCTGACCTATTCAGTTCAGCGCAAGCGCGGCCGCGTCAGGGGCTCAAGTGATTGAACATGTGGGGAGAGATATGATCCGCAAACTTCTGCTCGCGTCCGCCGCACTGGCGATGACCTCAATTGCGCAGCCCGGAATTAGCGCACCGGTGAAGACGAGCGCCGCTGCATCAGCCACGCTTCCGGCCTCTAATCCGTTCGCCGCGCCGAGCACGCTGCCGTTCCAGACGCCCGATTTCTCCCGGATCAAGGACACCGACTATCTGCCGGCGATCATCGCCGGCATGGCGCAACAGAAACGTGAAGTGATGGCGATCGCCAACAATCCGGCGCCGCCGACCTTCGCCAATACCGTCGTTGCTATGGAGCGTTCCGGCCTTCTACTCGAACGGACCCAGCTCGCCTTTTCCGCGGTCACTGGCGCGGACACCAATGACACGCTTCAGGCGACCGACACGAAGACGGCGCCGCTGCTCGCCGCGCACAACGACTTCATCTATTTGAACCCCAGGCTCTACCAGCGCTTCAAGACGCTTCACGACAACCAGGCGCAGCTCAATCTCAATCCCGAACAGGCGAAGCTGCTCGACGTTTATTACAAAGACTTCGTCCACGCGGGCGCGCAGCTCGCGCCTGCCCAGCAAGCTCAACTCATGGTCATGAACAAGCGGCTGAGCACGCTTCAGACCGCGTTCAACCAGAAGCTCCTCGCCGCCGCCAAGGCAGGTGCGCTGCACTTCGACAATCCCGCGCCGCTCGCGGGCCTTTCGCCGGACGAGCTCGCCGCCACGCAGCAGGCAGCCAGGGACCGCAAGCTCTCCGGCTACGTGCTGCCGCTCCAGAACACAACCCAGCAGCCGGCGCTGTCGGACCTCACCAGCCACGCGACCCGCCAGCAGCTCCTGGACGCGAGCCTGACTCGGGCCGAGCATGGCGACGCGAATGACACGCGCGCGATCATCAGCGAGATCGCCGAGCTTCGCGCCAAGAAGGCCGCGCTTCTCGGCTACCCCGACTTCGCCGACTATACGCTCTACGACCAGATGGCGAAGAACCGCGCGACAGCGGAAGGCTTCATCGACCGGCTCGCCGCGCCCACGGCGGCCAAAGAGCGGCAGGAGTGGTCGGACATCGTCGCGCTCGCCAAATCGCAGGGCGCCAACTTCCAGCCGACACCGGCCGACTGGAACTTCTACGCCGAGCAGATCCGCAAGCAGCGCTACGACCTCAACCAGGACGAGCTTAAGCCCTATTTCGAGCTTCATCGTGTGCTGACCGACGGCGTCTTCTACGCCGCCAACCAGCTCTACGGGATCACCTTCAAGGAACGGCACGACCTGCCGACCTGGAACCCGGACATGATGACCTTCGAGGTGTCGGACGCGGACGGAAAGCCGCTGGGCCTCATGTATTTCGATTATTGGAAGCGCGACAACAAGCAGGGCGGCGCGTGGATGAGCAACCTCGTCAACCAGTCCTACCTGCGCGGGACCAAGCCGGTCATCTACAATGTTGCGAACTTCACCAAGCCTGCCCCGGGCCAGCCGGCGCTGATCAGCTGGGACGACGTGACCACCATGTTCCACGAGTTCGGGCATGCGCTGCACGGCCTGTTCGCGGCGCAGACCTATCCGACCCTGTCGGGAACGAGCGTGGCGCGCGACTTCGTCGAGTTCCCCTCGCAGTTCAACGAGAATTGGGCGCTCGATCCGAAGGTGCTCGCACACTACGCCGTGAATTACCAGTCCGGCCAGCCGAGTCCGCAGGACCTAGTCGACAAGATCAAGCGGTCGCGCACCTTCAACCAGGGCTATGAGAATGGCGAGGTGCTGGAAGCGGCGCGGATGGACCTCGACTGGCACTCGCTGCCCGCTACGGCGCCGCGCGAAGATGTCGACAAGTTTGAGGCTCAGGCGCTGG
>DASUIC010000168.1:0-35438 GCA_036273215.1 Sphingomicrobium sp.
TCGATACGGCAGCCGACCGGTCGACCATTCGCACCATGACGGACCCGCCGATCGTCTTGATGACAAGGCGCCATGCGCGTCCAAGCTCGCCGATGCCGGTGACGTCGATCTCTCCGGAACGATGAGCCAGAATGAAGTCGAGCGCCTGCGGATGGCGGATTGCCAAGCGCACGTCGCGTCCTTCGATCTGCTGGCCGAGCACCTCGCGCGCAGCAGCATTGGCCAGCTCGATGCGCCTGCCGTCAACGATGATCGTCGGCTCGTCGAGCGCATCGATGACGCGCCGCACGTCTATGGCCCTGTCGAGCATGCGAGCGCTTGTAGCCAATCGCTTCGCGCCAGGCACGGGTATGAAAAAGACGTGGCCCCCTCACCATTTGGCGAGGGGGCCGCCTTTCGAGCCGAAGGGGAGAGGAGGCTGAAAGGCAATCAGAAGGCGACCTGGCCGAACAGGCCGATCTCATTGTAGGTGCCGCGGTCGAGGCCGCCGATGCTCCCGTTCGAGGTGTTGATGAAGCCGTTGCTCGCCCGCTCATGCTTGTAGACCAGGGCGAGATCGAGCGGCGGGATCGGCTTGTAGTTGATTCCGGCATTGAAATAATTGTCGCGCACCGAACCGCGCGTCCCTGCGAGGACCGTCTGCGTCGGCTTCACCCAATCGTAGCGACCGAAAACCGAGATCTTCGGAGTGAATGCGAATGCGCCGAACGCTGACCAGCCGTGTGACTTGTCGTCGGCCGTTTGTAAGGGCGGTAGCGGCACCGGAGCGGTGGTGATGTTGTTCCAGTTCTTGGCCCAGAAATACTCCACGCCCGCTCGGACGCGCTTGTCCGTATAAGCTGCGACCGCGTTGAAGCGCGTCGCGCGGTGGCGGACATCGACCGTATCGTTGCTCTTCCCGAGCTTGCCGGAATAACCGCCGACGGCGAGCGTGATCGGCTTGATCGGATTGATGCTGACCCGCCCCTCGAGATCGATCGTGTTCGAGCTACGGGATAGCGTCTTGTAGCCTGCGCCATCGATCGCCGAGACGGCATAATTGATAAGGCCATTCCCGAACGTGCCGAAGGCATGCACACCCCAATCCGAGGAGGTCCCGAACTTGGTACGGTCGATCAGCGTGTTCTCGACGAAGCGGTAGCCGTAGAGACCCTCGACGAACGGGACCCACGGAAGGTCGGCGGCGCCGACGCGAACGGTGAGCGCCGGGTTCAGCTTCGCCTGAAGATAGGCCTTTTTGACGTAGACCAGCACGTCCTTGCTGGTGCCATTGGCATTGTAACGAAAATCGGTGGTGATGTTGGCGGAGAAGACGTCGTTGAACTTGTGGTCGACTCCGACATAGAAGCGCTTGAGCTCCGTTTGCGTGCCGTTCTGGACACTCTCGGTCTTGTTGCCGAGGAGGTCGGTTGACGTCTGATCGATGTTGCTGACATTTAGGAACGCTTTCCCGCTGATCGTCGTACTGCCCCACCAACCGGGTTTCTCCGGCAGTGGCGGGACAGGGGCCGGCGCAGCTGCGACTTGCGCGATCTGGGCCGCCTGCGCCTGTTGCGCCGCCTGAAGCTGGTTGAGTTGGGCTTGGAGCGCCTGAACCTGCGCGCGCAGCGCTGCGATATCGCTCGCGGTGGGAGCGACGTTTGTCCCGGAGGGCGGCACGTCCTGGGCGATTGCCGGGCTCGCGAATATGGCCGCGCACCCTAGCAGCAGCGAAACTGTGGTCTTCATTGTCGAATAGCCTCTCTACTTCCTCGCCCGACGCCCGGCCGGGCCGTGAACTGCTGACCGTTGGCGAGGATGGGCAGGTGCGGCTTCGGGCTGCGCGCCCGAAGATCCGAGCGACCCTGCAAGGCCGCTGCCCCTCCACAGCTGTCTGGCGAGGCGGGAGGTAGAATCCGGATGCTACCTGGGCATGACGAGCATGTTACAGACGCGTGACGACGGCGCTGTGGCCCTGTCCGTCACGAATGCGCAACGGTTCCGACGCGGGCCCGTAACAGCCGCTCGCTAATCCTCATCGCGTGGCAGGGGCCACGTCAAAGACCACAGTTGGGGATTAATCCATGCATAGGATCATGCGGTCGCTGGTAGTTGCGGCATCGGCTCTCTCAATCGCCTCGACCGGCGCCTCGGCCGCGCCGATCACGGGTGCGGGCTCTACGTTCGTCTATCCGGTACTTTCGCGCTGGGCCGCCGATTTCAAGAAAGCGGGCGGCGACGAGATCAACTACCAGTCGATCGGTTCGGGCGGCGGAATCGCCCAGATCAAAGCCGGAACCGTGGACTTCGGAGCGACCGATAAGCCGCTCGCCAGCGAGGAGCTTGCCGGCGCCGGCCTCGCTCAATTCCCGGTTGTAATCGGCGGCGTGGTGCCGGTGATCAATATCCCGGGCGCACATCCGGGGCAGGTCAAGATGAGCGGTCCGCTTCTTGCCGCGATCTACGCCGGTGAGATCAAGAAGTGGAACGATCCGCGGATCGGCAAGCTCAATCCCGGACTGCACTTCCCGGCGAAGGACATTACGCCCGTCCACCGCTCCGATGGCTCGGGAACGACCTTCAACTTCACCCGGCCAAGTCAGCCCGGGCTGGAAGACGAAGTTCGGCGAAGGCACGACCGTGTCCTGGAACGGCGGCATCGGCGGCAAGGGCAATGAAGGCGTCGCCGGTTATGTGAAGCAAATTCCTTATTCGATCGGCTATGTCGAATATGCCTACGTCAAGCAGAACAACCTGGCCTTCACGCTGATGCAGAATTCAGCGGGAAAGTTCGTCGCGCCCAATGCGAAGAGCTTCGCAGCCGCCGCATCGACGGCTGACTGGGCACACGCGAAGGACTTCAACCTGGTCATGACCAACGCGCCTGGGCCGAACGCCTATCCGATCACGGCCTCGACGTTCGTTCTCATGTACAAACAACCAAAGAATGCGGCCACCAGCGCGTCTGCCCGCAAATTCTTCACTTGGGCGCTGACGAGAGGCCAGTCCCAGGCAACGAGCCTCGATTATGTCCCCCTACCGGCACCCCTGGTTCAGCGCATCGGGCGGTACATGGCATCGAATGTGAAATAGACCTGCTGGTCCACATAAGTGCGGACGGCGTGCAAGTCAGCGCGCCGTCCGCAGAGCGCTCCGGCACCGTTCCAAAAGCATTCGGCACGGCCCCGGCGCGAATTCTGCGGACTTCTGCATTTCACGATGGCGTGCGCTCTTCACTGCTCCTCCGGCTGGTGCACGCCCAGACAGAATCTTGCCCACTCCCGCATCAGATCTCGGCGCTTCGCCAGGAAATCGGTTCGCCGATATGCGGCCTCAACCTTGTTCGGGATCGCGTGTGCCAGGGCAGCCTCCGCTACCTCGCCCGGATAATTCGTCTGCTCGGCGACCCAATCGCGGAAAGCCGAACGGAAGCCATGAACGGTCACTCCGGCATCCATATCTCGAAGGATTTTTAGGAGCGTCATGTCGGACATTGGCTTCTTAAGTTTCTGCCCGGGAAAAATGATGTCCGTGCCCTGAGCCCTGAACTTCTCCGCGCGCCGGAAAACCTGGATGACGTCCGGTGAAAGGGGGACAATGTGCGGCCGCTTCATCTTCATGCGGTCGGCGGGGATCGACCATAGGCCATCGTCCAAGTCTAGTTCGCGCCAACGCGCAAACCTGATCTCGCCCGACCGTGCGGCGGTGAGGATCACAGCTTCGAGCGCCAGCCGGCCGATCGACTCTCGCTCTTTCAACCGCTGCATGAACTTGGGGACATCAGCATAATTCATTGCCGCGAAATGCCGGTCCTTTCGCGGCTGGCGAGGCAAACCTTTTGACAGGGATCGAAGCGGAGCTTCACTCGTCCGAAAGCCCTTGACGCACGCCCAATCGAGAACGGTGCCAATCCGCTGGCGAACTCGTCTGGCTGTTTCGGGCTTGCTGAGCCAGATTGGGGCAAGCACGTCGCGAATATCGGGCGCGCCAATGTCGCTGACCAACCGATCGCCGAGCTTGGGGAAGGCATAGGTTTCAAGAGTGGAAAGCCATTGCGCCTGATGCTTGCCGTTCTTCCAGGCAGCCTTGTGCTCATCGTGGACGATTTTCGCGGCGGCGCGGAAAGTGGGGATCGCCTGCCGCTCGCGTTTACGTTCGGCGATCGGATCAAGGCCTTGCGCGATCTGTCGGCGAATTTGGTAAGCCGCATCGCGAGCATCTGCGAGATCGACTGACTTAAGCGGCCCAAGACCAATGTCTCGCCGCTTACCGCGACATAGCGCTCGAAGGACCCAGTTTCGACCACCAGTCGGCTTCACCACCAAGAACAAGCCATCGCCGTCCGAATAACGTCCGGGCTCCGTTAAGCTCTTCAGCCTTGCAGCAGTGAGCTTTCCCATGTCGTCCCATCCTCCCAGTCCCACATCTGGTACCACATTTTGTGTGGGACTGAGTGGAATCGCCTGATCCCGCATGGGATCGTAAACTCGCCAGTTTGTGGCGGTTTTTAGGTGTTTTCCGGAGGTTTGACTAGCCCGTCAAAAGAGCAAAATGGCGGAGCGGGAGGGATTCGAACCCTCGATACGGTTTTGCCGTATACTCACTTTCCAGGCGAGCGCCTTCGACCACTCGGCCACCGCTCCGCATCTTCCCGGAAGCGTGCCGATCTAGGGGACGGCGAAAGGGCGGGCAAGGTTGCTAGCCTTGGCGGCGCCCCCTAGTTCCGCGCTTCATGACTCCAGCCGAGCGCCTCTCGGGCCGAGTGCCGACCGTCGCCGACATAGAGGAGATCGCCCGGCGAACCCTCGATCGGCTGCCGTCGCCGTTCGCCGAAAGCCTCGGCGATGTCGTCCTGATCATCGACGAGGTGACTGACCCTGATACGGCGCGCCAGCTTGGCGTCACCCACCCGATGCAGCTCAGCGGCCTCTACCAAGGCGTGCCGCTCAACCGTCAGAGCGTCCAGCTATCGGGCATGCTGCCCGAGCGAGTCACGCTCTACCGCCGGCCGATCATCGCCGAATGGCAGTCGACCGCAGTCAGTCTCGAGCAGCTCGTGGCGCACATCGTCATCCACGAGATCGGGCATCATTTCGGCTTTTCCGATGACGACATGCACGCGCTCGAGGACGAGGGCGAGTGAGCCCGTTGCTCCGCTTCGACGCAGTCACGCTGAGGCGGGGCGGGCGGCTGCTGTTCGAAGACCTCGACCTTAAGGTGGCCGCCGGCGAAGCGCTCCAGGTTGCCGGGCCGAACGGAAGCGGCAAATCGAGCCTGCTCAGGCTCGCCGCCGGCCTGCTTCGCGCCGAGTGTGGCGGCACGTACCGGTCGGCTGTCGCGCTCGCCGACGACTCGATCGCGCTCGACCGTGAGCTGCCACTCACCCAAGCGCTGCGGTTCTGGTCGCCGAAGGCGGATGAGGCGCTGCAACGCGTTGGGCTTGCCGAGCTCGCGGCGGTGCCGGTGCGCCTACTTTCGTCCGGGCAGCTGAAGCGCGCAACGCTGGCCCGCGTTGCTGCTTCAGGAGCTCCCCTGTGGCTCCTCGACGAACCGCTGAACGGGCTCGACTCCGAAGGAGCGGAACGGCTGGCGCAGCTGGTCGAGCAGCACCGCGGGTCCGGCGGAGCAGTTCTTGCCGCGTCGCACCTGGTTCTGTCGGGTGAGTGGCGCAGGATCGATCTCGGCCGATGATCGCCGCGCTGATCGGACGCGACGTGCGCCGTGGATTCACGGGCGCCGCATGGCTGCCGATCGCCTTCTTCCTCCTGGTCGCAGCCCTGGTGCCGTTCGCCATCGGGCCTGACGCGCGCTTGCTCGCGCGCATTGGCGCGGGGGCACTGTGGATCGCCGCGCTCACGGCAGCGCTGCTGCCGGTCGAGCGCCTGATAGAACCGGACCGGAGCGACGGCGTGCTCGACCAGCTGCTCCTCCACGGCATGGCGGAGGAGAGCATCGCGATCGCCAAGGTCATTGCTCACTGGCTCACCTTCGCCCCGCTGCTGCTCATCGCAGCAGCGCCTGCGTCCGCATTGCTTGCGATGGACGGGAAGTCGCTGGCGACCACCGAGATCGCGCTTGCGATCGGAACACCGGGACTCGCCGCGCTCGCGGTCGGCATCGCGGCAGTGACGGCGGGACTCCCGCGCGCTGGTTCTCTCGCGGGCTTGCTTCTGCTTCCGCTGGCAGTGCCGCTGCTGATCTTTGGAGCGGCCGACGCCTATCTGCTCGAATCGGCCCTGTCGCTGGTGCTCACTGCCGGCACGCCGTTCGTCGCGGGAGCGGCCATCCGGGCTGCGCGGACCTAGTCCTTCGACCAGCGCGCGAAGATCGCCGTCGGAAGGAGCAGCCCGCGCGCTTCTTCGCGCACCGCCATTTCGCCCATCTCCACCTTGCCGCCGAGATCGCCAAGAGTCTGCTCGACCAGCTCGCCGATCGCGATCGCCGACATGCGCACCGCATAGACCGTCAGCACCAGGAAGCGGCTGTTCCCGTCGAGCAGCTTGCGGCAGTCGGCGAGCAGCGGCGCGAGATTTTCTTCGAGCCGCCAAACCTCGCCTTCGGGCCCGCGACCAAATTTGGGTGGATCGAGCAGGATGCCGTCATAGCGCCGGCCACGCCGGATCTCGCGCGCAGTAAATTTGCTTGCGTCGTCGACGATCCATCGGGTGGGCTTCTCCTCCATTCCGGAGAGGCGCGCATTCTCCTTCCCCTGCTCCACGGACTTTTTCGACGCATCGACATGGACCAGCCGCGCCCCCGCATCGCTCAGCAGCAGGGTGCCGACCCCGGTGTAGCCGAACAGGTTGAGGATATCGGCATCCGCCGAGTGCTCGCGCATCCAATCCCATTGCGGCGCCATGTCCGGAAAGAAGCCGAGGTGCCGGAAAGGGGTGAGTGAAGCGTTGAAGCGGACGTCACCGCGCGATAGCTCCCACTGCTTCGGCACCGGCCGGTGCGAAATCCACCGACCGCCGCCCTCCTCGTCGGAGCCGGGCACGAAGATCGCGTCCGCATCCCATTCGCTCGACGCCGGCGCCCACATGGCCTGCGGTTCGGGGCGGACCACTCGGAACTTGCCGTAGCGCTCCAGCTTCTGGCCGTTGCCGCAGTCGATCAGCCCCCAGTCGCTCCAGGGGTCGGCGACCAGCGTCTGCAGTTGGTTCACGCCGCCAGAGCGAGCTGCGTGCCGACCGATGCGACCGCCGCACGGCCGTCGAGAAGCGCGGCGCCGGCCGCTCGCGCAGCTGCCGCATCGACGGCGCGCAGATGCTCGAGAAGCTCGTCGAGGTCGAGGATTCGGCCGAACACTTCGATCGATCGCGCCATCTGGTCAGCCCGTCCGTGAGCGCTTTCGAGGCCCATCAGCAGGCCTGCTTCGAGCTGGGCGCGGGCACGCTGGACTTCGACTTCGGTCAACCCCTCGACCACCTGGGCGAGGACGGTCCGCGCCAAATGCATTGATTCGACCGCTCGGTTCCGGTCCGCAGCGCAGCTCAGCGCGACGATGCCCGTGTCGGCATAAGCCTGGCTCCAGGCGCTTACGGAATAAGCGAGGCCGCGCTCCTCGCGCAGCTCCTGGAACAGTCGCGACGACATGCCGCCGCCGAGCGCCTGAACGAACACCGAAAGCGCGGGAAGCCGCGGGTCCGACGCAGGAAGTCCGGGCAAGCCCAGGCACCAGTGCGCCTGTTCGAACTCGCGGCGGTCGTTGCGTACCCCGCCGGTGAACTCGGCCCGGCCGATGGCGACTACCGGCCAGTCCTCCATGTCCCCGAACAGCCGTTCGGCGAGCTTCACGATCTCTGCGGGATCGACCTTGCCGCTCGCGGACAGGATCAGCCGTGACGGCACCAGCTCGTCGCGCATCCAGGATCGGCAATCCTCAGCAGTGACCGCGTTCAGCGTGTCGGGCCGCCCCAGCACCGAACGGCCGAGCGGCTGTCCGTCGAATGCAGCTTCGAACAGATGATCGTGAACGAGGTCGTCGGGCGAATCGATGACTTCGCCGAGCTCCGACAGGATCACTGTCTTCTCCCGCTCGAGATGGTCCTCATCGAAACGCGATGCGCGAAGGAAGTCGGCGATCAGCTCGGCAAGGAGCGGCACGTCCCTGGCCAGCGTCCTCCCGTAGAACACCGTCTGGTCGCGCGCCGTCCAGGCGTTCATGATCCCGCCCACGTCCTCGATCGCTTCGGCGATCTGGCGCGCGTCCCGGCCGCCCGCACCCTTGAACACCATATGCTCGACGACATGCGCGAGGCCCGAAAGATGCTCCGGCTCCGACCGCGATCCGACCATCGCATAGAGGCCGAGCACGACCGATTCGGCGCCGGGAAGCGGATCGACGGCAATCGTGAGTCCGTTGGGCAGAATGTGCTTCTCACCGCTCACGCTTCAGCTTTCTCCTGCTTCAACCGACGCCGCAGTGCCAGGCCAAAGATAATCAGCGCGATTGCAGCGAAGCTGAACCACTGCAGTGCATAAAGCCGATTGCGAGAAGGCGTGACCGGGACGGCCGTGTCGACGGAAGGGAGGCCGGCTGGCTGGAGACCCGGAGGCGCGGAGGCGGCGACGAGACGGATCTGGTTCACCCGATCACGGACGATCACCCCGCTGACCAGTCCGCCGCCCCAGTTCACCCTGGCATTAGGGTCGGTCGACCAGCCGACCTCCACGCTCATTTCCCCTCGGGGCGCGACCGCGCAGTCGACGATGTGCGCCCAGCCGATATCGCCCTTGCGATTGCGACCGGCGGTGACCCGCTGACTGACGATTTTGGGACAGAAGCCCGTCGCCCATCGGAATAGCGGAAGTGGCCCGTTCACCGGCCCGGTCGGGTAAGCGATCGGCGGCTGCTTCGAGGCGACGGCATATTGCGCCATCAGCTGCTCATTCTCGTGCGCCCGATTGAGCTGCCAGAACCCGAGCCGGACCATGATGATCACGGCGGCGGCGACAATGACGCTCGCGACGATCGTGCCGGCCCGGCTCATTTGGCGATCCGATTTAGCTGCCGCCGGAGCGGGATCACCCGACGTGCGGCGCTCCCCAGCCGCCCCAGACGTAGATCGAGGTGAACAGGAACAGCCACACGACGTCGACGAAATGCCAGTACCAGGCGGCCGCTTCGAACCCGAAATGCTGCCTCGGCGTGAAGTCGCCGCGGGTCGCGCGGATCAGGCACACGATCAGGAATATCGTGCCGACGATGACGTGGAAGCCATGGAAGCCGGTCGCCATGAAGAAGGTCGAACCATAAATGCCGCTCTTAAATCCGAACGGCGCGTGGATATATTCCCACGCCTGGCAGGCGGTGAAGCTGAGCCCCAGAAGGATCGTGAGCAACAGGCCGAGCTTGAGCCCGCGGCGGTCGCCGTGGATGAGCGAATGGTGGGCCCAGGTGACCGTCGTGCCCGAGCACAGCAGGATGAAGGTGTTGAGCAGCGGCAGGCCCCACGGGTCCATGACCGCCATGTCCTTTGGCGGCCACACGCCGCCCACGGAATCCACCGCGGAGGGGAAAATCGCGCTGTCGAAGAAGGCCCAGAACCACGCGAGGAAAAACATCACCTCGGAGGCGATGAACAGGATCATCCCGTAGCGAAGGTGAAGCTGTACGACGGGCGTGTGATCGCCCTGGTGCGCCTCCCTGATCGTTCCGGTCCACCATTCGAACATCGTGAACAGGATGCCCGCCATGCCGAGGCCCATGATGATCGGGCCATAGCGGTTCTCGTGAAGCCACATGACGAAGCCGCCGAAGAAAGCGAACGCCGCGATGGCTCCGACCAGCGGCCAGATGCTCGGCTCAACCAGATGGTAGTCGTGTTGCTTCGTCGCGGCCATTGACTGCTGCTTCCCTGTTCTCGTTGGGGCGGCTCTAGCCGCCCGACTGGACGGTTTCCACCGGATAAAATGTGTAGCTGAGCGTGATCTCGTGGACGTTCATGGTGTCCGGGTCGTTCTTGATCGCGGGGTCGACGAAGAAGACGACCGGCATGTCGACCTTCTGCCCCGCCTTCAGGGTTTGCTCGGAAAAGCAGAAGCACTGGATCTTCTTGAAATATTTGCCGACCGTGTCGGGGCTTACGTTGTAGACCGCCTGGCCGGTGATCGCCCGCGCACTGAGGTTCTGGGCACTGTAGAAGATCTTGGTCTGCGCGCCCGGCGCGATGTTCACGTAATTCTGTTCGGGCTCAAACCGCCACGGCAGACCCGGGTGAACGTTTGCGTCGAATTCAACTTTCACCTGTCCCGGTACGGCGCCAGGGGCGCGGTCGGCGCGCTGCGTTGTTCCGTTGAATCCCGTGGCTTCGCAAAACATTCGGTAGAGCGGTACCGCGGCGAAGGCGAGCGCGAGCATGAACGCGCCGATGAACCCCAAGATTCGAGCCGTCTTTACGTTGCTCTTCGCCGCAGTCGTGTTCACCAGTTGATCCCCGTCTTTGCGATGGTGATGAAGAACATCAGGATGACGAAGGCGCCCAGCAGGAGCGCGGTGATCCGGGCGCGGTCGCGCTGCCGCTTGCGGATCATCTCGAGCTCGCCGTCCTTGAGCTGCGGCCATTTATAGGGCGGCGGGACCCAGCGGCCCTGGCTGAACGAGCCTTTGTCGTCGCCGCTCTTCACCATGCGATGAAACGGTCGGCGACAAGCGCTGCGAACAGCGCGAACAGGTACAGCACGGAATAAGCGAACAGCCGCTTCTCGGGCGCCATTTGCGCCGGCTCCGTGGCTCGGTTGGCGAGCACTCGCGCCGCGAGGATGACGAAGACGAGACTGAGCGCCGCCACGCAGATTCCATACAGCTCGCCGGTCAGGCCGAGCAGCCACGGAGCAACGGCGGCCGCAGCCATGGGCAGGCTGTAGACGAAGATGTGCCGGCGCGTACTCGGCACTCCGGCAATCACCGGGAGCATCGGGATTCCCGCGGCCGCATAATCGGAGCGGACGAACAGGGACAGCGCCCAGAAGTGCGGCGGCGTCCAGAGGAAGATGATCGCGAACAGGAGCAGCGGAAGCGGCGCCATGTGCCCGGTCGCGGCGACCCAGCCGATCAGCGGCGGAAAGGCCCCCGCCGCGCCACCGATCACGATGTTCTGCGCCGTCCGCGGCTTCAGCCAGATCGTGTAGATGACGACGTAAAACAGGATCGACGCGGTGAGCAGGATTGCGGCGAGCCAGTTGGTCGCAAGACCCATCAGCAGCACCGAAAAGACGGCCAGCCCGACCCCGAAGTGAAGCGCCGACTGGCGGTCCATTCGGCCGGCCGGAAGCGGCCGCTTTGCCGTCCGTCGCATCTTCGCATCGATCTCGGCCTCGTACCATTGATTGAGCGCTCCGCATGCCCCGGCGCCGAGCGCGATGCACAGGATGGCTGTGAAGCCGAGCACGAATGGAGGAAGCTCGGGCGCGGCGAGCAGGCCGCACAGGCCGGTGAAGACGACCAGGTACATCACCCGCGGCTTGGTCAGCGCGAGGATATCGCGCCAGTCGGCCGGCAGCGCGGCTGGATTCGTCATCTCGATGGCGGGCATTTGTGAGCGCCTATAAGGGTTTGGCCCTGAGAGGAAAAGCCCGGCACCGCGACTTCTTCCCCACTCGTTGGAAAGCTCATTCTTAAGATCTTCAAGGTACAACGCGATCGAATCTCCAATGCCTCGTCCGAACCTTCAACAATGGCGCTTTCACAACGGCGGCATGGGCCATATGTCCGGTGGATGCGTCCGTCCTTCGACTCTGCCGATTTGCCTTCCGCCGGCGGTTCCATGAACCCCGACGGGCACGCCGTCTCTCGGCACTTCTATACCAATCCGGTGCTCGACGAGGATTTCCCGGATCCCGCGCTGATCCATGCTCCGGACGGTTATTATTATGCTTATGGGACGCAGACGCTGCGCGATGGGCGCTGGATCAACATCCAGGTCGCGCGCTCGCGCAACCTCGTTCATTGGGAACATCTCGGCGATGCGCTTCCTGAAAAGCCGGTGTGGGCCCGGACGACCCAGGACCTCTGGGCGCCGAGCGTGATCTTCGATGGCTCCAAATATTTCATGTATTATTCGGCGACGCCGGACGAATGCAGCGACGGACCCGACCACGCACTCGCTGTCGCGATCTCGGATTCACCCGCAGGGCCCTTCGTCGACATCGGCCGGCCGTTCCTCGCCGGCAAAGGTTTCCACAATATCGATCCCATGGCGTTCGACGACCCGGCAACCGGCAAGCGCCTGCTCTACTGGGGCTCCGGGTTCGAACCGATCAAGGTGCGCGAACTCGCCGCCGATCGCATCTCCTTTGCTGAAGGGAGCGCACCCATCGACCTCATCTGGCCCAACGGCAGGAACGGCGGCTTCCCGCGGCTGGTCGAAGCGTCGTGGCTGGTCCTCCACGAGGGTTTCTATTACCTCTTCTATTCGGGCGACAATTGCTGCGGGCCGGACGCGGAATATGGAGTCATGGTCGCACGGTCGAAGAGCGCGACCGGCCCGTTCGAGACCCTCGAGCAGGCCAAGGGCGTTCCGCACAGTCTGATGCTGTTCAAGAGCGAGCGGTGGCTCGCTCCGGGGCATAACTCAATCGCGATCGACAAGGCCGGGCAGGTGTGGATCGTCTATCACGCAATCGACGTGAACCGGCCGCGCCAGACGCAGGAGGACGAGATCAACAGCCGCCGGATCCTGCTGATCGACCGGATCGAGTGGAAGGGCGGCTGGCCCTACGTCGGAACACCCTCGGACGAGCCGAGAGCGGCCCCGGTCACCTAGCACGTTCGCCGGCCCGCCTGCGCGGCCGCGCTACGATCTCGCGCTCGGCCTCGAACTCGTCGAACAGGATGCGCTGCGCCTGGAACTCGGCGGACAGCTTCTCGTCGACGTGGCGCTTGCCGTCCGACGTGATCGTCGAGAGCAGTCCGGTCTCGGCATGGCGCGAATTGTCCCAGCCGGGATAGGCGGTGATCGGATACCAGCAGATTCCGCGCATATCGACGCCCCGGCTGATCGCATCGCGCACCTCGTTGCAGACATAGTGCAGCCATGACGGCTTGCCGGTTCCCTCGGCGCCCGTCTCCGACAGGAACATCGGCTTGCCGTAGCGCTCCGCCATTTCGACCAGCATGTCGGCGAGTGGCCGGTATTCGTGGTGGCCCATCGGGACCGTCGGCCCCTGAAAATACCACTGGTTGTGCGGATAGAAATTCCACCCGACGACATCGACCAGGGATGGGTCGCCGGCGAGCTCGGGACGCGCCTTGCCGACGATCCAGTCATAAGCCTCGTACATGCCCTGGAGGTTCTGCGCAGTAGCACGAAGCGTGTGGCGCCGCCGGTCATGCGGGGCAATGTGAATCAGCGGCTCCGCCCAGACGATTGTCGTCTTGGGCCATTCGCGCTTGATCGCGCTTGCCGCGGCGATGGCGGTCCTGACGAGCTGGTCTTTGAACCAGCCGCGCTTCTCCGGGCCCGCGTGCGGAAAATAGCCCTCGTCCACCGCCCACGAGAGGAAGTTGATCTCGTTGAGCGGACAAAGCAGCGGCGAGTGGTTGCTAACCGACTGCTGGACCTCGACGGCCGCGAGTGCGAAGTCGGTGAAGCGCTGAGGGAAGTCGGGCGCGCCCTGGTCGATGCAGTCGGGCGAGCCGTAGTGGAACAGGTCCCAGATGACCTGCATCCCGATCTCCTCGGCCGCTTCGAGAGCAGGCATCCAGCTCGACCAGTCGTATCTGCCCGGCGCTTTTTCGATGAGGTGCCATCTGAGGCCGTCTCGGAGCGTCCTGAAGCCGAGTTCGCGGCACTGGCGGTAATCTGATCCGACATGCTTGTCGTGCGCGGTCGCGCGGATGAGGTCGAGACGAACGCCGTCGCGCCGCCGATGCGACGAACATTCGAACCCGGCCATGAAAAAGCTGTCGAAGTCCATTCGATCACCTTTTCATCTTGTTACCCCAGTATTCCGCCTCCTTATAACGCTCTCGGGCGGTTGGAGGTGCCTGCCGATCCCCGTCACCGTCGGCCGCGGCATAGCAAAAGACCGGCCCAGCTCGCGCCGGGCCGGCCTTTGAGTGGCCCTGTGAGCGACCTAATCGATCACCGGAAGCGTGCTGAACTGGTGGAACGGCGGCGGGCTCGAGACGGTCCATTCGAGCGTGGTCGCGCCTTCGCCCCAAGGATTGTCCGGCGCCTTTCGACCGGCCGCCAGCGACCAGAACAGGTTGACGAAGAACACCGCCACGCCGGCGACCGTGATCATGTAGCCGACGGTCGCGACATAGTTCCAGTGCGCGAAGGCCGGGGTGTAGTCCGGAATTCGCCGCGGCATTCCGTCAAGGCCGAGGAAGTGCATCGGGAAGAAGATCACGTTCACCCCGATGAACATCAGGAAGAAGTGCACCTTGCCGAGGAACTCGTTGTACATGTGGCCCCACATCTTGGGGAACCAGTAATAGAAGCCCGCGAAGATGCTGAAGATGGCGCCGAGGCTCAGCACGTAGTGGAAGTGCGCGACGACATAGTAGGTGTCCTGGAAATAGGTATCGACGCCGCCGTTGGCGAGCACGACTCCGGTCACTCCGCCGAGGGTGAACAGGAAGATGAAACCGATGGCGAACAGCATCGGAGTCTCGAACGTGATCGATCCACCCCACATGGTGGCGATCCAGCTGAACACCTTCACTCCGGTCGGAACGGCGATGATCATCGTCGCGGCGGTGAAGTACATCTTCTCGTCGACGCTCATGCCCGTGGTGAACATGTGATGCGCCCAGACGATGAATCCGATCACGCCGATCGAGACCATCGCATAGGCCATCCCGAGATAGCCGAACACGGGCTTGCGGCTGAAGGTCGCGACGACCTGGCTGACCATCCCGAAGCCCGGAAGGATCATGATGTACACTTCCGGGTGGCCGAAGAACCAGAAGAGATGCTGGTAGAGAACCACGTTGCCGCCGCCCTGCGCGTCGAAGAAGGTGGTCCCGAAGTTGCGGTCCGTGAGGAGCATCGTGATCGCTCCGGCGAGCACCGGGAGCGCGAGCAGCAGAAGGAAGGCGGTGACCAGCACCGACCAGACGAACAACGGCATCTTGTGAAGAGTCATTCCCGGCGCGCGCATGTTGAAAATGGTCGTCAGGAAATTGATCGCCCCCAGGATCGAGCTCGCGCCGGCCAGGTGCATCGAGAAGATCACCATGTCGACAGCGGGTCCGGAGGAGCCCGAGGTGGATAAGGGCGCGTAGAGAGTCCATCCGGTTCCTGCGCCGAGCCCCGTCCCTCCCGAAACGAAGGTCGAGCCGAGCAGCAGGCAGAAGGACGGGACAAGCAGCCAGAAGCTGATGTTGTTCATCCGCGGAAACGCCATGTCCGGCGCCCCGATCATCAGCGGCACGAACCAGTTGCCGAACCCGCCCATCATCGCCGGCATGACCGTGAAGAAGATCATGATCAGGCCGTGGGCGGTGATCAGCACGTTCCAGTGATGAGTCCATTCGTCGAAGTTCGCCGTGCCCGCGCCGATCGGCCAGGCGCGGTTGAGGACCTGGATTCCGGGCTCCATCAGCTCCCAGCGCATGATCCCGGAAATCGCGCCGCCGAGCGTTCCGGCGATAATCGCGAAGATCAGGTAGAGCGTGCCGATGTCCTTGTGATTGGTCGACATGAACCAGCGGACGAAGAAGCTCGGCTTGTGGCTTTCGTGATGCTCCGCTCCGTGCGCCTCGTGCGGCTGGAGATGGAATGCGTCGGCGGTGGTGCTCATCGAGACTCTCTTCGGACTAAGGCTGCTTGGACGCGGCCTGGTTGGTCGCGACCGCATTGGTTGGCTGAGCGTTGGCCGGAGTTGCCGCCGCAGGTTGCGCGGGCGCCGGCGCGCTGACGTTAGACGTGGAGACCGGCGAGATGGCCGTGCTGTCCGGCGCGGGCGGCGCGGCGCCGGGCATGTGCCCGCCCTTCGAGGCGACCCACGCGGCGAACTGTGCCGGCGGCACGACTTCGACCGCGATCGGCATGAATCCGTGGCGCGCTCCGCACAGCTCCGAGCACTGGCCGAAATAGACCCCCGGCCGATCGATCTTGGCCCAGGTCTCGTGAAGCTGGCCCGGGTTGGCGTCCTGCTTGATCCAGAAGGACGGCACGGCGAAGCTGTGGATCACGTCGTCGGCGGTGACGATGAACTTCACCACCTTGCCGGCGGGAAGCACCATCCTCTGGTCCGCGGCGAGCAGCGGCGGACCGTCGGCCGGCGTCCGGTACCGCTGGTTAGCCTGCCGGGTGGGATCGTTCTTCTCCTTCAGCATATAGCTGTCGAACGACACGCCATTATCCGGATAGTCGTAGCTCCAGTACCATTGGTGCCCGGTCACCTTCACCGTCAGATCAGCCGGGGGCGGATCGTACTGGTGTCGCTCGAGACGGATCGAAGGAATGGCGATCAACACCAGGATCAGGACCGGGACCAGCGTCCAGATCACTTCAATCGTGGTGTTGTGCGAATTGCGCGACGGCACCGGGTTGGCGTTCCGGCGGAAGCGGATCATCGCGATGAGAAGGAGGACGAGGACGACGGCGCAGATGATTCCGCACAGCGGCAGCAGCCAGTAATCGTGAAAGCCTGCGGCTTCCCTGCCAATCGGAGTGACCTGCGTCTGGAGACCCTTGCGGCCGTCGGGCTGGCCGATTCCGGCGGTCGGCGGGAGGACGCCCACGCCCGCAGGAGCCCCGGCGGGAGCGGTGCCGACGTCCGGCTTGTTCGGATATTGAGCGGTGCCCGCTGCGGGTGTCGGTTGAGCGGCCGCGGGCGTGGAGGCCGAAGCTGGTGCGGCGGCGGTAGTGCTTTGACCGGACGGACTAGTCTGCGCCTGGGCGGCTACTGGTATGAGCCCGGCCGCGGCCAAGGCGATCGCCCATCCAATCAATCTCATCTTCACCCCGGATTCCGCTTTTTGGGACAGGAGATGCGGAACCGCGCCTCCTTGGAAGTTGACGGCTCTATAGGCGCGGCTTCCGAGAGCCTCAAGCGCCTCTCAGCCATGAAAATGCCGGGGTGTTGAAGGGCCGTGCCGCGCAGCCTAATGGCCGTCGGCGAGATGACCGACGACGAGATCCTCGACGAATTCCGCACTGCGGGAGCGCTGCTCGAGGGCCATTTCATCCTCTCTTCGGGGCTTCGAAGTCCCAGATATCTCCAATGCGCCCGAGTGTTGATGGACCCCGCGCGCGCCGAGCGGCTGGCGCTTGCGTTGGCGGCGAAGTTCCCGAAAATTGTCGCGGATCAAATCGACGTCGTCGTCTCGCCGGCGATGGGCGGAGTGATCATCGGCCACGAGATGGGCCGGGCGCTCGGCAAACCGGCGATATTCCTCGAACGGCCGCAGGGCGTGTTCGAGCTTCGGCGCGGCTTTCGGCTCGAGCCCGGATCGAAGGTGCTGATGGTCGAGGATGTCGTGACTACCGGCTTGTCCTCGCGAGAGGCGATCGAGGCTGTGCGCGCTGGTGGCGGCGAAGTCATCGGAGAAGCGGCGTTGGTCGATCGATCCGGCGGGATTGCCGACCTCGGCGTCCCCTTCACTCCGCTGATCCGGATCGACGTCCCAACCTTCGCGCCGGAGGCGGTCCCGCCCGAGCTGGCAGCCATTCCCGCGGTGAAGCCGGGGAGCCGCGCGGCCGCGTGAGCAAGCTTCGCCTCGGCGTTAATATCGACCATGTCGCGACGATCCGGAATGCGCGCGGCGGCGATCATCCCGATCCGGTGCGCGCGGCGAAAATGGCGGCGAAAGCGGGCGCCGACGGAATCACGGCGCACCTTCGCGAGGACCGCAGGCACATCACCGACCGCGACATCGACCGGCTGATGGCGGAGATCGAGCTTCCGCTGAACCTCGAAATGGCGGCGACCGAGGAGATGCTGCAGATCGCGCTGGCGCATAGGCCGCATGCTGCCTGCATCGTGCCGGAACGCAGGCAGGAGCGGACCACGGAAGGCGGGCTCGACGCTGCCGGCCAGCACAATCACCTTGCTTACTTCGTTGACAAGCTCGGCTCCGCGAACGTTCGCGTCAGCCTGTTCATCGAGCCGACCGAGGAGCAGGTAGCGGCCGCGGTTCGGCTCCGCGCTCCGGTCGTCGAGTTTCACACTGGCCGATATGCGCACGTCGAAGGGGAAGAGCGCGCGGCAGAGCTGAAACGCATCGCCGATTGCGCCGGCCTTGCCGTGAAGAATGGAATCGAGCCCCACGCCGGTCACGGGTTGACCTTCGACAACGTCGTGCCCGTCGCCGCGATTCCGCAGATCGCCGAGCTCAACATCGGCCATTTCCTGATCGGCGAGGGAATCTTTACGGGGCTCGAGGCTAGTGTCCGTCACATGCGCGAACTGATGGATGAGGCGCGATGATACGCTCGCAGCAACGCACCGGTCGCCACTATCTGGCCGGACTGGTCATCGCGTTCGCCCTCATTTTTTTCTTCGTCGGGACATTTGGGCCGGCGCATCGCTCACCTTATTATCTCGCGATCGTTCCATTGCCCGCGGTGATTGCCGCGCTTCTCGGATGGCGGGCGTGGACCTCACGACGCTCGACTGCCCTGTCGGCCGCCGCTCTCGTTCTGTTGCTGTTGGTCCTCGTCTTCTCTCACCTGCTGCCCCGGTCTGCGGGATGATCATCGGCATCGGTTCCGACCTGTGCAACGTGGAGCGAATCCAGAATTCGCTCGACCGCTGGGGCGAGAAGTTCCTCAACCGCGTCTTCACCGACGTCGAGCAGGCGAAAGCCGCGTCGCGCCCGCACACCCGCGCCGGCACGCTCGCCAAGCGCTTCGCGGCGAAGGAGGCCTTCTCGAAAGCAGTCGGCACTGGGTTCAAGCGCGGAGTTCACATGAGGGACATCGGCGTGGTCAATCTTCCGTCCGGCGCTCCGGCGCTGCAGCTGACCGGCGGAGCGAAGGCGCGGCTTGACGCCCTTGCGCCGGAAGGCCACGCAATCGACATTCATTTGACCATGACCGACGATCATCCCTGGGCTCAGGCCTTCGTGATCCTCGCGCTACGCAAGCTGGAGCCCTGATTGAACGACACTGTCCCCGAGGTGAGCGCCAACGAAAAGGCGGCGCCGCCGGCCGAAGAGAAAGAGACCAAGGGCTCGGTGCTGTGGCGCGAGATCAAGGGACTGTTCTGGGTCCTCGTCGCTGTGCTCGCCTTCCACAGCCTGATCGCCAAGCCCTTCTACATTCCGTCGGAATCAATGATGCCGGGACTCTTGACCGGCGACCGCCTGGTGGTGACGAAATATCCCTACGGCTGGTCGTGGGTCAGCCCAAGCTTCCACGTGCTGCCGCCGATGCACGGCCGGCTGTTCGGCCGGATGCCGCAGCGCGGCGACATCGTCATCGTCACTCCGCCAGGCAAGCGCTCGGATTACATCAAGCGCGTGATCGGTCTTCCCGGCGACACGCTGCGGATGGTCGCGGGCCAGCTGTACATCAACGGACAGCCGGTGAAGCGCCAGGCGGAGCAGCCCGACATGGTCCCGATCGACGTCAATTCGCCCTGCGGATCGGCCGGCGACCCGGCGCTCTACGATTATCGGGTGCGAGGCTCCGACGGCAAAATGTACTGCCGGGTGCCGGTCGTGCGCGAAACTCTTCCCAACGGCCACTCCTACGAGACGGTCGAGCTCGGCCGTTCGTCGGAGGATGATTTCCCGCCGGTTACCATTCCGCCGGGCCACGTCTGGCTGATGGGCGACAACCGCGACGATTCGGCCGACAGCCGCGTCCCCGTCTGGCAGGAGGGCCTTGGCGGGCCGGTGCCGTGGGAGAATATCGGCGGCCGCGCCGAATTCATCACCTTCTCGCTCAACGGCACTGCCGTCTGGTGGGACCCGCTGACCTGGATCCACGCGTTCCGTCCGGGACGCGCCGGGACCTCGCTCCGGTCCAGCTGATGGCCGAGCGGCCGCCGACCACCGAGCCGCACGTCGAGCGGCCAGGTCCGGCGGAGTTCCGCGACCCCCTCGTTCGCCGCGAGATGCAGAAAGCGGCGGTGTGGTTCGGCATGGGGATCGCGATCCTCGGCGTGATCACGCTCGGGCAGCCGCTGCTCCTGATTATCGGCGGAGCGATCTTCGCGGTGTTCCTCGACGGTGGGGTTCGCCTCCTCCGCCGTTACATCCCCGTTGGCCGAGGCTGGCGCCTCGTTCTCGTCCTGCTGCTCGGCTTCGGCTTTCTCGGCTGGGTGATCTGGTTCGCCGGAACGACCATCGCCGCCCAGTTCGAGGCGTTGCGCGACGTGGTCACGGCTCAGTTCAACCGGCTGATGAGCTTTGCCGCCTCGCTCGGGCTGATGAGCGGAGAGCCGACCAACTGGCGAAGCCAGCTTCTCGGCGGAGTCGGCCGTCTGACCAGCGCCGTCGGAACCGTGATCGGCGGGGTGGCGAGCGTGATCGCGATGATCGTGATCGGCATTTTCCTCGCGTCCGAGCCGCGGCTCTACGACCGCGGTATCGCCTGGATGCTGCCGCTACGGAACCGCGCCGGTTTTTATCGGATCGCCGAGCACGTCGGCTTCACGCTTCGCCGGCTGCTGTTCGGCCGGTTGATCGCGATGGTGTTCGAGGGCGTGTTCACCTGGTTCATGCTGACCCTGGGCGGAGTGCCGATGGCCGGTCTGCTCGGCCTGGTCACCGGAGTGCTCGCCTTCATCCCGAACATTGGCGCCATCACCTCGGGAATCCTGATGATCGCGGTCGGATTCAGCGCCGGCTACGGCCACGGAATCTGGTGCATCATAGTCTATTTCCTGGTGCACAATATCGACGCCTACGTCGTCGTTCCCTACGTCGCCCGACGAACGGTCGACATTGCCCCGGCCGTGCTTTTGGCGATGCAGTTGCTGATGGCCGCTCTGTTCGGGATCCTCGGCATCCTGTTCGCCGACCCCATCCTCGCGACCTTGAAAGTGGTGCTGGTCGACGTCAGCCGTCAGCAGGAAGCCGAGGGAGAGAAACGGCCGGAGGTTGTCGACGGCCGCTCGGTCATTGTTGGAGACCCTGCTGCCCCGCCTGCTGCTGTTGCTGCTGCATCTCCTGCTGCACCAGCGCCGCCCCGCCGCGGACGATCTTTCGGACGCGCACCTCGAAGTTGAGCTTGCTGTTCTTGGGGAAGCTCGGCGGAGGCGGACTATTCTGGAATGCGAGCTTCTGCGGCATCGAGAAGCGATATTCGCCGCCTTCCTGCATCCGGGTCATCGCCTCGGCGAAGCCGGGGAAGACCATGTCCATGGCGAAAGGCTGGGCACCTCCGTGACTGTCGCTGCTATCGATGACCGTGCCGTCGTCGGCGGTGAGGACATAATCCATCAGCGCCGCGTCCGACCGGCCGATCGGGTCGCCGGTGCCGGCCTTGATCGTCCGGAACTGAAGCCCGCTCGCGGTCACCACCGGACGAAGCGAGCCCGCGCCGACCCAGGCGAGGCCGACCGCCGCCGCGATAAGGATGAGGAAGCCGATCCACAGTGCGAGGGCGCGGCCGCGGTGCTTGGTCGGATGGGCAGCTTCTGCGGTGGCCACGAGCTTGCGGCGGCGAGGGCTTAGCGCGCGCCTTCGCGCTCGGCGCGCTTGCGCTCGAGCTTGCGGGCGCGGCGGATCGCTGCGGCGCGCTCGCGGGCGCGCTTTTCCGACGGTTTCTCGTAATGACGGCGCAGCTTCATCTCGCGGTAGACGCCCTCGCGCTGCAGCTTCTTCTTCAGCGCGCGCAGCGCCTGCTCGACGTTATTGTCGCGAACGATGATCTGCATAAAGTTCCGTCACTCTCCTTAAGTCTTTAAAATCGTGGGCTTATTACCCATATACCAATGGAACGGGCAGGGGGTCCGAACACATTGCAATAGAATAGCGGCCGTCAGAGGCATGCCTCGGCGGCGCGCGGCCCTTAGCAGTGGCGGACCAACCGTTCAAGGCGTTGATCGTTCGTGTACGTTGCGACGAACCGTTGGATGCGAACGGTGGAACGGGAAACCTGAACTCATGGGTTATCGGCCATTAACCCTCTGAATGATAAAGAAATGGCCTTGAGAGCGGAGGGATGAATGTCGTTGAACCGGAGAGAAATTCTACGTCTTGGCGCCGCTGGCGCCGCCGGCGTCGTGCTCTCTTCTGCGGCCATGTCGCAGGCGCTTCCGGGCATCCTCATGCCCCAGCAGCCCCTTGGCTCGCCTCAGCCCAGCCCTTACGCGCCGGCACAGCCGCAGGTCCCTGCCGCACCCGCCGGAATCGACCCGCAGCTGTTCGCCCGCGCCAAGGCCGCCCTCGACCAGCACCAGATCGGCCCGCGTGATTCGATCGGGATCGTCGATTTTTCAAGGCCCTCGAGCGAAACGCGGTTCCACGTCGTCGATCTTCAGAACGGGGCGGTCGAGAGCCACCTGGTGTGCCACGGCCGAGGCTCGGACCCGGCGCATTCCGGTTATCTCGAGCGTTTCAGCAACGATTTCGGAAGCTATGCGACGTCGAGCGGCACCTATGTCACCGACGCTTATTATGACGGCAAATACGGGCTGTCGCTGAGGGTCCGCGGCCTCGACTGGTCGAACAGCAATGCCGAGGCGCGCGCGATCGTCATCCACAACGCCTGGTACGCCGAGCCCGAAATGCTTCAGCTGCATGGCCAGCTCGGCCGGTCGGAAGGCTGCTTCGCGATGCCCAAGACGAGCCAATATGCGGTGATGCGCAAGCTCGCCGGCGGCCGGATGATCTACGCCGACAAATTGGCGTAAGACCGACCGGAACGAGCATCAAAGGGCCGCCTCGAGCGGCCCTTTCTTTTCGAACGGTAACCACTCCGAAATCTGTCGCTTTTACCTTCCTGCCAAATGCCGGGTGACCGGCGCAATGCGGGAGCGCGTTCGATGTCCGATGTTCTGCTTTTCGAGCGAGCTGCGCCATCATTCGCGGCGAGCCTCGCGGCGCGGGGCCATCACATCGTCTATCGCGCGAACGAATCCAACCACTGCCCCGGTTGCGGAAGGTGCAACTGGTACATCGGAAGGATCAGCGCCGAATGCGGCTTCTGCGGGACTGCGGTACCTCTTGCCGAGACTTCGGTCGTCGATGCCTCGCCGGTCAGCTCGCGCGCAAGGAAGTCCGCATCATCGGCGGATCACCGGCGCTTCGAGCGGACGCCGGTGAAGGCGCGCAAGCTCCAGCTCCTGATCGACGGTTCGCCTGCCAGCTTCGCACTTCAAAACATTTCCGAAGGCGGAGCGCTTGGGGAAAGCGCCGCCGAACTCGCCCCGGGCGCGAAGGTTCACGTCCGCTTCGATGGTGGAGTGCTGGTCCCGGCGGTGGTCAAATGGGCCGAGGACGGACTTGTCGGGCTCGCGTTCATCGATCCCGTGATGCTCGACCGCTCGACCAAGAAGCGGAACTAAGCCCGACGACTAGCGGGCCGCGACCTGGTCCGCCGGCTTGGTCTGCGGCTTCGGCTTGGGCTTGGCCGGAGAGGCAACTTGCTCTTCCGGCTTCTTCGGCGGAATCAGGCTCGCTCCGCCGTCCTTCATGTTCAGCGCGGTCATTGCTTTCGAGTCCCGGCCGTATAGGTCCTTATAATCCTCGATGCGTCCGTCGTTGAGCGCGGCCTGGCTGAAATAGACGATATAGACCGGCACCGGCTTTACGAAGCTCGCCTGCACCGACTTTTTGCTGTCCAGCGCGGCCTGGATCCGCTCGGGCGTCCAGGTGCCATCGTCATCGCCGAGAAGCTGGGTCGCGAGGTCGAGGATGTGCTGCGTGCGGATACAGCCGTGGCTGAGCGCGCGCACGCTATCGTTGAAGCGGCTGCGCGCGTTGGTGTCGTGAAGGTAGATTGCCTGTGAATTCGGCATCACGAACTTGATCTGGCCCAGCGCATTGGTCGGCCCGGGTGGTTGGCGCCACCGCTGGATCTCTCCGTCCGGCCCCGTCACGGGAACGAAGCCTTTCTTGCCCGCTGCCTCCCCCTGAATGCTCTTGGGTACTTCCCACCACGGATTCAGGATGACTCCGGTGGCCATCGCGGAAAGCTCCGGAGTCGGAGTCGACAGCTTGCCCGCGATCGCCTTCTGCTTCCAGCGGTTGTGGCCGTTCTCGACCAGGGTGGCGTGGAATCCGGGGACGTTCACGATGATATATTTTTCGCCGAGGTCTCGCGGAAGCCAGCGCCAGCGATCCATGTTGAGCCGGATCCGGTCGCGCTCGACCGAATCGTCAGGAGTTGCCGCAAGCGCGGCCTTCAGCGCCGCATATTGCGGATGCGTTGGCAGAAGTCCGTTGAGCGCGCTCGGGATGTCGTGCGCCGCGAGCGCGGTCCTCAGGAGCGCGTCCTGCTTGGCCGCGTCGAGGTCCTTGTCGACCAGGTACCAGTCAATCCTCGCCGGCTTTTTCACGTGGCCGAGTGCAAGGTCGGAGGATAGGAGGTCGAAGGATTCGGTCGCCGCCGCGGACATGACGGCAGGATTGCCGCTCGCGATCGCGGCTTCGAGGCCCGTCGGGTTGTAGTCCTCCGGGTTCAGGCCCTCGACCCCGATCTGCTGGACGTAATGAAGCAGGTCCTCGGCGTTCGCGACGTCCCACACGGCAGGAGGAAGCGGCGCCGGAGCAGGTGCTGCAGCGGACGCCTCCGATTGGTCGGGGGCGTAGTCCGGATTGCCCGGGACGAGCGCTTCCGGCGCCGGCTTCTTCGGTGCGGGAGCCTTCGCCTTCGCCGCAGCAGGAGCGGCCGCAACCGCAGCGACCGGCCTGATCTGCGCGAGCGCCGGGCTCGACGCGAAAGCTGCCGCTCCGAGAAGCAACACCAACATGTTCGAACGCATGCCTCTCGGCCGCAGCAACCCGCTCATTTCCAACGATAACCCCCCACGATTCCCAATTGAATGCATACACATGATCGCAGCTTCATTCCAGTGACCGGCGAGCCCAAACATCACCGATTTCACCTCACTTGATCGCAAACCAATCCTTAAGCGGCGATGGATAAGAGAGTGTTGCGAAGTCCGTGTGGAGGGCGGTGGTACAGTGGCGTCCGGATTCTTTCTCGACGGCGGGATGATCCCGCGAACCGAGCAGCGCAGGATCGACGAGCGCATCGAAGCCCGTCATGCCGCAATCTCCAGCACCGCGGTGCTCGAGTTCCGCGGCCGCAAGCACGTCGTCCGCCTCGTCAACATCTCCGGCTCGGGCGCTATGGTCATTTTCCCACACCTTCCGAACATCGGCGAGCGGCTCCCGTTGCAGCTTCTTGACCGTGGCGTGGTTACGGCACAGGTGAGGTGGGTGAAGGACGGGCGTATCGGTCTCTCGTTTGCGACTCCGTCGGAGTGTTGACGGCTGGAGATGAACTTCGTGACGATCAAGGCGAGGATCGCAGAGGACGACAGCGACCGTCGGCAAGTCCCGCGCCTGCCGGTCGAGCTCGAGGCCAAGATGCGCGAGCTTGGCGAGAACGGCATCGAGGCGAAGGTCGTTAATATTTCGGAACGCGGCTTCATGGCCGTCGCCGAGGCGAGGTTCGAAGTCGGGTCGCGAGTCTGGCTGATGCTTCCCGGCCGCGATCGCGCCAATGCCGTCGTCAAATGGACAGCGGGCGACAAGCTCGGCGCGGAGTTCGCCGAGCCAATCTCGCTCGACGGGCTGGACACCTAATTCAGGGCGCTGGCCGGACCCCAGCCTCAACTCGTCGCGCGCCATTGTGGAACGCACCGCTAAACCTACCTACGTGCCGGAAACCGCGCCGCACTTCGCTCGTTGGCGGCACGAAAGGAAGGTCTGCGATGCCGGTCACCTCGGGCGATCCCTGGAAGCTCATCGAACGGGGCTACCACGCCGTCTACCGCGAGCATGAGGTCAACCATTGCCCGGGATGCGGACGGACCCAGTGGCTGATCGGCCGGGTTTCGGCGGAGTGCGCGTTCTGCTCGACCGCGCTCCCGCTCGCGGAAGCCAGCATGCGAGCGCATAACGGTTCGGCAACCATCCAGCACAAGAACCGCGCGCTCCACGACTGGGCGGCCTAGCCCGTCGGAGTTCTCCTCACCGGCACCTGAACGTTGCACAGATCCACCCCGCCCGCGGGACGGATGTAGAAGCTGTCGTGGCGGTTCGCGCGTACGTGGAGATAGCGCGCGAAAGTTGGGCTCGCCGTATCCATATATTGGTATGACGGCCGCTCCGCGGGCGACATCGCGCTCGCCAGGCGAATGCTCGCGATCGGCACATATTGCGCCTTATCCTTGTAGAAGCCGAGGTCGCCCGTGCCGCGCGGAAGCGAGCTCAATTGGTCGATCCCGTCGATGACGCGGCCGACCAGCGCGATATTGCGGTCGAGCTGACGCGGCGCCTGGCCGATGACCGCGTACAGCTCGCCGCCGGTGCCGGTGTCCGGCGAGAGATCGCGTCCGACGCCAACGCTTCCATAGCAATGGGTCAGGTCGGCCCAGCCTGCCTTTGGGCTGTAGGCCACGGGCCAGCCATCGACGAAACCAGCCGCCGGCGCATAGTCGTCGGGCGAACCGAGCGGGGTCACGCGAAGGCCCTTGAGCGGTCGGCTATATTCCGCCGGCGGCTTGACGGCGACGCCGCTCGGCCACGGCTTGGCGCTATCGTTATGGCCCCATTGAGCGACATAATTGTCCTGGAGCCGGTAGACGGTTGCGCCCTGCCAATAGCTGGCCCGCGCGAGCGCCTGGATGTTCGCCACGTGAACCGGGGCGAACCGCGGCGCGAGCTGGATGACGATCCTGCCTCCGTTCGCCAGATCCATGACCAGCAGTTCGTCGGCCGGAATCATTTTCCACGCGATCGCCGGCGCCTGCGCGACGATGTCGTTGGGGGTTAGCAGCTGCGGCTTGGGCGCGGCGCCAATCACCAGCGCGGCTGCGATCACGAGCATCAATCGTCGCATGAACCCTCCCTTTGGCAGCGGTCTAGCGGAGCATTGAGCGCGCCGCTATCGCCGCTTCATGCACACCGCCACGCTGATGCTGCTCGGAGCCGGCGAACTCGGGCGAGAGTTCGCGATCGCCGCCAAGCGTCTCGGCTGCAGGATGATCGCGTGCGACCGCTACGCCAACGCGCCGGGAATGCAGGTCTCCGACGAGCGCGAGGTCTTCCCGATGCTCGACGGCAAGGCGATGCGCGCCGCGGTCGAGAAATATCGCCCCGACGTGATCATTCCCGAGATCGAGGCGATCAACACCGATACGCTGACCGAGCTCGAGGCGGAGGGCTGGCGCGTCGCCCCGTCCGCCAAAGCCGTACGGCTGACGATGAATCGCGACGGAATCCGCGACTTCGCAGCGCGCCAACTCGGCCTCGTCACGTCCAAATACCGCTTCGCCGAAAGCCGCGAGGAAGCCATTGCGGCCGCGGGTGAAGTCGGCCTGCCCTGTGTCATCAAGCCCGTGATGTCGAGCTCGGGCAAGGGGCAGAGCACTGCAAAGAAAGCTGAGGAGGTCGGCGCCGCGTGGGATCACGCGGTCGAGAAGATGCGGGGCGACCGGCCGCGCGTGATCGTCGAGGAGCTGATCAAGTTCGACAGCGAGATCACGATGCTGACCGTCGCCACGCGCGACGGAGTGATCTTCTGTCCGCCCGTCGGACATCGCCAGGAGCTCGGCGATTACCGCGAGAGCTGGCAGCCGGCGATTCTTCCCGAAGGCGCCCTCTTCTCCGCCCGATACCAGGCGCGCAAGGTGGTTGAGGCGCTCGGCGGCCACGGCATTTTCGGAGTCGAATTCTTCATCCGCGGCGAGCAGGCGATTTTCTCCGAGCTCAGTCCGCGGCCGCACGACACGGGCATGGTGACCCTGATGTCCCAATTCCCAAACCAGTTCGAGCTGCATTTGCGTGCCATCCTCGGACTGCCGATCCCCGGCATAGAGCTGATCGGCCCTTCGGCATCTGCTGTCATCCTCGCCGACCGCGAAAGCGACTCCTTCTCCTACGAAGGTATCGATCAGGCGCTCGCGGTCGGCGCTCCGAGGAAACCGGTCGATCTTAGGATCTTCGCCAAGCCAAACACGCTGAAGAACCGGCGCATGGGGATTGCGCTGGCGCGGGCCGAAAGCGCTGAGGAGGCGGTCGAGCGCGCAAAGGGTGCAGCCGCCCGGGTCCACATTCGTTACACCGAGTGAGGAGGAAGGAATGACTCGTCGGTCTCTGCTCGCAGTTGCTGCCGTGGTCCTCGCATCGTGCAACAATTCTCAGTCGCAGCAGGCGAAGGAGCCGAACATCCGGGTGGTCAGCGAGGAGCAGAAGCAGCTCCATCAACTCGACGCCTTCAACCTTGCGATTGGTCTCAAACGCGCGATCTACGATGCCGGATATGTGTGCAAGCGCGTCACAGACGCGGGATATGTGGGCATCTGGCAGAATCTCGACGAGTGGACCGCCCATTGCGTTTACGCGAATGGCACATCGCGCGACTGGGCCATCTTCGCCGGTCCCGACGGAAGCGCGCAGGTGCGCGACTGCAAGGACGTCGTCGCAAGCGGCCTGCCGGCTTGCGTCATCAAACAGCGGCCGAAAGGCAGCTTTACCGTCGTGAAGTGATCGGCCTCAGCTCGGGTCGCACTGGCGAGTTTCCTTATACTCGCCCTTGGCTGAATGCGCCTTGGTCGTGACGCAGTTGCCCTGCCGGACCTGTTCGCTCCAACTTCCGTCGGGATTGGTGAGGCGGTTGCCCTTCGGCACGCGCTTCCCGCCCTGGATGTCGTAGCTCCAGCCCTTGGGCGTGTGTGTGGCCTGATCCTGGCGCTGGTTCTGCGCCGAAGCCGCGGTCGCAAGACTCGCCGCCGCGACTATCGCGGCCGCGCCGATCAGCAGCGCTCTTTTGGCGGTTCTGTTCATTACACGACTCCTCATGGTCGCTTTATCATAGCTCTACTGAACCTGCGCTGACACCGGTTCGTCGCAGCAAGCCACTCTAATCGCGGCATTTCTCCAGTACCCCATGTTGGATCGACACCACGCAATCGCAATGGCCGAGGCTCGAGCGGCGATGTGCCACCAGAAGGGCTGCGGGCCGCGGCTCGATCCCGCGCAGCCTGTCGAACAGCTGCGCCTCGCTTGCCTCGTCGAGCGCGGCGGTGGCTTCGTCGAGGATCAGCAGGGTCGGGCAGCGCAAGAGAGCGCGCGCAATCACCAGCCGCTGCCGCTCCCCGCCGGAAAGCTGGCTTCCGCGGTCGCCGATGCGCTGATCGAGTGCCGACGGGAAGGCGCGGACGCGTTCGGTCAATCCAACCTTTCCCAGGCTCTCCCACAGGCGGGCATCATCCGCCACGGATGCTTCGGCAACCAGATTAGCCCTGATCGTATCATCGAACACGGCGCCGTCCTGCCCCACATAGGCAAGTCCGATCCGCCAACGGTCGAGAAGCTCACCATCGAGCGGCTCGCCGTCGATCGTAACGAACCCGCGCTCCACCGGCAGAAGACCGGCGACAATGTCGATCAGAGTCGTCTTTCCGGCTCCCGAAGGCCCCGCGATGCCTACCCACTCGCCGCTTCGGACGATCAGGGACGCGTCTTTCAGACCCAGGCCAGGCTGGTGTTCGAACGCGGCCTGATCGAGCCGAAGCTCGGTCCACCTCAGCGGCTGCGAAGCAGGGCCGGCGGCGCTCGGCTGGCGGAGCGTTCCGATCCGCGACTCGATCGCCGCGAATGCTGGAGCTGTTGCCGCGATTTGCTGGACCGACTGCTGGAGACTGAGCGCCGGCCCTGTCATGCGTGCGAACAGGACCAGCGTGGTGACCAGCACGGCGAAAGGCGTCGCGAGCAGGCGTACGCCAACGAACAGCAGCACTGCGGCGGCAATTGCGGCACCGAACATGCCGAGCTGCCGAGCTGCCGAATAGTCACGGGCATAGCGGACGAACTGGCCCGCGTTCGTCCTTAGCGAGGAACCATATTCGTTGAGGAAAGCAGGCACGGTTCCCTGTGCGAGCGCGGCCTTTAATCCCGCATGCAGCCGGAAACCGGCGCTCGCGCTCTCTTCCATGGATTCGACGATCGCCACGCCGCTTCGCACCCCTCGTCTCGTCCAGCCGGCCGAAGCGAGCGCTCCTGAAGCGAGGATCGCCACCGCGATTGCGGTGAGGACGGGTGCGAGAATGGCGGTCAGGATCAGCTGAACAAGGAGCATCGCGGCTGACACGGCGAACTGCTGCAGTTCGACGACTGCCTGCACGCTCCGCGGGACATCGTTCAACAGAAGCGATTGCATGCCTGCCTGTCCAACCTTCGCCGCGAACGGCCACCCGCGCTCGGCGAGGGTGGCTGCGGCGCGAAGGCGAAGTGAGGCTTCATAGCCGTTCGAGAGACGCGAGGTCTGGAGGTCGCGCGCAAAGAGCAGGAGAGACCGCGCGGCCATCGCGCCGACAAAGAGCAGCAATGCGATTGAGAACCGCTCATTCGGCGAGATCCGTGCAAACCAGGGAATCACTCGCGCAACATCCGACCCGCCGCGGCCGATGGCGAACGAGGCCAGCGGGACGATCATCAGCAGCCCGAATCCTTCCGCGATCGCGGCGAGCAGCATGATTGCGAGCGCTAGCCACAGCCTCGCCCCCGCGTAGCGCTTATAATCCTGGAACAGAGCGGCAAAGCCGCTCGGATGCGCCCGGCTCATGACCGGGCGGATAGCAGATTATCCCTGCCTTGCCTTGAAGCGGCGGTTCGTCTTGTTGATGACGTAGGTGCGGCCGCGGCGGCGGATGACCCGGCAGTCGCGGTGGCGCGACTTCAGCGATTTTAGCGAATTGCGAATCTTCATGGCCGGGCGCCTGCTCGTGTCTCGTGTTTTTTGGTTGTCGGAAAGGTCCTTCGGACCGGCGGGTCACCTAGAGAGCAGCCTTGCCGAAGTCAAGCTGCGGGAGCCCGTTCGGCACTTCCCAGCTGCTTCGCCGTTGTGCCGCGGTGGCTCTCAACATCCTGCTCTTCCTGGTGGGCCTGGTCCTCGCCGCACTTACCTTGAGCGACGTGTTCGAGACCGTGGTGGTGCCAGGCGGAAGCCGAGCTTCGCTCAAGGTGGCGAAACGGTTGCTGTTCATCCTGCTGCCCCTGTGGAAGGCGGCCCGCGGGCGCCGGCACGGGCTGTCCGGAGCCTTCGCACCGCTCGTGCTCGTGCTCTGTTTCATCGTCTGGATCGCGCTCCTGGCGTTCGGATTCGGGCTGATGGCTTATGCCAGCCGCTCGCATTTCCAGCCGGTGCTTCGGAGTATCCCCGATGCGATCTATATGGTCGGAAGCTCGATCGTGACGATCGGCGTCAGCGAAGAGAACGCCCTCGGGTTCGGGCGCTGGATCGTCCTTGCGGCGGGCTTTTGCGGCCTTGCCGTCATGACCATGGCCGTCACCTATCTGCTCGAGGTTCAGAGCAGCGTCTCCAAACGCGACATCGGGATCATCAAGCTGAACACGTCCGCGGGCGAGCCGCCGTCGGCCGTAACCCTGCTCGAGCGGTTCGCCGCAATCGGCAACCAGGATGAGATTCGCGACTTGCTTCGGGAAGGCCGCAATTGGTGCGCGACGGTCCACGAGAGCCATTCCAACCATCCCTCGCTGATCTATTTTCAATCGGTCAGCACCGGCGCCGGCTGGCCCGCCGCGCTCGGAACGCTCCTCGACGTCGCGCTGCTCGCCGAACAATGCATCGACGACGACCGGCTCCGCGGCGCCGCGGTGCTGCTTCGCGAGGAAGGGGCAAGCACGGCCCGCGAGCTGGCGCAGATCATCGGCCTGCATGCATCACCCTCGGACGGTGAGGAGCCCGAGCTGAGGCAGGCGGCCGACCGGCTGCGTGGCTCCGGTTACCCGATGCGCGAGAACATCGATTTTTCCGCAATGGCAATGCAGCGTGCTCAACATCAGGGCTGCGTCAGGGCGCTCGCCGACCATCTCGGCAAGCCGGCGGCGACGCTCGTGCGCCAAGCCTAAGACGAGAGCAGCCTGCGCTCCCATGCGAGCGCGTCACCAACGATCGTGTCGATGTCGGCGTACTTCGGACGCCAGTCGAGAGTCTCCAGCAGCCGAGCATTTCCCGCAACCAGCTCGGGCGGGTCGCCCGCGCGGCGGCCTTCCATGATGCGTTCGATCGGCGCGTCGTTGGCGCGGTCGACGGCGTCGAGCACCTCCAGCACCGACAGGCCGCGGCCGTAACCGCAGTTCATGACCAGGTTCTCGCCGGGATGTTCGACGAGCCATTCGAGCGCGGCCACATGGGCGGCCGCGAGGTCGGCGACGTGGATATAGTCGCGGATGCAGGTTCCGTCCGGCGTCTGATAATCGCTCCCGTAAACCGCGACGTGATCGCGTTTCCCCACCGCCGCCTCCACCGCGACCTTGACGAGGTGGGTCGAGCCCCTGCCGATCTGCCCCGTGCGCCCTTCAGGGTCCGCTCCGGCGACGTTGAAATAGCGGAGCGCACCATAGTTGAACGGATGCGCCGCCGAGGCATCGGAGAGCATTCGCTCGGTCATCAGCTTGGACGCGCCGTACGGATTGATCGGCTGTTTGGGATCGCTTTCGTCGATCGGCACCCGATCGGGCGCGCCATAGACCGCGGCCGTCGAGGAGAAGAGGATGTGCTTGACGCCTGCGGCAACCGCGGCGCCGATCAGCGCATGGCTCGCGAGCGTGTTGTTGGCGTAATATTTGAGCGGCCGCTCGACCGATTCAGGAACCACGATCGACCCGGCGAAATGCATGATCGCGCCGATCTTCTGCTCGCGCAGGATTCGGTCGACCAGAGCGCGATCCGAGATATTTCCTTCGAAGAACGGCACGTCCTCCGGCACCACCGAGCGCGTGCCGTTCGACAGATCGTCAATGACCGCGGCCGTCCAGCCGGCGTCCTTCAGCGCGAGGACCGCATGGCTTCCGATGTAACCGGCGCCGCCGGTGACGAGGACTGGGACTTTACTCATGCGAGCGCGCTAGCCGACGAGACGCTTCGCTGCCAAGCGAGCGAGGTTGCGGGCGGCCCGATTTCGGCTATCACGCGCCGGATTTTTTCGAACAGCATCCGAGCAGAAGCCATGGCCATCACGATTTCGAACTCCTTCGACGCCGGCAACATCCGCGTCGTCAACCAGAAGGGCGACCGCGCCGATCTCGAAATTGTCAAGGACCACATGAGCGACTTCTATCAGTGGTTCTATTTCCGACTCTCGGGCGCGGCCGGCCGTGAAGTCACGCTGAGGATCACAAATTGCGCCGGCTCGGCCTATCCGCACGGCTGGCCGGACTACAAAGGCGTCATGAGCCTCGACCGCGAGCAGTGGCTGCGGATTCAGGACACGAGCTATTCCGACGGCGTGCTGACAATGAAGCTGACGCCGCCGCAGGACATCGTCTGGATCGCTTATTTCGCGCCTTATTCGATGGAGCGGCATCACGATCTCGTCACCCAGACAGCGGGCCTCGACGGAGTCGCCTATCGCTCGCTGGGAAAAAGCCTCGACGGCCAGGACATGGACTGCCTGACCATCGGCGACGGGGCGCTCAACGTCTGGCTCTACGGCCGCCAGCACCCCGGCGAATCGATGGCCGAATGGTGGATGGAAGGAGCGCTCGAAAAGCTGACCGACGAGGACGATCCCGTCGCCCGGGTCCTTCGCAAGGAATGCACCTTCCGGATCGTGCCCAACATGAACCCCGACGGCTCGCGCCGGGGGCACCTCAGGACCAACGCGGTCGGCGCCAACCTCAACCGCGAGTGGCATGCGCCGACAGCCGATCGCAGCCCCGAAGTGCTGTGCGTGCGCAACGCGATGGACGAGACCGGAGTCGACTTCGCCATGGACGTGCATGGCGACGAGGCCATCCCCGCCAACTTCCTCGCGGGGTTCGAGGGCATCCCCTCGTTCAGCCAGCGCCAGCAGCGCCTGTTCGAGCTGTTCAGCGAGACTCTCGAACGAATCTCGCCCGATTTCCAGCGCGAGCAGGGCTATGAAATTCCGAAGCCCGGCCAGGCGAACATGAGCATGTCCACGACCCAGCTGGCCGAGCGCTACGGCTGCGTGTCGATGACTTTGGAGATGCCGTTCAAGGACAATTTCAATCTGTCCGACGAAGTCTACGGCTGGTCGCCGCAGCGTTCGAAATTCCTCGCTTACGCCTGCCTCGACGCGCTTCACGCGATCCTGCCTGATTTGAAGAAAGCGACGGCCGAGCGCGATTCCGCCAGGCGCGTGAAAGAGCCGGCCTGATGCCGACGCTCGTGCTTCTGCGGCACGGGCAGTCGCAGTGGAACCTCGAGAACCGCTTTACCGGCTGGTGGGACGTCGATCTGTCCGAAACGGGAGTCGGCGAGGCGCGCGCTGCCGGGCGGCTGCTTCGCGAGAGCGGGTTCGATTTCGATTGCTGCTTCACCAGCGTGCTGACGCGCGCGGTCCGGACGGCCAACCTGGCGCTTCATGAAATGGACCGGCTGTGGCTGCCGGTCGCGAAGGACTGGCGGCTGAACGAGCGGCACTATGGAGCACTGACCGGCCTCAACAAGCAGGAGACGGTCGACAAGGTCGGCGCCGAGCAGGTCAAGATCTGGCGGCGCTCGTACGATGTGGCGCCCCCGCCGCTTGCCGACGACAGTCCTTACGAGGTCCGCTCGGACCGCCGCTACGCAGGTGTCGAGGTGCCGCACACCGAAAGCCTGAAGGACACGATCGCGCGCGCTCTGCCTTATTACCGTGCCGAAATCGAGCCGGCGCTGCGCTCGGGAAAGCGGGTGCTGATCGTCGCCCACGGCAACTCGCTGCGCGGGATCATCAAATATCTCTCGAACATCAGCGACGAGGACATTGTCGGCCTCGAAATTCCCACGGGCAAGCCGATCGTTTACGAGCTTGCGGACGACCTCACGGTCGAGCGTCGGTACGATTTGGGTGAGCAGTCGGGGTAGCCGTCCATCGAAGTCACGATGCTTGCCTATCCGCGGGAGCTCGCCATTACTTGGGCGCGAGCACCATCAACATCTGGCGGCCTTCCATGCGCGGGTGCGCTTCGACCTTGGCCTTCTCCGCCGTTTCCTCCTGAACCCGGCGGAGCACCGCCATGCCGAGCTCGCCGTGCGCCATCTCGCGGCCGCGGAAGCGCATCGTGACCTTCACCTTGTCGCCGTCCTCGAGGAACTCGACGACCTTCTTCATCTTGGTGTCGTAGTCGTGGTCGTCGATGTTCGGACGCATCTTGATCTCCTTGATCTCCTGCGTCTTCTGCTTCTTGCGCTGCTCGTTGGCCTTCTTCTGGGCCTCGTACTTGTAGCGGCCGATATCGAGGAACTTGGCGACCGGCGGATCGGAGTTGGGGGAAATCTCGACGAGGTCGAGACCGACCGACTGCGCCTGCTCGAACGCCTCCCGCGTATACATCACGCCCAGGTTTTCGCCGTTTTCGTCGATCACCCTGACCTTCTGGGACTGGATGAACTCGTTGTAGC
>DASUIC010000169.1:0-27161 GCA_036273215.1 Sphingomicrobium sp.
ACCGGCGCTCCGGCCTTCTTGAGCGCGGCATAATCGCTCATCGATCCGTGGTACCCCGCGGGGACCGGGCCCATCAGGAGGAAATGGCTCGAGAAATCGAGGCCGCCGAAAATCCTGCCGACGATCGGCATGATGATGTCGTCGGTCAGGCTGGTGACGATCTTGGCGAAGGCCGCGCCGATGATCACGGCGACGGCGAGATCGAGCACGTTTCCCTTGGCGATGAATGCGCGGAAGTCTTTCAGCATCGCGGCCCCCATTTTTTGTGTCGGCAGGCCGATATTAGCGCCGCTGCGGGACGAATGCGAACAGCGGCTGTGTTGCTTGCGTAAAACAGCATATTGAAACCCAACAGCCGTGCGTCTACCTATCGCCGCACGTGACGCGCTCCAAGGGGGACTTCCAATGACCGCGCTTGCCCGTTTCACTCCCGGCCTCGCACTCAAGCGAGCCGCACTTGCACTGTTCGCCGCGCTCAGCCTTTCGAGCTGCGGGCTCAACAGCGTTCCAACGGCCGAGGAGCAGGTCAACGCCGCCTGGGGCAATCTCCAGGCCGATTACCAGCGGCGCTCCGACCTCATCCCGAACCTGGTTGCGACCGTGAAGGGCTATGCCCAGCAGGAGAAGTCCGTGCTCGTCCAGGTGACCCAGGCGCGCGCCGATGCGACCGCGGTGCATTTGAGCGCCGCGGACCTCAGCGATCCGGCCAAGGTCCAGGCGTTCAACAACGCGCAGAGCCGTTTGACCCAGGCGATCATTCCGCTGCAGCGGCTCCAGGAAGCCTATCCGGACTTGAAGTCGAACCAGAATTTCCTGGCGCTTCAGGACCAGCTCGAAGGAACCGAGAATCGGATCGAGGTGTCGCGGCGCGATTACAACGAGGCGGTGCGGCAGTATAATACGCTGATCCGCACCTTCCCTTCGGCAATCGGAGCGAAGGTCTTCTACGGCGCCAAGCCGAAGGTGCCGTTCGAAGCCGCCGCGGCTGCGCAGAACGCGCCGACGGTCAGCTTCGGCAACGGCAGCTGAGGTGACTGCTCTCACCGTCACCCCCGCGAAAGCGGGGGTCCCGCTGCCTTCAAAGGTAAGAAGCGGGATTCCCGCTTTCGCGGGAATGACGATCCTGTGGTTGCTGGCCGTGCTGTTCATGGTCGTGCCTGCGGCCGCCCAGACGTTCCCGCCGAACAACGGTTCGCCGGTGGTCGACCAGGCTGGAATCCTGACTCCGGCACAGGTCGCTGACCTGCAGTCGAAGGCGCAGGCGCTCTACGCCCAGACCGGCCGCGCGTTCGCGGTGGCGACGGTGAAGAGCCTCGAGGGATATCCCGTTGAGGATTATGCCTACCGGCTTGGCCGCGCGTGGGGGCTGGGCGAGAAAGGCAAGGACAACGGAGTCCTGCTCCTCGTCGCCCCCAACGAGCACAAAGTCGACATCGCGACGGGCTATGGCGCAGGCGCCTACATGACCGATGCGATGTCGGGGCTGATCATTCGCGAAGCCATCCTGCCGCACTTCAAGCAGAATCCGCCCGATTATGGCGGAGGCATCGAAGCCGGCGCGGACGCGATCATCAAGCAAATGTCGTTGTCCCCCGACCAGGCCGAGAAGAATATCGCGGCGGCGCAGCAGGCGCAGCAGCAGCGGCAGCATTCCAGCGGAGGAGGCCTGCCGGTCTTCTTCTGGCTGATGATCATGGGCTTCGTCGTCCTGTCCCATTTCCGCCGCGGCTACGGACGGCGGTATCGGACGCGTGGCGGCGGGATCAGCCCGTGGGTGATGCTGTGGGGACTTAACGCGCTCGGCCGTGGCGGCGGAGGCTGGGGCGGCGGAGGCGGCGGCGGCTTCGGTGGAGGCGGCGGAGGCTTCGGCGGGTTCGGCGGCGGTTCGTTCGGTGGCGGCGGAGCGTCGGGCTCGTGGTGAATCTGACGGACGCCGATCGCGAGAAGGTCTCGGCGGCAATTGCCGCAGCCGAGGCCAAGACGAGCGGCGAGATCGTCGCCGTCGCGACCCCGATCAGCGATGCCTATCATGACGTGGCGCTGCACTGGGCGCTGGTGCCGTTGTTCGCGGTGCTGGCCTGGGCTGCGTGGCGGCCGACGGCGCTGACTTGGTGGTACGACCGTCTGTTCGGCGGCTGGCAGCCGGACCCTACGCTCGGAGAGCTGCTGACCTTCCTGATGGTGCTCGCGGCGCTCAAGTTCACGATCGCGCTGCTGATTCTCAAGTGGCGGCCGCTGCGGCTCTTTCTCACGCCCGGCGCGACCAAGCACAGGCGCGTGCGCAGGCGTGCGATCGCCATCTTCCAGGCGTCAGCAGCCGGGCGGACCACCGGCAAGACGGGTATCCTGATCTATCTTTCGCTCGCTGAGCGGCGCGCAGAGATCGTTGCCGACGAAGCGATTCTGAAGGTGACCGACGATCACACCTGGGGCGAGGCGATGCACGCGCTGATCGAGGACGTGCGCCAGGGCCGCCCCGCCGACGGCATTTGTGCGGCGATCGAGCGGATCGGCGCGGTGCTTTCGGAGCATTTCCCGCGTTCAGCTACCGACGTGAACGAGATCCCGGACAGACTGATCGAACTATGAATTTGGACGAGCTGCCGCCGCCCGAGCTGATGTGGGCGGGGAAATATGTGCGCGCGCTGAAGCGCGGCAAATGGGAATATGCGAGCCGCGCCAACGACATCAGCGCGGTCGTGATCCTCGCCGAATATGAGGGCAAGATGATTCTGGTCGATCAGCCGAGGGTCGCGCCGGATTGCCGCTGCGTCGAGTTACCGGCGGGACTGGTCGGCGACGAGGACCCCAACGCGACGATCGAATCCACAGCGATTAAGGAGCTCGAGGAGGAGACCGGCTTCACCGCGGAGCGGGTCGAGCGGCTCGGTGAATTCTATTCCTCGCCGGGGATGCTGTCCGAGGGCTTCACGCTCGTCCGGGCGCACGGGGTTCGGAAGGTGGGCGAGGGTGGCGGCGACGAAAATGAGGACATCCACGTCCACCTCGTGCCTCGCGCCGAAATCGCGAACTTCGTCGAACAGAAGCGCGCCGAAGGGTTTGGAGTCGACGTGAAACTGTTGCTGTTCATGAATTATTGATCCGGAAACAGCGCGGCCCCGCGTGAGTTGAGGATGCGAAAGCGCGAGCAATCAGGAGACAGTCGATGGCCAGGAAGGCGACGAGCAGGAGCGGGAGCACGAGCCGCCGGACGAGTTCGAGGAAGAGCAGCGGCACATCGGTGAGCCGCGCCTCTTCGAGCAGCGGAAGCCGCAGGAGTAGCGGATCACAGGACACAATGGGCGAGGCGTTCATCAAGCTTCTGCAGAGCCCGCTGGTCGCCGACCTGGTGGCCGTGGCCGCGACCGCCGCGCTGGCGTCGCTCGCCGAACATGGCTTCACCAGCCGGAGCGGCGACGAGAGCTCGCGCCGGAACCGCGCGGGAAAAGCGGTCAAGGCGGCGGGCAAGGCTGCGGCCGCCGCGGTCGGACGGCGCCTGAGCAACGAGATCGACGAAATCAGGAAGGCGACGAAGGAGTCGAGCGCAAAAGCGTAATCCGAGCGCGGCCGACCGCCCGGCTGGTTTCCACCGTGAATGCACCGGGATCGACCTCGTCGTTTTTGCCGGTTTCGACGCTCATCCAGCCGCCTGCAGCGAGCCAGCCTGCCTTCGCCACGGAGTGGACGATCGCGCTTCCCGCGCCTTCGCCATAAGGAGGATCGGCGAGGATCAGGTCGAACGGCTCCGATCGCGGAAGAGCAAGCGCTGAGCAGCGCAGAATTTGCACGCGATCCGACGCTCCCAGCTTCGCCGCATTGCGCACGATCATGTCGGCCGCTCGGGAATCGCTTTCGACGAGGGTCGCGTGAGCGGCGCCGCGCGACAGCGCTTCGAGGCCGAGCCCGCCGCTTCCGGCGAACAAATCGGTGACGCGCAGCCCCTCGAAGCTTCCGAGGCGGCTCGCGAGCATGTTGAACAGCGTTTCGCGCAGGCGATCGGCGGTAGGGCGGGTGGACTGGCCTGGCGGCGCTTCGATCGGCCGCCCGCGCCAGGCGCCGGCGATGATTCGCATCAGCTAGCTCCTCCCTGCGCGCGCAGCGGATGGGGAGGGGGACCGCCGAGCGACAGCTCGGTGGTGGAGGGGTTCTCCAGCGCCGCGGACCCCTCCACCATCGAATCTTTGTTCGATGGTCCCGCTCCCCATCGCGTCGCGATAGGGAGGAGCTTCAAGGCTTCAGCTCCTTTCTGAACACTTCGAGCTCGGGCGAGGCGACTTCGTCGATCCGGCCGGGCTCCAGCCCCTCAAGCGTGAATGGGCCATAGGCGGTGCGGATCAGTCGCGAGACCTGCAGGCCGAGATGCGCGAGGACCCGGCGTACTTCGCGGTTCTTCCCTTCGGTGAGGCTGAGCTCGATCCAGCAGTTTCGCCCCGTGCGGCGTTCCAGATTGGCGTTGATCGAGCCGTAGCGGACGCCCTCGATGGTGAGCCCCTCCGCGAGATCTTCGAGCTGTGCCTGACTAACCGAGCCGAACGCCCGCGCCCGATACGTGCGCACGATGCCGGTTCTCGGAAGCTCGAGCTGTCGCTTGAGCTCGCCGTCGTTGGTCAGCAGCAGCAGGCCCTCGGTCATGAAATCGAGGCGGCCGACCGGCATCAGCCGCGGGAGACCCGTCGGAAGCCGATCGTAGATCGTCGGCCGGCCTTTTGGATCATGCGCGGCGGTGATCGTCCGTTGCGGCTTGTAAAAGCGGAACAGCCGCGTCGCGCCGGCCTGGCGCACCGGCCGGCCGTCGACCGTGACACCGCTCAAATCCTGCAGGATCGTCGCGGGCGTCGTCAGCTTTTCGCCGTTGATGGCGATCCGCCCTTCGGCGATCATCCGCTCGACCTCGCGGCGCGAGGCGACGCCCGCGCGGGCGAGCAGCTTGGCGATTCGCTGTCCATCCTGTGGCGATGCAGACACGTCGCGGCCATGTTTGTTGCCGCGGGGCACTGGAGCCTTGCTCGTTCGTTGCGGTGGCGAAGTCATCGTGTGGAGTTCCGATGCTGTTCGGGAGACGCAAGCAAGTCGTCAAGCGGATCCTCATCGTCGAGGACGAGCCGCTGATCGCGTTCGACAACGAGACCATGCTGGGCGATGCAGGCTATGAGGTGGTCGCCACGGTCGACGACATGGAGGAAGCGCTGGCGGTTCTCGACCGTGAGGAGGTGCACCTGATCCTTAGCGACGTTCGGTTGCGCAAGGACCGGACGGGGATCGAGCTTGCGCACGAGGCCAAGAAGCGCGGAGTTCCGACGCTGTTCGCAACCGGTCACTCCTATGCCGATGCGTCGAAGGTCGCGGTCGGCTGCGTGATGAAGCCCTATACCGAGCGCCAGCTGTGCAAGGCGATCGAAGCCGTCGACCGGCATCTCCAGGGCGAGAAAGTGAAGCCGCCCAAGGGCGTCGAGCTGTTCATCGCTGTCGGTGAGACCGAGTAGGAGGCCGGCCCGTTCAGCTCGGGCTTATGCGGCCGGTGAAACCACATTAAGGTGCTCTTGCGGAGGCAGGGGCCCAGTCTTTTCTCAGGCTGGATTCCCGCTTTCGCAGGAAAACTGAGGACGCACGGGAGGGGACCAGATGGCAGGCCAGCGGCCGAAGGGTTGGAAGCTGCTCAAGGCGGCGCTCGCCACGCGCAAGTCGGCGACGATGCTGGCGTTCGGCTTTTCCTCGGGGCTCCCGTTCGCGCTTCTGATCGGAACGCTGAACGCGTGGCTCGGCGACGCGAAGATCAACCTTGCCACGATCGGCGTGCTGTCGTGGATCGGCCTCGGCTACGCGTTCAAATTCCTGTGGTCGCCGCTGGTCGACCGGGTCCATTTGCCGCTGCTCGGCGGTCTTGGCCGGCGGACGAGCTGGATCGTCCTGTGCCAGGCGGGCCTGATCGTCGCCTTCGTGGGCCTTGGTGCGACCAATCCGGCCAGTGCCATCGGCTGGTTCGCCATTTTCGCCGTGATCGGCGCCTTCTCGTCGGCGACGCAGGACATCGCGGTCGATGCCTGGCGGATCGACGTTGCCGACGAGCGGACGACGGTGGAGCTGCTCTCCGCGGTCTACCAGTTCGGCTACCGTATTGCCTCGATCCTCGGCGGCGCGATCGCACTGATCCTCGCGGCGCGAATGCCGTGGGGCGTTGTCTACTGGATCATGGCCGCGCTCGTGGTCGTCGTAATGGTCGTCGCGATCACCGCGCCCGATACGCAGCGGCCGCCGAAGAACCTCATCGAGCATGCGCTCGAGCAGGCGGGCGAACTAAGTGTGCAGGTGCGGATCGGCGCTCTGGCGATCGTGGGAATCTGCTGGCTATGGGCCATCATAACGCTCGGCAGTTTCATGGCGGCCATGCTTGGCGCGCAGCAGGCCGGTACGAAGCCGCCCTCGGTCGCCGATTTCACCGCCGATGTCGGCCCGTGGATCATCGTCGCAACGGTCTTCGTACCGCTGGTCGTCTCCGCCTCGGTGAACTGGCTGAAAGCGCATGGCCGAGGCATCCAGCGCGAAGGCCATCCGCACGTGGCCGGCGCTCGCGCTGCGCTGAACCACGTCTATGGGGCTTTGGTCGCGCCGCTGGCCGAGCTGTCGGCACGTTTGAGGTGGGGCGTGCTGATCATCATCGGCTTCATCCTCACCTATGCGCTCTGCTACAATATCTGGTCCGCCTTCGCTTACCCGTTCTACCTCGATTACCTGCATTACACGAAGGACGAGGTGGCATTCGCCTCGAAGATTTTCGGGATCATCATGACGATGGTCGGGATCAGTCTCGGCGGCTACCTGTTCGCAAAGATCGGCAAGTTTCCGACCGTGCTGATCGGCGCCGCGATCACGCCGCTCGGCAATCTCGTGTTCGCCGATCTGGCCGACGGCGGTCGCAATATTGATCGTTTTTCGCATCTGCTTCGGCTGAATGTCCTCGGCTCCGTATTCGGACTCGACGAGCGGATGATCCGGCTTCTGGTCGCGATCTTCTGCGACAATGTGTTCATCGGAATCGCGCTCACGGCGTTCGTCGCTTACCTTTCGGGAATCATCAGCAAGAAGTTCACGGCCGTGCAGTACGCGTTGCTGTCGTCGCTCACCTTCCTTGTCGGATCGCTCGGCCGCGGCGTGGCAGGCGAGTCCTTCGATAAATATGGCTATGCCCTGGTCTTCCGCTGGACAGCCGCAATCGGCTTCGTCGCCGTGTTTTTCGTCATGCTCGAGTGGGTGCGCGTTGCTGCGGAGCAAAGACGGGCAGCAGCGGCAGCCCCGCGCGACATCGACGCCAAGGCCACCGAAGCCCTTGCCGAAAGCGGCCAGCCGGCGCGCTAGTCCGGCACCTCGCCATTGGCGGCAAGGACTGCTCCGGCAAGGTAGAGGGAGCCCGCAACCAGCCGCGGTTCGGGTAAATCGGCGAGCGCTTGCGTAACCGAAGACGCCATGCGGCCGCCGAACTTGCGCTTCAGGTCCTCCGGGTCGTGGTGTTCGTGATCGGGCACAGGGACGAACGTCAGTGAAAGCGCATGCGGCCGAAGCGCGGCGACGATGGCCTCGGCATCCTTGTTCGCAAGGATTCCCAAGACGATGTGCATCGGTCCGCGCTCGGCGAGGATGCCCGCCAGCGCCTCCGCAGCGGCGGCATTGTGCGCGCCGTCGATCCAGGTTGCCTTGCCGTTCGTGAGGGGGCCGTCATGCAGTCGTTCAAATCGCGCAGGCCAACGGACCTCCCCGATCGCGTGCAGAAAGGTCGATCGGGGCACCGACAGCACGTCCCGCGCCGACAGCATGGCCCAGGCGAGACCGGCATTCCGCCGCTGGTGCACGCCGGCAAGTCCCGGCTGGAGGTCGGAGTCGATGCTCCAGTCGCGTCCCTCGAGCAGCAACGGGGCGCCGCGTTCCCGCGCAACATCCGCAATTGCCGTCGCCGCTTCGGGCTCCTGAGCAACACTGACGAGCGGCACACCGGGTTTCGCGATACCCGCCTTCTCGCGCGCGATCGATGCGACGTCCGGCCCGAGATAATGCTGGTGATCGAGCGCGACGCTCGCGATTCCCGTGACCAGCGGATGCTCGATGACGTTGGTGGCGTCGAGACGGCCGCCGAGGCCGACCTCCAGCAGGGAGGCGTCGGCGGGCGTGCGGGCGAATGCGAGGAACGACGCCGCGGTGACGACCTCGAAAAAGCTCGGTTCGATGCCGTGGCTCTTGTCGAGCACCTCGGCGAGGAGCGCCGCGAGGCTTGCGTCGTCGATCAGCTCGCCGGCGATCCGGATCCGCTCGTTGAACCGGACCAGGTGAGGGCTGGTGAACACGTGAACGCGAAGGCCGCTCGCCTCGAGCGTCGCGCGAAGGAAGGCGACGGTCGATCCCTTGCCGTTGGTGCCGGCGACGTGGAAGACAGGCGGGAGCTGGTCCTGCGGGCGGCCAAGACGATCGAGCAGAGCCGCGATGCGCTCCAGCCCGAGGCGGTCTCCCGGCGGCGCGAGTGCCGGGAGACGATCGAGCTGGGCCTGGACGAGCGGGCTGGCCGAGCGGGCGAAGTCCAAATCGCTCCTCCCTACGAACGCAGCTCGTGGGGAGGGAGGCCGTCGAACGAAGATTCGATGGTGGAGGGGTCCGGCGCCGGCGCCAAAACCCCTCCACCGCTCTTCGAGCGGTCCCCCTCCCCATCGCTTCGCGATAGGGAGGAGCGGCTAGTCAAGCCGCCTCCTTCGCCTGTGGGCAGAGGTAGGAAATCAGCAGCGCGAGCCTGTCCTTGAGCTCACCGCGCGAGACGACCATGTCGACCATCCCGTGCTCAAGCAGATATTCGGCGCGCTGGAAGCCCTCGGGAAGTTTCTCGCGAATGGTCTGTTCGATCACGCGCTGGCCGGCGAAGCCGATCAGCGCGCCGGGTTCGGCCAGCTGCACGTCCCCGAGCATGGCGTAGGACGCGGTGATCCCGCCGGTCGTCGGGTCGGTCAGAACGACGATGTAGGGCAGACCCGCTTCGCGGAGCATCTGAACGCCCACTGTCGTCTTTGGCAATTGCATGAGCGAGAGCGCGCCTTCCTGCATCCGCGCGCCGCCGCCCGCAGTGAAGATGATGTACGGACAGCGGTCGGCGATCGCGCGCTCGATCCCGGCGATGAACGCGGCGCCCACGGCAGTCCCCATCGAACCGAGTATGAACGCCGTGTCCTGCACTCCAATGACCGCCGGATGGCCGCCGATCTTGCCCTTGGCGTTGACCAGGGCATCGCGCTCGTCGGTCGCCGTCCGTGCGGTCTTGAGGCGCTCGGTGTAGCGCTTGTTGTCCTTGAACTTGAGCGGGTCCTCACGGACCTCCGGAGCGGGCAGAATCTCGTATTGGGCGGCGTCGAACAATTGCTCGAATCGCTTCTTCGGGCCAATGCGGTCATGAAAGTTGCAGCGCGGGCAAACGCTGAAATTCTCTTCCCATTCTTTTGAGAAGACCATCGAGCCGCACTTGCCGCACTTGTGCCACAGGTTCTCAGCGGTCTGCCGCTTCGGCAGGAAGGGGATTCCGCTTCGGACCCGGCTCAACCAACTCATTTTTCGGCTCTCATTTGGGCGGGCGTTTGCGCCAGCGAGGCGGCGATGTCCATGATCGCGCGGCGTGGATTGGCCGCGGCCGCGATCGGACGACCGATGACGAGAACCGAAGCGCCGCCGGCAAGCGCCTGCGCGGGCGTGACCACCCGTTTCTGATCCCCAACGTCGCCGCCGACCGGGCGAACGCCTGGAACCACCAGAAACCCTTCCGGCCACTGGGCACGCGCTTTAGCGACTTCGCTTCCCGAGCAGACAATGCCGTCGAGGCCGGATTCGCGGGCGAGCGCCGCCAGCCGCTCGACCTGCGCATCAGGCGAGCTCCTGACACCGATGCTTGCGAGATCGGTCTTGTCGAGACTCGTCAGCACGGTGACTCCGACCACCTTCGTTCGAGCCGGAGCAGCGGCCCTGGCGGCGCTCATCATCGCTTTTCCGCCGGCGGCGTGGACGGTCAGGATCGCGGGTTCGAGATGGGCAATCGCGCGGACGGCTTTCTCGACAGTGTTCGGAATGTCGTGGAGCTTCAGGTCGAGAAAGATTGGTGTCTCGTGCTCGGCAATTCGAAGCACGCCCTCTTCGCCGTTGGCATAGAAGAATTCGAGGCCAAGCTTCACGCCCGCGGCGATTCCACTCACGTCCCGCGCGATCGCGGCGGCGCGGTGAACGTCCTGCGTGTCGAGCGCGACGAAGATCGGGTTCAAGTGGTGGGTTCCTCCTCATCGCGCGGTTCGGCTGGAGCTGTGGAGGAGAGGCTGCGATCAAGCGCCTCCACCCGGCGCTTGAGCGTCCAGATCCGCGCGCGGAAGATCAGCCACGTCGGGAGAAAGCCGATCAGGAACACGAAGGCGAGGAGCAGCGGCAGTTTCACATCCGCCTCAATCTCGCCCCAGAGGTTCAGTGTCACCGGGACCCAGTTGCGGCTCGCGAAGAGAACGACGACCACCGCCACGAGTACCCAGAACAAGGTCTTCAGAAAGTGCATTCCGTCGGCCTCCAGCGGTGCGTCACGCGGCGCCCGGCGTTCATAGCCATAAGCCGGTTCGTCGCAAGTCAGAGTCGGTTCACCGCATGTGTCGGGTGGGTGCGTTGAGCGTCTGCGCCCGCGCCGCCACAGCAGTGTTGGGGGTGGGGAGAAAAGCCTAGTGAAGACCGCGAACAAGGTCGGGATCGCCGCCCTGGTCCTGGCGATGGGAGCGTCGCTGCTCGCCATGCGCCCGCATTCGGCGGCGCGACCGGGCCCCCAGCTCACCGCAGCGCACCTGAAGCTCGCATCGCTATCGACGCAGTCGCGGCGCGACGTCGATTACCGCCTCCTCGACGCGCGTCTCCAGCAGCTGATGAAGAAGCCCGTGATGGTCGGCCTTGCTGTAGGCGTGGTGGAGAACGGCCGCATCACCTTCCTCAAGGGATATGGCGAGACTCTCGAAGGCTCGGGCGACCCGGTGACTCCGGAAACGGTGTTCCGCTGGGCTTCCTGTTCGAAGGGCCTTGCCGCGACGATGGTCGCCAAGCTCGCCGAACAGGGGAAGATCAACATCAGCGGGCCGGTCGCGAACTATGCGCCCGACCTCAAGCTCCCGAACGGCAACGAGCATCTGGCGACAGTGGGCGACCTGCTCTCCCATCGTCTCGGCATTTACCGCGATGCCTACGCCAATAAGCTCGAAGAAGGTGAGGACCCGAGCTTCCTCAGGACGCAGCTCGGCGCGCTCAACGCGGTGTGCGCGCCTGGGACCTGCTGGGACTATCAGAACGTCGCCTACGACGCGTCGAGCGAGATCGTCTCGCGGATCACGCACATGTCCTATGAGCAGGCCGTCAAGCGGATGCTCTTCAATCCTATCGGGATGACGAGCGGAAGCGTTTCACTCGAGGGCCTCGAATCGAACAAGAGCTGGGCCCGGCCGCACAGTTCGGGAAGGCGCCCGTGGCCGATGGTGGACACTTATTACAAGGTTCCAGGTGCGGCCGGGATCAACAGCGACATCAAGGACATGGCGCTGTGGATGGAGGCGCAGATGGGCGAGATGCCCGACGTCATCGACGCCAAAGTGTTGAGCACGATCCACGGCCGCTATGTCAAAACGCCGACCGAGCGCGCCAGAATGCGCAAGTTCCTCGAACGGCTCGGCACCGCCTGGTACGGCTACGGCTGGCGAAGCTATGATTATGCGGGGCACCAGATCGTCGGCCATCGCGGCGGGATCAAAGGCTATCGCTCACTGATCCTGTTCGATCCCCAGAAAAAGAGCGGCGTGGTTGCGCTGTGGAACAGCGACACCTGGCAGCCGGGAGGCGTCGAGTTCGAGGTGATGGACATGATCTATCACCTGCCGTTCCGCGACTGGATGGAGATCGACAAGACTCCGGCGGAGTCTATTGCCGCGGCCGACAATGAAACCAGTGACAGCGGCGATAGCGCCGATACTGGCCGTTAGCTGCTCGCTGCTTCCTTCTTCACTTCGGCCATTTCGCGGCGCTCTTTGAGATGCGCCATATAGCGCAAGCCAAAACCTATGATCGACGTGACGATGCCGCCGGCGAGCGCGGGCCAGTACCACCATGGATCGGTCGGCTTGGGGATCGCTTCGGCGCCCATCAGCAGGACTCCGGCGATCGAGAAGAGATAGCCGATGCCCTTCCAGTCGATGCCGGGGGAGGCGGGGATCGTGACGGTTCGATGCCGCATGGTTCGGCAGGAACCTCCAACCGCAGCGCTTTGTTTCGACTGGTGCAATCACAGGAGAGGACCCGATGGCGAGCAACGATGCGATCACGCTTCTGAAGGAGGATCACCGCGAGGCGGAGAAGCTGTTCAAGGAATTTGAGGAGGCCAAGGGTGACGGTCGCAAGGAGAAGCTGGCGCGGCACATCTGCCTCGCTCTGTCGGTCCATTTCGAGCTCGAGGAGCAGATTTTCTATCCGGCCTGCGAAGGCAAGGTCGAGGAAGACGAATTGAAGGAAGGCTATGTCGAGCATGACGCGGCCAAGCTTCTGGTCGCCGAGATCGAGGCCGAAGAGGGCGCGGACGATGAGTTCTTCGACACGAAGGTGCACGTGCTTCAGGAAGAAATCGAGCATCACATCAAGGAAGAAGAAGGTCCCAACGGCATCTTCGCCCAGGCACGCAAGTCCGATCTCGACATGGAATCGCTCGGCAAGCAGCTCGAGCAGCGCAAATCGGAGCTGACCGAGAAGTACAAGGCCGAAGGCCTGCCCAAGCCGAAGCTCAAGACGATGGACGAAGTGTCGGTTTAAGGCCGAACCAAGCCCTCCCCTTGTGGGGAGGGTTGGGTGGGGCGCGGAGTAGAGCGCGTAAGCGATCTGCTCCGCCGATAAAGATACCTTTGGCCGGCAGACGCCGGCCCCCCCACCAACCCCCCCCACCAACCTCCCCCACAAGGGGGGAGGCTTGAGTTAGCGAAGCGCTGCGACCTCAGCCGCCTGGTCGAGACCGTAGATGTCGTCGACGTAGCTCAGCTGTCCGCCGTTCACCTGCGCGGTCAGGTAGGTGACGTAGATCGGCACCGGAGTCGGCAGCGGCACGTTCAGCTCCGGATCGCGCGAATCGGCCCTGGGGTCGCGCCCGAGCATCCATGCGCCGAGCCGCTCGGCATCCTGAAGGCGGATGCAGCCGTGGCTGAGATCGCGGTCGTCCTGGGCGAACAGCGCCTTCACCGGCGTGTCGTGGAGGTAGATGTCCCATTTGTTCGGGAAACCGAACTTGATCCGGCCCATCGAGTTGGCGGGGCCCGGCAACTCGCGCACCCGCACCTGAAGCTGGCCGTCCGCCACGGCATGCCAGTCGACCTTTGCCGGATCGAGCAACGTGTCGTCGTTCGGATCCGCCGGCATGACCTGGTAGCCCTGAGTCTTGAGATAGCCGAGACCCTTGTCGAGCACATTCTGCGCGATCAGCGTGCGGACGAGCTCCGGCGACACGTGCCAATAGGGATTGAGCGTCGCATAATAGATGGTGCTTGCGAGCATCGGAGTTTGCGTCCCCGGCGCCGCCTTGCCGACGATGACTTTCATCGAGCCGGCGATCTGCCCGTCCTCGATCATGTAGAGCCGCGCAGCCGCCGTATCGACGATGACATAGCGCTTCTGGAACGGGTGTTCGCGAACCCGGTCGAGGCTGGTCAGAACCCGTGGGTCGACCTGGCCGCCGTTGCTCTGCATCTGGCTCCACGCCGTATCGCGGAGCTGCGCATAAAGCGGGTTCACTTCGGACACCTTGCGGACGTAGGCGGCAAGCGAGGGCGCCTGCGCCGCCTGGGTCAGGATCTGAAGCGGCGACTGTTGGCGTGGCCTCACCCACTGATCGGCATAGATGACGCCCGACGGCGGCCGTTGAACCGCCTCGGCGTAAAGCACCCATCCGGTGGACAGCAGCCGGTCGGCAGAGGCGAGGGCGGCGGAGTCGCCCATTTGAGCGCGGCTCATCAGGGTCTTCGCCTCGGCCGCGATTGCCGGACCGCTATCGAGGCCGTCGAGCGGCGCCCGTTCGAGCACTCCGATCAATTCTCGCGCGGCGGAGCTGTCGGCTCCGGCTCGCAGCCACAGCGGTGCGCCGTGACGCGATGCATAAAAGGAATCGACTGCCTGATTCGCCGAAAAGGCGGCAGGCGACGACATGGTGATTTCGGGGCTTGTCGCGCCAGAAGCGGGCGCACAAACGAACGTAAGCGCCGCACAGGCGGCACTGGCCAGCATCCGTCTTTTCACGGCTATGTACTCTCTAATCTTACCAGGCTCTTGCGAGCCCACCTGAACCCCACAACGCCCGGACGCGCGACGGGTTCAAAAAACCTGTTGACAAAGCTGAAAAGTTGTTTCGCTTCTGAACAGTTATTCAGATCTTCCGGCGGCCCGCCGAGTCGCGGCACGAGGGCCTGGCCGGTGCGTTCCCCTTCCAGATGGAAGGAGAAACCAGATGGTGACCGGCGAAGCGGGGCATGGCGGCGGAATCGGCGGCTTTGGAGTCGCCGAAGAAGAAGAGAAGCCGTTGGGAGGCACTGGCGGCGCTGCCGGTGGCGGCACGCGAGCAGGCGAGGGGCGGCCTTCGGGCGAAGAAATCGGCTTGGACCATACCGAGGATGAAGCGGCCCTGGAAACGGCCGCGCTCGGCGACAGCGACGATCACGATGAAACTCCAGCGCTTGAATATGGCGAGGGGGATCGGCCGCACGCACCGACCATCGGTGAGGCGCTCGGCACCGGGGCTGGCACGCACGTCGGCTCCGGCACCCGGGCGAACGATCCGGCAATTGGCGGCGGCGTGCCGCTCGAAGAGGAGGGCAACGAATCGCCTGGCGGCACGCGGAGTCCCGGGCAAGACACCTGAACGCTACTCGGGGACGCCCTGGGGGGCGCGCCCCTCCGGCAGCTACGCGCCGATGATGACCGGGGTGCCGATTTCGGTGATCGAGTAGAGCTTCTTCGCGAAGGCGGCGGGCAAATGCACGCAGCCGTGACTGTTGGGCTCATGGCCGACGTAGCCCGCGTGAAGCGCGATCCCGTGCGGATCGAAGAACTCGGCGAACGGCATCGGCGCGTTGTCGTACTTCTTCGACCGGTACATCGGCGTCTTGTTGATGATCGAGAAAATGCCGTCCGGGGTCGGTTTGCTGTCGCGGCCGCTCGAGATCGTCGTCACGCCCATCAGGCTGTCGCCGCGGTACACGTAGGCCATCTGATCGGACAGGCTGATCACGACCCGCTCCGGCCCGGCGCTGTCCGGCACGTCGCGCCAGAGATATTGACCGGGCTTCAAAGTCTTCGGTCCGAACGCGTCCATCATGTCGACGCGCGCCTGGCTGGCTGCGTCGCTGGCCTGCATTTTCGCTTCGTAAGTTTCCAGCGCGGACGCCGGCGTAACCGCAACGGTAGTCGCAAATACGCACGAACCCGTCAGCGCCAGCGCAATGGCTAGCTTCTTCATTTCACACCTGAATTTATCTATTGACTTTTGCCGCGAAAATGCACCGGACCCGAGTCGGGTTCCTTCGAGACCGAGGTTATCAACACGCTTCGGTCGCTTCGCCGCTGGTCGTCAGAATCATGAACCAGAGTGGGGATCGGTGCTTTGCGGTTACCGCTCCGGTGTTGGGACCGCGCCATGCACAGGTGGAAATTGACTGTCATCATTGGCAAGTGGGCGACGATCGTTCGCCCGGCTCGCCCGTTATTAATTTCGCGTTCGGCGGAACTTGTTGATTCCTGATCGCCCGCATGATTAGCTTCCGCTCCTGCCGACACCGTCGCGCAGTGAAGTCTCTCGTGACGGGGCAGGCAGCGCGTGAACCCGCCGATTGTGGCGGTGTGGCGCGAGACAGGGGGCTCTTAAGATGAACAAGATCATGATTGCGGCGCTCGCCGCAACTTCGATGCTGGCCATTTCCGGCTGCAAGCAGTCGGCGACTGGAAATGGCGCCGCAACCGAAAACGCAAGCACGCCGGCTGCAGCTGCCAATTCGATCGACGGCACGTGGAAGGCCGACGTGACGACTGCCAAGTGGGATCAGAAGCCCGAACAATATCTGCTGCAGAACGGCAAATATGATTGCAAGAGCTGCACCCCGCCATGGTCGGTACCGGCGGACGGTGCATTCCATCCCATTGCCGGGAATCCTTATGTCGACCAGGTTTCAATCAAAGTGGTCGACGACAAGACGGTTCAGCAGGAAAACAAGCTGAAGGGCCGCGATACCGGCGGTGCGACTCTCAAGGTTTCGGCAGACGGCAATACGCTAGGGATCGATTTCAAGGACATGACCAATCCGAGCGGGCCGCCGTCGACGGGCCACGTCGACGAAACTCGCGTCGCACCGGCGCCCGCCGGAGCCCATGCGATTTCCGGCTCGTGGAAACCGGCCAAGGCGCAGAACGTCAACGCCGAGACGCTTACCACCACCTTCAAGACCGATGACGACATGCTTCACATGAGCTCGCCCTCGGGATCCAGCTATGATGCGAAGCTCGACGGCAGCGACACGCCCATCAAAGGCGACGTCGCCGGTACGACAGCCTCGGTCAAAAAGCTGTCGGACGGCAGCTACCAGGAAACCGACAAGCGCGGGGGCAAGGTGGTATCCGTCACGACCTTCACCGTCGGCAGTGACGGCAAGTTGAATGTCGTCAGCGAAAACAAGGAGAACGGGTCCAAATTCAGCTACTCGGCCGACAAGAGCTAAGACGGAAGGGCGGTCCGCAGCATTTGCGGGCCGCCCCCATTCCCTGCTCAATCGCGGTCCATGTCCATTTTCTTCCCGCCCGGTGCTTGAATATGGGCGACGAAGTTCGCCACTTGCCAGATCTGCTGGTCGTTCAGCTGATCCTTCCACGCGCCCATTCCCGAATAGCGGACGCCGCCGTGGATTGCGGCGAACGCCTCCCGCGGCGAGACGTCCGACCCCTCCTGGAAGAACTGCGGGGCACGCGGGTAGAGGCCCTTGGCGCCCCAGTCGCTTGGGCCTTTGGCGTCGCCGTGGCAGCCGGCGCAATTATCGGCGTAGAGTTTCTTGCCCGCCGCCGACGCGGCAGCATCGTTCGGCTGAACCGGGTTTGTCAGCCCTCCCGAGCGCTTCTCGAGCGACGCGTCCAGCGCACGCATTCCGATCGAGCTCTCCCACCCGGGCGGATTCGACGCGGCGTCGCTGGGCAGCCAGCCCGCGATTCCCACGAGCGCGAAGATGATCGGAGCGGCGATCAGACCGATGATGAACGCGATCAACATTTTCATGGTCGGCACTCCGGACGAAGGCTTCGGTCGCGCCGCACTAGCGGCATCTCCGGGCCTTTGCCATCACACTGCCCGGCGGGGTTTCGTTAGCGACTTGTTAGTGCCGCGGGGCGCAAGACCGGGGCGACGTGCCGGATGAGCAATGACTGACGCCCCCTCAGTCACGACCATCGTCGTGGGAGACCAGCTCCCATGGCCCGAGGACTCGTGGTCCGCCGGCGAGAAGGGGCCGTTCGACCCCGGAGCGATCACCGTTTCCGGTTCGCGGCTCGCCTGTTCGATCCGCAAGATCAGCGCGCTTGGAGTCACCGTCACGAGCGGGGCGAAGGCGGCGCTCGGCGAAGTCGCCTCGGTCGAGCTGCCGACAGGTCATCGAGCATCTGGCAAGGTGGCCTGGACAGAGGGCCGGGAGCTCGGAATCCGTTTCGACGACAGCATCGACGTGATTGCCTTGCTCAACCGCAAGCTGGTCAGCCAGGCGCGCGAGCGGCGGACCATGCCGCGGCTCGAGCTGCGCTGCACCGTCCATTTGAAGTGCGCCGGCCAGTTCTGGCCTGCGACCCTGCGCAACATCTCGGCGCGCGGGCTTCAGATCGAAGGCGAGGTGATGCCGGATGTCGGCGCGTACGTGTCCACCTACGTTGAAGGACTGAATATTCCTTCAGGCGAACTGATCTGGAAACGCCAGATGCTCGCCGGAATCGAATTGCTCGAGGAGCTGAGCTGGACCTCGATCATCCCGTGGGTTCGCGGGCTGGTGAAGCGCCCCACTTCCTCTCCTTGAACTGCCGGGCCATCGAAAGCGCATCAGAGAGTGCTGCGGATGAGGCGGTGTTGTCGAAAATGCACCAGCTGTACGCATCTTCAGCAAATAGCTCGATAAGGCCGCTCATCTGAGGGATGCACTCCAGGTAGCTGGATCGGTAGATCGCAGGGGACCCGTGGAAACGCCAGTACCGCAGCCCTGGCCAGCCGCCTGGGAACATTGCCTCTTCTGAGACCGCCGGGTCGGCGGCCACTCGGGCGATATGTTGCCGTTCCAGAAGCGCGCTCACTTCGCTCGAGAACCAGCTCGGATTGCGCGGCTCGCATGCGACAAGCGCCGGAGACCGGCTCCTCAGCTCGGCGAAGAAAGAGGCTGCTGTTTGGGGGTCGAACTCGAGCTTGGGCGGCAGCTGCACGAGCAATACTCCGAGCTTGTCTCCGAGCAGATGGACCTGATCGAGGAACCGCTGGAGGAGGTCGGAACAGTCGACCAGCTTGGCATGATGCGTGATCGTTCTGGGAAGCTTGACCGAGAAGCGGAAGCTCTCCGGCACGCTGTCGCGCCATCGCTCCCACGTCGACGAGCGGTGCGGCCGATGAAAGGAGCTGTTGATCTCGACAACGGGGAGCCGCTGCGCGTAGCGTTCGAGCGAGGACCCTTCGATAGGAAATTCCTCAGCGTTCTGGCGCGGGATCGTCCAGCCAGCGGTCCCGACATTGACCGCGATCCTGCGAGTGCGATCAGCCGGCGCTGACAAAGGAGTCGAGCACCTTCTTACGACCGGCGTGCTCGAAGTCGATTTCGAGCTTGTTGCCTTCGATTGCGGCGATGGTGCCGTAGCCGAACTTGCCGTGGAATACGCGCTGGCCGAGCGCGAGGTCGGCGCGGCCCTGGTTGCCGAGGCTTACCGCCGAGGCTCTGACTTCTAGCGGCGGCGGACTGTCCCATCGCCCCCTCTCCCCGGCGCTTCGCGCCGACCCTCCCCCGCTAAGGGGGGAGGGTTCCGCCGTGCGCACGGCCCGCTGCCAGCCGGGGCCGCGGGTCGGGCGGGCGACGTGGGCGAAGGGGTCGGCGCGCTCGCTCCATTGTGCGCGCCACAGGCTTTCGCCGCCGGTCATCGTGGTCTCTTCCTCGATTTCGGTCTTGGGCAGCTCGGCGAGGAAGCGGCTCGGGATGCTGCTGGTCCATTGGCCGTAGATCCGGCGGTTCGCGGCGTGGAGGATCGTGCAGCGGCGCCGGGCACGCGTGATGGCGACATAAGCGAGCCGGCGTTCCTCCTCGAGGCTGGCGAGCCCGCCTTCGTCCATCGAGCGCTGCGACGGGAACACGCCTTCTTCCCAGCCCGGCAGATAGACGATGTCGAACTCGAGGCCCTTGGCGGCGTGAATGGTCATGATCGTCACCCGGTCGCCCTGCCGGGATTCGTCATTGTCCATCACCAGGCTGACGTGCTCAAGGAACGCCTGGAGAGTCTCATATTCCTCCATCGCGCGCGTGAGCTCGGCGAGATTCTCGAGGCGACCGGCGCTTTCGGCCGAGCGGTCGGCCTGGAGCATGGCGGTGTAGCCCGATTCTTCGAGGACGATGCGGGCGAGCTCGGGATGGGGAACCCCTCCACCACTCGCCTGCGGCGAGCGGTCCCCCTCCCCATCGCTGCGCGACAGGGCGGAGCTTGCGAGCATTCCGCGCCACCGCCCGGTGTCCGCGACGAAGTTCGCGAGGCTTCGGCGGGCCTGCGGCGTCAGCTCGTCGGTGCCGACGAGCGCGGCCGCGGCGAGGAGCAGGGGCTGCTGGGTTGCCCGAGCATGGCGGTGGATGGTGGCGAGCGCCTTGTCGCCGAGGCCGCGTTTGGGCGTGTTGACGATCCGCTCGAACGCGAGGTCGTCGGCGGGTTGGACGATCAGGCGAAGGTAGGCGATCGCGTGGCGAATCTCGGCGCGCTCATAGAAGCGGAAGCCCCCGATGATCTGATACGGCAGCCCGATCGCGATGAATCGCTCCTCGAACTCGCGGGTCTGGAACTGGGCGCGGACGAGGATCGCGATGTCGTCGAGGCTCCCGCCGCTGCGCATGTGCGCTTCCGCTTCTTCGCCGACGCGCCGCGCCTCCTCGGGGCCATCCCAGATGCCGATGACCCGGACCTTGTTGCCGTTGCCGGCGTCCGTCCACAGGGTCTTGCCGAGGCGACCGGCGTTGTGCGCGATGAGGCCGTCGGCGGCCGCGAGGATGTGGCTCGTCGAGCGGTAATTCTGTTCGAGCCGGACGATCTTTGCGCCTGGAAAATCATGCTCGAAGCGAAGGATGTTCGCGACCTCCGCGCCGCGCCAGGAGTAGATCGACTGGTCATCGTCGCCGACGCAGCACAGGTTGCGGCGCGGCTCGGCAAGCAGTTTCAGCCATTCATACTGCCCTTGGTTGGTGTCCTGATATTCGTCGACGAGAATGTAGCGGAAGCGATTCCGATAGCCGTCGAGCACGTCGGCGTGGGTGCGGAAGATGACCAGCATGTGGAGCAGCAGGTCGCCGAAGTCGCAGGTGTTTAGAGTCTTCAGCCGGTCCTGATATTGCGCGTAGAGCTCGGCGCCGCGGCCGGCGGCGAACGCCTCGGATTCGCCGGCGTCGACCTGCGCCGGAGTCCAGCCGCGGTTCTTCCACCGATCGATCAGGGCTGCGAGCTGGCGCGCGGGCCAGCGCTTCTCGTCGAGGTTTGCCGCCTGGATCAGCTGCTTCAAGACACGGAGCTGGTCGTCGGTGTCGAGGATGGTGAAGTTCGACTGAAGCCCCACGAGCTCGGCGTGGCTGCGGAGCATCCGCGCGGCGACCGAATGGAAGGTGCCGAGCCACGGCATTCCCTCGAGCGCACCGCCGGAGAGCGCGCCGACCCGCTCGCGCATTTCACGCGCGGCCTTGTTGGTGAAGGTGACGCTGAGAATCTGGCTCGGCCATGCGCGTCGAGTGGCGATCAGATGAGCAAGGCGGGCGGTAAGCGCTGCGGTCTTGCCGGTGCCCGCTCCGGCAAGGACCAGCACCGGGCCCTCGGTCGTCAGCACCGCCTCGCGCTGGGGCGGGTTCAGGCCCTGCAGATAGGCAGCTTCAGGGTTAGGAGCAGGGGATTCGGGCACTCTCGAACAGGTAGAGAACGCAAGGCTTTGCAACAACCGCCTTCACCTCTGTGATATGGGTCTGCCGACGGGCGGGGAGGATCGCATGACGGTACGCGAATTTGTCAGCGTATTCATCTCGATCATCATCGGCTTGGCCGTCGCGGACCTGCTGATCAGCTTCCATCGGCTGATCCGGGTCGACGCTCGGGTCAAATGGTATTGGCTCGTGCCGGCGCTCGCCTTCTACATGCTGCTGGTGATCGTCAATTTCTGGTGGGGCACCTACTGGTCCTTCGCAGGGCTTCGCTCCCTATCCATGGGCGCCTTCATCCCGACCCTTCTCTCGGCGATCGCTCTCTTCCTCCTGGCCGCCGCCGTCCTGCCGGACGAGACCGTGCAAGACGGTCTCGACCTGAAGGCCTGGTATGTTCGAAATGCCGGGCACATCTGGGTGCTGGCGTTCATCGGTCTCAGCCTGGTGATGCTCGTGGAGTTCAGAGGGGAGATCGCCGGAATCGTCGCTCGCGGCCATTCCAGCCCAATGCAGATTGCGCGCGCTTATCTGGGGCAGGAGTGGGACAATCTCCTCTCCCTCATCGCTTACGCGGCGCTGATCTTCACGAAGCGGCTGCGGATCCATGAGGCGGTGGTTGTGCTGAGCCTATTGGACATGGCGTACACTGCAACCTGGCTGGCGATTTTCTGAGCGGGCGGGTCGTTCGGGCCCGGATTTTGGGCAATCGAAGAAGGTTCCGACGCTTGTTCCCGATATCCCCGTTATCCACAGGCTTGGTCCCATATTTTTCGCTTCCCCGACTCGGGGCGGGAGAGCATGGTGACTCCTGTGATCGGGGCGGAAGTCCCAGTCTCCCCGGAAAGCCGGCGACGGCGGAACGGGCGAGGAAGGGGCAGAAGAACCGATCTCCGCCGGCAGGCAATGGGAAGAGCTTCGGCTCCTTCCGGGGCCAGCCGGGAAGAGGCGCCGGAAGAGGAAATTGCCTCTTGTGCGACGCGGCTCCTGGGGTCCTTCACGGGATCTCGGTGAGCGAAGCGGGACACAGGAGCGGTCTCCCCAAGAAGGGCCGCGGAACATCGGACGGCTTTGGCCGGAAGGTTGCAGTTCTTCGGAATTGGAATCTTCATGGACAGGCCGGACGGGTCGAAAGACCGGCGAGCTTTCGGGCGGCGCAGTCGAGTAGGTCGGTCGGGCTCTCCGCAAGGGGGAGCGGTCGGATGGAAAGCGACGCCTGAGCTGGTGAGCCAGGATCGAGAGCGGGTCAGGCTGGGCCTTCGGGTTTAAGCGGACCAGGTTACGAACACCGGCATATCCTTCGCTCGGCGCAGTGGGGGCTGGCAGCAATGCCGGCCCCCATTTCTTTTGCGGCAACGCCTACCCCTCGCTGGCCCTGCGCACGTCTGATATGCCGAGCCCTTCTTTCGCTTGGCGGGGCACCGGAGGGGACAGCATGGCGACAAGGCATGAAGGCGCCAGCGGCGAGCTCCTGCGAATCCTCGGGATCGGCTTCGGCCTCGCGGTCGTCGTCGGCGGCATCGTCGGCCAGGGGATCATGCGCACCCCCGGGATCGTCGCCGGAGCGCTTCCGAGCGAGGCATGGGTGCTCGGCGCCTGGGCGGCGGGCGGCCTCCTGATCCTGATCGACGCCTGCGCCACGGTCGAGCTCGGCGCGTCGGTGCCGCGAAGCGGGGGCCCTTATGTCTTCGCCGCCCGCGCGTTCGGCCCGACCGCGGGGGCGATGCTCGGCTGGGCCGATGCGCTCAATTACATCCTCGGCATGTCCTACGTCTCGGTCGTGTTCGCCGAATATGCGCAGCGGCTGGGGATCGCGGCGACCCTTCCCACCGGCGCCCTCGCGGTCCTACTCATCGCGATTCTCGGCGCGATCAACTGGACGGGCACGCGGACGTCGGGACGAAGCCAGATCGTCGGGACGGCGCTGAAGGGTGTCGGACTCAGCCTGCTCGTCTTTGTCCTGTGGCTGACGCCCGCTCGCACCGGCGCGGCTCCAAGCCTCGTCCACGCCCTCCCGCCGCTGCTGACCGTCGCTGCGATCGGCATCGCCATGCGGGCGGTCGCGATCACCTACGGCGGGTGGAACGCCGCGGTCTATTGCAGCGAGGAGATGTGCCAGCCCGAACGCAACATCGTCCGCGTGACGTTCGGCGGGATTGGGCTCGTCATCCTCATCTACCTGGCCTTGAACGGAGCCCTGTTCCACGTTCTCAGCCGGGACCAGATCGCCGCGTCGAACCTTCCGGTCGCGGACGCGACCGCCGCGGTGCTCGGCCCGGTCAGCGGCAAGGTGATCACGGTGCTCGCGATCCTCGCCGTCGTGACGATCTGCAACCTCATGGTGATGTTCGTCAGCCGGATCGTGTTCGCCATGGCGCGCAACGCAATCCTGCCGTCGTTCCTGACTCGAGTGTCGAAATCAGGAACGCCGCGCCTCGCGCTGCTCACCTCGACGGCGATCGCGGCCTTCCTCGCCTCGACCGGAAGTTACGAGCGGCTGATTGCCATCGGCGCTCCGTTCCTGATCGGGGTCCCGGCGGTCACCGACCTGGCCGCGATCGCGATGCGCGTTCGCGAGCCCCACCTCGAGCGGCCGTTCAAAATGCCTTTGTTCCCGCTTCCCGCCGTGCTCGGATTTACGGTCAACGCCTTGATCGTCGGAGCGATCGTCTACGAAGACCCGTTCGACAGCCTGCTCGGCGTCGGGCTTCTTGTGATTGTCGGAGTGATCACCAAAATCCACGCGCTGCGCACGATTGGCCGGCCCGCGGCCGCCTGACGGGCTTTCGGCGCGGCGCAGCGGTACTCCGGCGCGCGGCGCACGAGACGCGCGCTGCCGTTCGTCGAATAGACGGAAACCAAAGTTCGCCTGCGCGTTGGGCGGGCAGGTGGCGACGGCAATCGAGCCGTTGGAGCGGCGGGGAGCACCCCGCAAAGTACGACTTTGCGGGGACCCCGATGGCGGGCGCGAAGGAGTTTGCAAGTGCTCAGGATCGCCGCTCTCATCCTCGCCTCGACGGCCGGCGTCGTAACGGCAAGCGCATCGGCCACCCCGACCCATCCGGCCCCCACGGCTCGTTCGGTCAAACCCGTAGCTACCGTCCAATCGGTCAAGACGGAAAGTTCGCCCGACTCCCTCCTCTCCAACGCGGCGTGGTGGGAAAAGGTGACGGTCACCGTCTCGGGCGACGGAAAACCGCAATCCTGCCTCTACCAGTCGAGCCTCAAGGGCGCGTCCACGGACTGCGACGTGGGCACCAGCGTCGCGGCGATGAGCGAAGCCTCCTCGGCTTCGTCAAAGGGCGAAGTCACCCGGATCACGTTCGAACGCCGGTTCACGCCGGGCCCATCGCCGGTGAAAGCCGACATGCAGGTCGGCGACACGTTGCTCGGCGGCCAGATGATGGCGCTTGCGATCGACGGGCGCGGCGAAGTCCGCAACTGCAAGGTCGTAGCCACTTCGGGCGAGCTGCAGCCCGGCTACGGCTGCGACGAAGCCTCGGCCGAGAAATTCCAGGCCAGCGCCCCGCGTGGACCCGAACACCAGGGCTACATGACGATCCTCGTCTATGGCCACTCGGAACATATGGTCTGAGAGCAAAGGCGCCAAGGTGAAGGGCCGCTTTCGGGCGGCCCTTTTCTTTTGGATCACCTGCCCTCAATAATCTGCGTTCTGATCACCTTGGCTCTAGTCCGAGCATGCGGCTTAAGCTGCTTCCAAAGTTGGCAACTCGCAGATCAGAGTAGCGGCAGGCCTTATATCGGACTGCTGTATCCTACCCGCAGCTCGAATGGTCCAATGGCGTCCAGATCAATTCCTACATGCGTGACATAGCTTTCATCCCGCTTCAGCGTCTTATCGACAGGGTAATGTTGTTCCTGATTCTTCGGCGACAGAGTAACAATGAACGCGGGCAGTAGACCGACCAATATTTGTGATGACAACGCCGAGCCCATAGCACTCCCCCACTTTCTTCCCGTTCACAAAAGATTCGGTGATCGCTCCTTCCGAGAATTCTACAGACAAACTCGCGTCCTCTGCTGCGACAAAAGCCCTGTAGCTATTCGCTCCTGCTTCGGCGGCCTTCTTCGCCCATCTGGCAGCGAGAGCAGCAACGAATGCGGTGATAATTCCGACGCCGATCTCACCGACGGCGAGATTATTAAACCGCTCCGCGGCGTTGCCTTGTCGAACATTGGCGGCTGCGGACAGGTCATTGCAACTGAAACCCGTTTCGTGGGCGGCGGGGCAGCTCTGGCCTGCCTGGCCATGGCTGGCATTTGGCTGCTGGACACTGAGCGGCGTGTGGCCGGCAGTCTTCGCTTGCTGCTGTTGGCCTTGGCTCCGGCTGACGTCTGAATGCTCTATGGACGAGGCAGGATTTCTCAATCAACTGTGTCAAGGAGTCCATATGAGTCTGCAGCACCTTCTCGACCGATTCTCGCGGCAAGGTGATAATCACAAGCGTGTAGCGTTAATCGAGGTCGCGAGCGGGAAGGCTGCTCTAACAGGCAGGTAACCGATATGGTGAGTTGCGTTGGTCGACCGGTGGTTGACTTCCGGACAAATTGCCTTATCTGGGGCTCAGATCTCCCTCGGTGCTTCGGTGCCGGGGCGCGCGGCGGCCCTTCGTGGCCGCCGTTGCTTTTTGGGGCATCGTAAGTGCGCACTCGCGTTTATGTTGACGGCTACAACCTTTTCTACGCCTGCCTGAAGGGCAGTCCGTACAAGTGGCTCGATGTCCATGCGCTCGTACAAAACGTCCTGCCGCGAAACCGCATCGAAAAGGTCCGCTACTTCACCGCTCAGGTAAGCGCACGCCCGCACGACCCTGACCAGCCGCAACGTCAGCAGACCTATTTGCGGGCTCTTGCCACCGTTCCCGAGATCGAAATCCACTTCGGGCATTTTCTGACGCATGAAATCACTATGCCTGATGCAGCCGCATGGAAGGCCGGGCGCTACAGGCCGGTGCGGGTGATGAAGACCGAGGAGAAGGGCTCAGACGTCAACTTTGCAACGCACCTTCTGATCGACGCCTTTGACAACATCTTCGACGTTGCGGTGATCATCAGCAATGATAGTGATCTGAAGGAGCCCATTCGGTTGGTACGAAGCCGGTTCGGGAAGAAAATAGCGCTGGTCGGTCCGAAAAAGACGCGCATCAGCGGGGCGCTTCGGCCACTAGCGGACTACGTTCGGCAGTTCGGCCCGAGCGCACTGGCGAAGGCTCAGTTCCCGACACAGATGCAGGACGCAACCGGAACGTTTCACAAGCCCCGGAAGTGGTAAGGGGAAACGGCTGCTGCCTATGCTCGGCGACTTACTGCACGACGATCGTGTCGCTCATGCCCATTTGGGTGTGGAGGAAATGGCTGCAGTGCGCCTCGTAAGTTCCGGGGGCGGGGATGAGCGTGATGGTCCTGGTCTCGTGCGGCCTGAGCTCGACCCTGCCGCCGGGCGCGGCTCCGGCGATGAGCCTCGACCGGCCGAAGAAGGCGACTGCCGTGAAGTCGTGGCTGCTTCCCGAGCTGTTGGCGAAGGTCAGGGTCACCGGCCGTCCGGCCGCCAGGTGGATCGGCTGCGGGGAGAATCCGAAGCTGTAGATCTGGACGACGTATTGGGCTGGCTGGGCAGCAGCGGGCGCTGCGGCGAGCAGCGACAACGCGGCCGCTGCGCCAAGGTGAAATCGGGACATCGCAATCTCCTGCCCGTGTGGGTGGCTAATATAGCACTTCAGGTTCAAGACGCGCCCTCACCCCTAGCCCTCTTCCGCGAGTGGGAGAAGGAGAAAGCAAACCTATTTGGGAAAAAAGTGCTTGACAGCGTCACGCTCATCAGGTACACCGTAGGCACAGTGAAGAATTGCGAGTCGGGCGGCGCTTCCCAACGGGAGCGGCCGCCCGATTTGCTTCGGTGCGCATCCACCGCCGACGCGG
>DASUIC010000170.1:0-5556 GCA_036273215.1 Sphingomicrobium sp.
GCCTTGAACGATCTCCACGCGATCCGTCGCAACGATATTCGTCAAGAGTGGCGCAGGCGCACTTCTTCCGACGGGTAAAGCAACGACCGCAACGTCGAGTTCACCAGCGAGCAGCCGGCTAAACAGTGGACCTTCGCTTGAGAGCTGCAATCTGAGCTGAGGGTACTTTTCCGTCAGCGCCTGAATGGGCACGGTAAGCGGCCCCACCGCCAAGGGATGGGTGAGGCCGATGCGCAGTAGGCCGTGAGGTTCGGTGTCGCTCGAAGTAAGAGATTTCAGCGCCTCGGTCCGCTGCAGCAAATCTCGCGCCTGTTCGAGAACCCTGGAGCCCAGCGCGTTCAGGCGTGGCGGCTTGACCGAGCGGTCAAGCAACTCGGCGCCCAATGCATCCTCCAGCCTCTGCAGTTGCCGGGTGATCGCCGACGGCGTCCGGCACAGACGATCGGCGGCGCCGACTATGGACCCCGCGCGGGCGAACTCCACGAGGGCGGGCAGATCATCGAACATCGAACCTCCTCGAGCAGCTCTCGCGGCTGCGCCGCAGCGAGCGGGATCGTGCGCAGTTAGCATGATCATAGTTCAGATAATGAACTTGTGGAAATTTTCTTCTCGTCAGAAAATCAATTCATCCTGAAGCCTGCGAGCTGATAGCCATGAGGACTTTCGAAGGCCGCTGCCACTGTGGTCGCCTGAGGCTGGAATTTTCCACGGGCCGAGATCCCCACAGCCTCGTGCCGCGAGAAGATGGATGCGGCTTTTGTGAGCGCCACCGCGCGATGGCGATCTCGGATCCGGATGGAAGCTTCTGCGTCTATCTTCCTGCAGATCCACCGAAGCCATATCGCTTCGGCCTGAACATCACCGATTTCCATGTTTGCGACCGCTGCGGCGTCTGGATCGCGGCTACCTGGCGCGATGGCGACAGCTTGCTCGGCGTAATCAACCTGCCTGCGCTTGATGACCGAAGACTCTTCGATACCGCGCCCGTGGCCGTCAATTTCGATGGCGAGGATATTCGAGCGCGCGAAAGTCGCCGTCGAGTTGCATGGACCCCGGCCCGGATCGCGAGCGCGGAAAGCAAATGCGCGGGCGCGTCACTTTGACCGTGCGTTCGGTCCACGACGGACTGGAGAGTCGTCTGCGCAAGCAACACTTCTCGGCTGGCGCACCGACCGGGCCGCCTTTGCTCCCCTGGCGGCCGGCCGTGTAGCGGAAAGGGAATGCCGGAGCGCTCACGCCTTCCTATACCTCCACAACAGCAAAGGCCGCTGGAGGAGCAGACCCGCGGCAAATCCGCCCATGTGTGCGGGCGTGGCGAGGAGAAAGCCCTGCTGGCCGCCGAGCCAGCCCATCATCAGCTGGAGCACGATCCACGCGACCAGCAGCCAGAGCGCGTTGATCCAGCGGTTGAGCGCAGGCGAATTGGTCACCCGCTTGGCCCTCCCGAAGCTCAGCGCGAACGCGCCGATGACGGCGCTGATCGCCCCGCTGGCGCCGATCATCGGCACCGTCGAGGTAGGCGCGACGGCCCATTGCGCCGCCGCCGCCGCATAGGCGCCGATGAGGTAGAGGACGATCAGGCCGGTCCGCCCGAGCACTCGCTCGACCTGGGTCCCGCACCAGATGAAGATCAGCAGGTTAAAACCGATGTGGATGAGGCCCGAATGAACCAGGGTCGCGCTCAAGGGCGTCAGGAATGCTGGCACCGCGGCCCACGGCATCTGCAGCCCGCTGAGCCGCGCCGGGATGAAGCCCATCGACAGCGCCGCCTGATCGCTCGCGCCGATCGCGACGGCGATCAGCCACGCAGCCGCGGTGATCGCCGCGATGATATAGGTCGCGCTTTTAATCAGGCGATCCATCGGACCGCTCAGATGAACTCGATCTTCTTGATCTCGTAGTAGCGGTCGCCGGACGGGGTCGAGACCTCGACCTCATCGCCCTTTTGCCGGCCGATCAGAGCCCGCCCCAGCGGCGAATTGTAGCTGATGCGCCCGTCCTTGGCGTCGGCCTCGGCCTGCCCGACAAGCTGGTACTTCACTTTCTTGTCGTCTTCGTCGGTGAGCGTCACCGTCGCCCCGAACACGACCTTGTCTCCAGACAGCGTCGTGGGGTCAATCACCATCGCCCGGCTGAGGCGATCCTCGAGGTCGGCGATGGTCGCCTCGATCTGCCCCTGGCGCTCCTTCGCGGCATGATATTCGGCGTTCTCGCTGAGGTCGCCGTGCGCACGCGCCGCTTCGATCGACTCCACGATCTCCGGCCGTTCGCCCTTGAGCCGCCGAAGCTCGTCGTTGAGCTTGCGGTAGCCCTCTTCGAGCATCGGCACCTTTTCGACAGTGGCCATGTCCAAACCCTTTTCAAAACCCTGCCCCGGCGTGCCGCGAAGCCCGCATCAGGAGGCAGATTGTCGGTGGAAGCTGTCTCTTAAGGCGCGGAATAATAGGATTGAAGGGACGCGACTTCAAGCGCGTGGCCCCGAACCGCCTCGATGGCGCGGGCCGCCGCAAGGCTCGCCGCGGCCGTGGTGAAATAAGGCACGCGCTTCTGAAGTGTGGTGGTGCGGATCGAGTGGCTGTCCTTCAGCGACTGCCATCCCTCGGTCGTGTTGAACACGAGGGCGACATCGCCGTCTAGAAGCTTGTCCACGATGTGCGGCCGCCCCTGCGCGACCTTGTTGACGACTTCGACGGGCAGCCCCTTGGCCTGCAGGTGCGCCGCGGTGCCGGCGGTGGCGATGATCGCAAAACCGAGCTCGACCAGCTTCTCGACCGCCGGGACGATATGCTCCTTGTCAGAATCCTTGACCGACACGAACGCGGTCCCGCCCTGCGGCAGGATCATTCCCGCCCCGAGCAGAGCCTTGGCGAAGGCGATGTCGAAATCCATGTCGATTCCCATGACTTCGCCGGTGCTCTTCATTTCCGGTCCGAGCACCGGGTCGGTGCCGGGAAAACGCGCGAAGGGGAACACCGGACCCTTGACCGCGATATAGTCGAGGTCGCGGCCGATCTCGCCCAGACCGCCGAGCGGCTCGCCCGCCATGACTCGTGCCGCATATTTGGCGACCGGCTTGCCGGTCGCCTTGGCCACGAACGGCACGGTCCGACTGGCGCGCGGGTTGACTTCGATCAGATAGACCTCGCCATCCTTGACCGCGAACTGGACGTTCATCAGCCCCTTGACGCCGAGCGCGAGGGCAAGCGCGCGGGTCTGCCGCTCGATCTCCCCCACGATTTCAGGCTCGAGGCTGCGCGGCGGGATCGAGCAGGCGCTGTCGCCCGAATGCACCCCCGCCTCTTCGATATGCTGGAGAACGCCGCAGACCGCGACGTCGCTCCCGTCGCAGATCGCGTCGACGTCGACCTCGATGGCGTCACGAAGGTAGCGGTCGATCAGCACCGGGCTCCGGCCAGACACCTGAACTGCGGTCGCGATATAATGTTCGAGCTGCTGCGGCCCGTCGATCACCTCCATGCCCCTGCCGCCGAGGACGTAGGAGGGCCTGAGCAGCACCGGATAGCCGATCCGTTCGGCCACCCGTAGCGCCTCTTCGCGGCTGCGGGCGATTCCGTTCGCCGGCTGCTTGAGGTCGAGCCGCTGCACCAGCGCCGCGAATCGCTCCCGGTCCTCGGCAAGGTCGATGCTGTCGGGCGAGGTGCCGAGGATCGGCACTCCCGCCGCCTGCAACTCGGCCGCGAGCTTGAGCGGAGTCTGGCCGCCAAGCTGGACGATCACGCCGAGCAACTCGCCCTTCTCCTGCTCGCGACGGACGATCTCGAGCACGTCCTCGGTCGTCAGCGGCTCGAAATAGAGCCGGTCCGAGGTGTCGGGGTCGGTTGAGACGGTCTCGGGGTTGCAATTGACCATGATGACTTCAAACCCGGCGCCCTTCTGCCCATTGCGGTCACGGCCGAGGGCGAAGGCGGCATGGCAACAGCAATAATCGAACTCGATCCCCTGCCCGATCCGGTTCGGCCCGCCGCCGAGGATCATCACCTTGCGACGGTCGGAGACCTCGGCCTCGTCCACGGGCTCACCGAACAGCGGAGCCTCGTAGGTCGAATAGAGATAGGGCGTGGCTGCATCGAACTCGGCTGCGCAGCTGTCGATGCGCTTGAACACCGGTCGCACTCCGAGCCGAAGCCGATGCTCGCGCACCTCGCCTTCGGTGATCCCGCCGGTCATCCGTCGGACGGCGCTGTGCACCGTGCCGCCGCCGCCCGCCGCGACCGCCTCGCCCATTTCGCGGTCGATATGGGCGGAGCGAAGCGCCAGCTGCGCCAAGCGGGCATCGGAAAAGCCCATCGCCTTCAGCCGCTGCATTCCGCGTGTGTCGCTCGGCAAGCCTTCGAGGCGGACCTGCTCCTCGGCCCGAACAATCTCTTCCAACCGCTTCAAAAACCACGGATCGAAGTGCGCGATCTCATTGATCCGCTCGACCGTGAAGCCCTGCCGAAGTGCCTCGGCCGCGACCAGCAGCCGGTCCGGCGTTGGCCGCGCCAGCACCCGCTCGATCTCGCTCGGATCGGCGCTCTCCATCTCCCGCACGCGGTCGAGTCCGGTGAGGCCGATCTCGAGTCCCCGAAGCGCCTTCTGAAGGCTCTCGGCGAAGCTTCGGCCGATCGCCATCACCTCGCCGACCGACTTCATCGACGTCGACAGCAACGGCTCCGCCCCGCGGAATTTCTCGAATGCGAAGCGCGGGATCTTGGTCACGACATAGTCGATCGTCGGCTCGAAGCTCGCGGGGGTCGCTCCGCCGGTGATGTCGTTGGCGATCTCGTCGAGCGTGTAGCCGACCGCCAGCCGCGCCGCGACCTTGGCGATCGGGAACCCGGTCGCCTTCGACGCCAGCGCCGACGAGCGCGACACGCGCGGGTTCATCTCGATCACGACCATCCGGCCGGTCTTCGGATCGACCGCGAACTGGACGTTGGAACCGCCTGTTTCGACGCCGATTTCCCGGAGCACGGCGATGCTCGCCGAACGCATGCGCTGATATTCCTTGTCGGTCAGAGTCAGCGCCGGGGCGACGGTGATGCTGTCGCCGGTGTGCACGCCCATCGGGTCGACGTTCTCGATCGAGCAAATGATGATGGCGTTGTCGGCGCGGTCGCGCACGACCTCCATCTCATATTCCTTCCAGCCAAGCACCGATTCCTCGATCAGCACTTCGGTCGTCGGGCTGGCCTCGAGCCCGCCGCTTACGATCTGGACGAACTCGTCGCGGTTGTAGGCGATTCCCCCGCCGGTCCCGCCGAGCGTGAAGCTCGGGCGGATGATGGCCGGCAGTCCCACCGTCTCCAGCGCCGCCAGCGCCTCGTCGAGCGTGTGGGCGATCACCGAGCGCGGGCTTTCGAGCCCGATCCGGTCCATCGCCTCGCGGAACTTGAGCCGGTCCTCGGCCTTCTCGATCGCCTCCGCATTGGCGCCGATCAGCTCGATTCCGAGGCGGTCGAGAGTCCCGTCCTTGTACAGCGCGAGCGCGGTGTTCAGCGCCGTCTGCCCGCCCATGGTCGGAAGCACCGCGTCCGGCCGCTCCTTCTCGAGGAT